>JAFNAE010000192.1 GCA_017860005.1 Acidobacteriota bacterium | reverse complement strand
CGCCACCTCGTACAAGATCCTCCGCTCGGCTACCAGCGGCGGCCCCTACACGCAGGTCGGCACTTCGACCACCACCTCCTTCGCCGACACCGGCCTGACTTGCAGCACCACCTACTACTACGTGGTGCGCTCCTCCAACGGCAGCTGCGATTCGGGCAACTCGGCGCAGGCTTCGGCGACCACGCAGACCTGCTCGGGCGGCGGTCAGCTGATCGTCAACGGCGGCTTCGAATCCGGTACGACGCCCTGGGTGCTGTCGGGCAACGCCTACCGCTCGACCGGCAGCTATCCGCACAGCGGGGTCGCCTACTCGTACCTCGGCAACGTCAACAACGCCAACGGCAACGAGTACCAGCAGATCGCGATCCCGGCCGGGACCTCGCCGAACCTCACCTTCTGGCTCAACGTGACGTCGAGCGAGACCACGACCACGACGGTCTACGATCGTCTCTTCGTCGAAGTCACCAACACGTCGGGCACGGTGCTCGGCACGCTGGCGACCTTCAGCAACCTCAACAAGGGTACGGCGGGGGTCTACCTGCAGCGGGGTCCGTACAGCCTGGCCCCGTGGGCGGGTCAGACGGTGCGCATCCGCTTCCGCGGCACCACCGACTCGTCGCTGATCACCACCTTCCGGGTCGACGACGTGTCGGCGCAGTAGCCGCCGCCCTCCGGGAGGGTCCTTCGGGGGCCGGGCTCACGCCCGGCCCCCGTTTTCCTGGGCCGGGCCGCGCGACGCCGAGGCGCGCGCGGGCACGGTGTATCCTCTCGGGATGGGCCGCCGGCTGCGCGCCTCGCTCGCCCCCCTGCTCGCTCTCGCCGTCTCGGCGAGCTTCGACCTCGAGTCGCTGGCCCACGCCCACCGCGACGGCGCGCAGGATCTGAGCGGCCGCGCCTGGGCGCGCATCGAGAGCACGGAGCCGTGCGGCCGGGCGCCGCACTGGGATCGTGCGTACGCCGACCACCAGCCCGCCTGCGCCGCCTGCCTGGTCTCCGCCTCGCCGCTCGAGCGCGGCGGGTTCGGCGCCCTCGCCGGGCCCCCGGAGCGCGGCGCGCTCGACGGACCCCGCCGCGGCGGCCCGCCGCCATCGGCGACGCAGGTCGCCCGCCGCTCCGGCCGCGCCCCGCCCCTCTCCCTCTCCCCGGTCTGATCGCGTCCGGCGTGCGCGCCGGAACCCGGCGTCTCCCACCGTCAAGCGGGGGCGCGGTCCGGTCTTCGCGAAGGCAAACGAAGTGCAGCAGAGGGAGTCCCCGATGATCGTTCCCAGCCTCCTGCGCCGGCGCCGACCACGGGCCGCCGCGGCCCTCGCAACCGCGCTCGCCCTCGGAGCGCCGCTCGGCGCCCAGCCCTCCGCCCCGCCTCCCGATCCGGTCGCGGAGCTGCGCGCCGAGATCGCGCAGCTGCGGGCGGAGTACGCAGCTCAACTGGCCGCGCTCGAGGCGAGGCTCGCCGCGCTCGAGGCGGCGCCGCCCGGGCCGGAGGCGCCCACCGCACCGCCCGCCCCGGCCCCGGCCGCCTCGGCGCAGACCTCGAGCTACTTCAATCCGGCGATCTCGCTGATCGGCAACTTCTTCGCCGTAGCCGGCGACAACGAGAACGAGTCGCGTCCGATCGCCGAGCTCAGCGAGGTCGAGCTCGGCTTCCAGGCGGTGATCGACCCCTACGCCAAGGGCGACATCTTCGTCGCCTTCGGCGAGGAGGGCGCCGAGGTCGAGGAGGGCTACGTCACCTTCACGGCGTTGCCCGCGCAGTTTCTCGCGCGCGTCGGCCGCGTGCTGGCCACGTTCGGGAAGACCAACTCGCAGCACATGCACTACCTCCCCTGGGCCGACAAGCCGCTGCCCCTCGTCAGCCTGCTCGGCGGCGAAGAGGGGTGGCGGGGCGACGGCCTTTCGGTGTCCCGCATCTTCCCGATCGGAGAGACCTTCTCGGAGCTGACGGTCGAGGCCTTCCGCGGCGACGCCGAGGGACTCTTCGAGGCGGCCGACCGCAACGATCTCGCCTACAACAGTCACCTCAAGCTCTTCCGCGACCTGTCGGAGGCCGCCAACCTGGAGCTCGGGCTCTCCTGGGGAACCGGCCCCAACGGCTCCACCCCCGACGCGCGCACCGATCTCGCGGGCCTCGATCTGACCTGGCGCTGGAAGCCTCTCCGGACCGCTCACTACCGCGGCTTCACGCTCCGCGGCGAGCTCCTCCAGAGCGACCGCGAGACGCCCGACGGGGACCAGCGCGCCCTCGGCTGGTTCGCCTCCGCCGAGGCGCGCCTCGCGCGCCGCTGGTGGGCTTTCGGGCGGCTGGAATCCTCCGAGCGCGCCGACGACGCGTCGCTGCGCGACGAAGGCTTCGCGCTCGGTCTCACCTTCGACCCCAGCGAGTTCTCGCGCCTGCGCGCGGAGTACCGCCAGCGACGCTACGCCGAAGACGTCACCGCCGACGAGCTCCTGATGCAGCTCCAGTTCATCCTCGGCGCCCACGGCGCCCACCCCTTCTGACCGGAGGCCCGCGATGAGATCGGCACCTCGTATTTCGCTCCTGATCGCGCTCGCGCTCGGCCTTCCTGCCGCCAGCTCCGCGAAGCTGCAGGTCGTCTCGACCCTCCAGGACTTCGCCGCGCTCGCGCAGGCGGTCGGCGGCGACCGGGTCGAGACCTTCGCCCTCGCCAAGGGCTACCAGGACCCGCATTTCGTCGACGCCAAACCCTCTTTCGTGCTCCGGCTCTCCCGCGCCGACCTGCTCGTCGTGGCGGGCCTCGAGCTCGAGATCGGTTACCTGCCGCCGCTCATCGACCAGAGCCGCAACCAACGGATCCACCCGGGCAACCCCGGCTACCTCGACGCTTCCGCCGGCTGCGAGATCCTGCAGCGGCCGACCACCCCCATCACCCGCGCGATGGGGGACGTCCACCCGTACGGCAACCCCCACTACTGGACCGATCCCGAGAACGGACGCACGATCGCCCGCTCGATCGCCGCCCGGCTCTCCGAGCTCGATCCGGCCGGGGCCGCCGATTTCGCGCGCAATCTCGCCGAGTTCGAGCGCCGGCTCGATCTCAAGCTCGCGGAGTGGAGAGCGAAGCTGGCCCCGTTCGCAGGGACCAAGGTCGTCACCTACCACGATTCGTGGCCCAACCTGGCGAAGCGCTTCGATCTCGACGTGATCGGCTACATCGAGCCCAAGCCCGGCATCCCGCCCTCCCCCAGCCACACTCTCGAGATCATCAACCTGATCCGGCGCGAGAAGGTGCCGGTCGTGCTGATCGAGCCGTACTTCGACTCGCGCACGCCGGACCACATCGCGCAGCAGACGGGGGCGAAGGTGGTGACGCTCTATCCGTCCGTCGGGGGCAGGCCCGAGATCGGTGACTACCTCGCGCTCTTCGACTACGATGTGAGCGCTCTCGCAGCGGCCCTGGCCAGCCAGAAATGACCATCTTCGACCTGCTGTTGCCGGCCTTCGTCGCGAGCCTGATTCTCACCGGCATCCATGCCTACCTCGGCGTGCACGTCGTCGAGCGCGGGGTCATCTTCGTCGATCTCTCGCTCGCCCAGATCGCCGCCCTGGGCACGACGGTGGCTTACCTGGCGGGCTTCGACCTCCACTCGCAGGCCGCCTGGCTCTGGTCGCTGGGCTTCACCTTCCTGGGCGCCGCGGTGTTCGCGCTCTCGCGTGTGCACCACCGGACGCGCATCCCGCAGGAGGCGATCATCGGCATCGTCTACGCGGTCTCCGCCGCGGTCGCCATCCTGGTGATGTCGAAGGCGACCCAGGAGACCGAGCACCTCAAGGAGATGCTGGTCGGCAACATCCTGTCGGTCTCCTGGACGGAGCTCGGCAGGACGGCCGTCCTGTACGCCGCTGTCGGGCTCTTCCACTACCTGCTCAGGAAGCGATTCCTCCTCATCTCGCTCGATCCGGAGGAAGCGGCGCGTCGAGGCTGGAACATCCGCTTCTGGGATTTCCTCTTCTACGTCTCGTTCGGCTTCGTCGTGACCTCCTCGGTGGCGATCGCCGGTGTGCTGCTCGTCTTCTGCTTCCTGATCGTCCCGGCCGTGGCCGCGATGATGTTCTTCGAGCGGCTGGCCTTCCGCCTGGCGTTCGGCTGGATCCTGGGCGCCCTGGTCTCGGGCGCCGGCGTGGCGCTCTCCTTCGTGCTCGACCTGCCGACCGGAGCGACGATCGTCGCGAGCTTCGGCGGCGCGCTGCTTCTGCTCGCCGGCCTCCGTCCCCTGGTGCGGCGGGCGGCGGCATGAGCGCCGCCGCGCCTCCCCCGCACGCCGCAGCCAGGCGGCGCCCGGCCGCGGCGCGCCGCGCCGGCGCCGCCCTGCTGCTCGTCCCCGCCCTGCTCGCGGCCCCGGCGCGCGCCGCGCGCGGCGGCGCGGTCGTCTCCGGCGAGGCGGACGCCACGCGGGTCGGGCTCGCCGTGCTCGCGGCCGGCGGCAATGCGGTCGACGCGGCGGTGGCGACCGCCCTGGCGCTCGCCGTCGTGCACCCCGAGGCGGGCAACCTCGGCGGCGGCGGCTTCGCGGTCGTGCGCGTCGGCGGCGAGATCGCGGCGCTCGACTTCCGCGAGACGGCGCCCGCCGCGGCGACGCCCCGGATGTTCGTCGACCGCCGGGGCGAGCCCCTGCCCGAGGCCTCGCTGGTGGGGCCGCTCGCCTCCGGCGTGCCCGCGTCCCCGGCCGGCTACTTCGAGCTCCACCGGCGCTTCGGCCGCCTGCCCTGGCCGCGCGTGGTCGAGCCGGCGATCGCGCTCGCGCGGGACGGCTTCGAGATCTCCGAGCGCACCGCGCGCCACCTCGCCGAGGACCGCGACCGGCTCGCCCGCTTCGCCGAGACCGCCGCGGTCTGGCTGCCGCGCGGCCGCCCGCCCGGCTGGGGCGAGCGGCTGCGCCTGCCCGAGCTCGCCGCGACGCTCGAGGCCTACGCCGCGCGCGGCCCGGAGGCGATCACCTCGGGGCCGGTCGCCGCGGCGATCGAGGCCGCCGCGCGCCGGCACGGCGGCCTGCTCACGAAGGCCGACCTCGCCGCCTACCGCCCGCTCTGGCGCCAGCCGCTCCGCTTCGAGCGCTTCGGCTGGAGCTTCGCCTCGATGCCGCTGCCGTCCTCGGGCGGCGTGCTCGTCGCGGAGACCCTGGCGCTGCTCGAGCGTCTCGGCTGGAGCGGC
>JAFNAE010000191.1 GCA_017860005.1 Acidobacteriota bacterium | reverse complement strand
GCGGGCCTGGCCGAGGGGCGCTGGACCTCCGCGCGGCTGGTCGAGCTCTACCTCGAGCGCATCGAGGCGGTGGACCGCGGCGCGCGCGGCACCCACGCCATCGCCGAGCCCAACCCGGACGCCTTCCGCGAGGCCGAGCGCCTGGACCGCGAGCGCAAGGCGGGCAAGGTGCGCTCGCCGCTGCACGGCATCCCGATCGTGATCAAGGACAACATCGACACCGGCGACGGCATGAAGACCACCGCCGGCTCGCTCGCGCTGCTGCCTTCGCAGCCCGGGCGCGATGCCTTCCTGGTCGAGCGCCTGCGCGCCGCCGGCGCCCTGCTGCTCGCCAAGACCAGCCTCTCCGAGTGGGCGAACTTCCGCTCCACGCGCTCGACCTCGGGCTGGAGCGGGCGCGGCGGCCAGGTGCGCAACCCCTACGCGCTCGACCGCAACCCGTGCGGCTCCTCGTCGGGCTCGGGGGTGGCGCCGTCGGCCAACCTGTGCGCGGCGGCGGTCGGCACCGAGACCGACGGCTCGATCGTCTGCCCGTCGTCGTTCAACGGCGTGGCCGGCCTGAAGCCGACCGTCGGGCTCGTCTCGCGCACCGGCGTGATCCCGATCTCGGCGAGCCAGGACACGGCGGGGCCGATGGGGCGCACGGTCGAGGACGTGGCGCTGCTGCTCGGCGCCCTGACCGGCACCGACGTGCGCGATCCGGCGACCGCGGCGAGCGCCGGGCGGGCCGCGCAGGACTACCGCGCGGCGCTCTCCGAGAACGCCTTGCGCGGCGCGCGCCTCGGCGTGGCGCGCAACTTCTTCGGCTGGCACCCGGAGGTGGACCGCCAGATGGAGGGCGTGCTCGCGGCGCTCGCCGCGCTCGGCGCCGAGCTGGTGGACCCGGTCGAGATCCCGCACAAGGGCGAGTACGACGACGCCGAGTACGAGGTCCTGCTCTACGAGTTCAAGCACGGGCTCAACGCCTACCTCGGCGGCCTGCCCGAGCGCGGCCAGCCGCGCACGCTCGCCGGCCTGATCGAGTTCAACCTTGCCCACGCCGCCGAGGAGATGCCCTGGTTCGCGCAGGAGATCTTCGAGAAGGCCGAGGCCAAGGGCTCGCTCACCGACGAGGCGTACGCGAAGGCGCTCGACACCTGCCGGCGCCTGGCGCGCGCCGAGGGGCTCGACGCCGTGCTCGCCGGCCAGCGCCTCGACGCGCTGGTCTGCCCGTCGATGGGGCCCGCCTACCTGACCGACTGGGTCAACGGCGACCACTACGGCGGCTCGGCGACCACGCCCGCGGCGGTCGCCGGCACGCCTCACCTGACCGTCCCGGCCGGGCTCGTCCAGGGTCTGCCCTGGGGGCTCTCCTTCCTGGGCGCGGCGTGGAGCGAGGCGAAGCTGCTCGGCTACGGCCACGCCTTCGAGCGCGCGACGCGCGCGCGGCGGCCGCCGGGCTTCCTGGCCACGCTGCCGCTCGGCTGACGACGATGGCCGCCAAGCGCTGCGTGGCCTGCGACCGGGACGACGCGGTGGTGCCGCTGGTGCGGCTCGAGTACCGCGGCGAGCCGCTCTGGATCTGCCCCGAGCACCTGCCGATCCTCATCCACGACCCGGCGCGGCTCGCGGGCCGGCTGGCGGGTGCCGAGCGGCTCAAGCCCGCCGAGCACCACGACTGAGGCCGGTCAGCTCCGGAACAGCGCGCGCAGCCGGGGCTCGAGCAGGCGCTGCAGGGTGAAGCCGCCGAGCAGCGTGCCGAGCGGGAAGAACAGGCAGGCGAGGCCCGAGGCGGCCACGCACAGCGACCAGCGCTCGCGCTTCTGCAGGCAGCGCGCGCCCCAGCCGACCAGCGCGGCGACGAAGAAAGCGAAGAGCACCAGCACGGCGACGGCGACCAGGGTGAACGTCTCGGTCGCGCGCGCGCCGTCGGTGCGCACCAGACTCGCGTCGGCCGGCGCGGCCATCGCGCGGCCGATCGCCAGGTAGAGCGGCGGCACCAGCGCCGCCATCGCGATCATCGCCGCGAGCGCGAAGTGGAAGTAGGAGAGGATGTCGAAGGTCTCTCCCGCCTCGCGCTCGCGCCCGGCCGGGGAGAGGTGATCGGGTCGGGTCATGCGCGGATCTTAATCGGTCCGCGGGCGCGGAGGCGCGTGCTACATTGCCGCGGCCCATGCGCGATCCCGGCCGTCGATCCCTCCGCGCGGCGCTCGTCCTCGCCGCCTGCGCGCTGGCGGGCTGCGACGCCCGACCGGCGCCGCCGGCGAGCGCGACGCCGCTCGCCGGGCTGCGCGGGCGCCTGCTCGGCCTCTCCGGCTCGCTCGTGCTCGCCGGCCCGGAATGGGCGGTCGACGCGGCCGGGCACTGGCGCAGCACCGGCCGCCAGGGGACCTTCGACGTGCGCGTCGAGGGACCGTCCCGGGAGGACCTGGTGCTCGTGCTCTGGCCCGCGCCGGAGGCGCGCTTCGAGGTCCGCTGGGACGGCGAGCCGGCGCCCGTCGAGGTCGTGGGCGGCCGGCGGCGGGTGGTGACGGTGCCCGCCGCCGCCCTCACGCCGGGGCGCCACGAGCTGCGCCTCGTCTCGCCGTCGAGGGGCGCGCCGCTCGCCCTGCGGCGGATCGTGCTGCGGCCCGCGCGCGCGGCGCCGGTGGCGCTCGCCGCCGCCGACCTCGAGCGCGACCAGGCGCTCGGCCAGCTCGCCGAGCTCGGCCTGGCCGGCCGCGGCGCGCGCTGGCGCGACGGCTTCGCGACCCTCGGCGCCTGGTCGGAGCGGATCGACCTCGGCCGCGACGACGGCGGCACCTTCGTCGCCCTGGTCGCGAATCTCTCGGGCGCGCGGGCGCGCTTCGTGGCGCGGCGGCCCTCGCGCGGGCCGGACGGCGAGGCCGCGGTCGAGATCGAGCCCGGCGGCGACGGCGTGCTGCGCCTCGAGGTGCCGGCGGGCGAGCGTCGGATCGAGCTCGACGTCGCCGGTCCGCCGCCGGGAGGGGCCGCGCTCTGGGGCGGGCCCTATTTCGTGCCGGTGCGCGCGCGCGTGCCGGCGGTGGTGGTGCTCACCCTCGACACCACGCGGCGCGACGCGCTCGGCGCCTTCGGCGCCCCGGCCGGCGCCACGCCCCGCCTCGATCGCTTCGCGCGCGGCGCCACGGTCTACCGGCGCGCCTCGTCGTCCACGTCGTGGACCCTGCCCGCACACGCCTCGCTGTTCACCGGCCTCTACCCGGTCGAGCACGGCGCCGGCGTCACCCGGGACCTGCTGGCGCGCGACTTCGAGACCCTCGCCGAGCGGCTCGGCGCGCGCTACGTGACGGCCGGGCTGGCCGGCGGCGCGCTGCTGCGCCACGGCTACGGGGTCGCCCAGGGCTTCGGCCTCTACGAGGTGCCCGAGCGCTGGGAGACGCCCGGCCGGGCGCTCGCGGACCGCGCGCTCGACCTGCTCGGCGAGCTCGACGGCCTGCCGCTCTTCCTGTTCGTCAACCTGTTCGACCCGCACTACCCGTACCTGCCGCCCGCCGACTCGCCGCGCGCGCCGGAGCTCGCCGCGGCGGCCGCGCGCATCCCGGCCGGCAGCCGCTGGCGCGAGCTGGCGCGCGGCTCGGGCGAGGCCTGGCGCGACCTGCTCGAGGGCCGCATCGCGCCCGAGGCGGCGGGCGTGGCCGCGCTGCGCGCGGGCTACGCGGCCGAGGTCGCCGAGGCCGACCGCCAGGCCGGGCGCATCCTGGACGAGCTCGAGCGCCGCGGCCTGCTCGACGCCGCGCTGGTCGTCGTCGCCAGCGACCACGGCGAGTTCCTGGGCGAGCGCGGGCTCTTCTCGCACTCCGCGCGCCTCGATCCGGAGCTGGTGGACATCCCGCTGATCGTCAAGTATCCGGGCCAGCGCGACGGCCGCGCGGTGGACCTGCCGGTCAGCCTGGTGGACCTGTTCCCGACCGTGCTGCGCGCCGGGGGCGTGGCGGCGACGCCGGGCCGCGGCCTGCTGCTCACCGACGAGCGCGCCCTGGCGGCGCGCGCCGGCGTCCTGTTCGAGGAGACCGAGCACGCCATCCATCCGCTGCTCGCCGCCTCGCGCCTCGACCGCGCGCTGACCGGCTTCGACGGCGGCGCCGGCCGGCGCGTCGAGTGGAGCGCCGGGGAGGAGTGCCACGACGGCGCGCCGCCGCAGCGCCGTGTCCTGCCCTGCACGCCCGCGCTGCGCGCGGCCCACGCCGCCCAGCGCGGCGAGGTCGTGGCCGGGGCGCGGCGCCCGGCGGCGCACGGCGAGAGCGAGCTCGACCCGGAAGAGCGCGCCCGCCTCGAGGCGCTCGGTTACCTGTGAGCGCGGCCGCGGACGGGCCGGGCCGGGATCAGGGCGCCGGCGCCGCCTCGAGCCGCACGCCGCGCGCGGCGAGGTCGGCGAGGATCGAGCGGAAGCAGGTCTCGTCGGCGCCCAGGTGCTCGGGCGGCGCGATCCCCGGCCGCGTCCAGGCGCCGCGCGCGAGCAGGCGCACGGCGGCGGTCGCGGTGTAGCCGGTGGTGCGCGCCATCGAGGTCGTGCGCGTGGCGCGGTCGTAGCGGTCGAGCAGGTTCCAGACGAAGCGGCGCTCGCGGCCGCCCGCCTCCACGCCGTCCACCTCGACGCGCATCACGGTGAGGTCGGCCTCGCCCTCCTCGAGCTGCCAGCGCGGGAAGAGCAGCGCCGCGGTGAGCTCGAGCGGGACCACCTGCTGGCCGCGCACCTCGACCGGCTGCTTGCCGAAGAAGCCGCTCTCGCGCAGCACGCGCATCAGCTCGATGTGCCCCGGGTAGCGCATCGTCTTCTCCTTCATCTCGGGGCAGCGCACGGTCGAGATCACGGTGCGCAGGCCGTCGGTGTTGAACGCCTCGAGCGTGCCCACGCCCGGGAAGTCGAGCAGCTCGGGCTCGGACAGCGCCGGGCGCACCACGACCTCGCCGCGCTCGACCAGGCGCGCCGGCCGCGTGTACTCCTCGAGCACGTCGATCGGCGAGAAGCCGGCCTTGTAGCCGTAGGGCCACAGGCGCACTTCGGGCAGGCCGCCGACGTAGCAGACGAAGCGGGTGACGCGCTCGAGCCGGGCGGCGTGGTAGCCGAGCACGAGGTTGGAGAGCCCGGGCGCGACGCCGCAGTCGACGATCGCGACGCGGCCGCGCTCGCGCGCCAGCCGGTCGAGCTCGAACGGATCCTCGGGGAAGAACGAGATGTCGACCGCGTCGCGCCCGGCCTCGAGCACACCGCGCAGGACCTC
>JAFNAE010000190.1 GCA_017860005.1 Acidobacteriota bacterium | reverse complement strand
GTTGTTGATCGTGTCGGGGGCCATCGCCGGGTCGGGGTTCTGGCCGGCGAGGTCGGTGGGCGCGATGAACCACTCGAAGCACTCGATGTAGGTGGTCGGGGTGCCGACGCCGACGTTCATGTTGCGGCAGCCGATCCAACGCGCACCGGGCGCCATGCCGATCTGGTTGCTGCCGCCGTCGTCGCCGACCATGGTGCCCATGGTGTGGGTGCCGTGGCCGTGGTCGTCGCACGGCTGGGTCGAGTTCGGGCCGCAGACCCCGCCGCCGGAGTGGATCGCGTCGTGCCAGTTGTAGTTGTGGTTCGCCGAGGAGCCGTTCCAGCCGCGGTACTGGTCGATGAGCGCCGGGTGGTCCCAGTCGTACCCGGTGTCCTGGCCGGCGACGACCGCGCCCTGGCCGGTGTAGCCGAGCGCCCAGACGTCATTGGCGTTGACGTGGGCGATGTTCCACTCGACCGCCGCGGGCGAGGTCGGGGCGTCGAGCGCCGCGAGGTCGCGCACCGGCTCCTCGAGCACGAGGCGGGGGTTGGCGTCGAGGCGCGCGACGTCGCCGCGCGCGGCGAGGGCCAATGCGAGCCCGAGATCGCCCTGGGTCCAGACGAAGTTCGCGGCCCAGAACGAGCGGTGCGGCACGCCGCGGCGGGCGAGCTCGGCCAGCAGGGGCGCCTGGACGCGCTTCGCGGTCGCCGTCAGCTGCTCGAAGACGAAGCGGCCCTTCGCCGCCTTGCTGGCGAGCGCACGTGCCGGTGCGAGGTCGGCCTGCTCGGCCATCACGACCAGCATCTCGGCGCGGCCGTCGGGGGCGTCGGCGAGAGCGCGCGCGAGCGCGGGCGAGATCTTGTCCGCCGTCGCGGCGGCGGGAGCCGACAGCAGAGCGAGAGCGAGGATCACGGCGGGCACAGAGCGCATCGGGCCTCCGGGAGTGGGCGAAGCGGGACGGACGACGCATTCTAGCCCCAATCCCGGCGCGCACGGTGTCGCGCGGGTCACGCTTGAACCGGGAGCGCGCCCCCGGGAACCGACCGGAAGGAGCGTCTCGCGCGGCACCCGCGTGAGATGCTTGAGGACCGGATGAGGAGCGCGCCCGCGACCCTGCAGGAGCTGCTCTCGCGTGCCTGCGCGTTCCCGGCCACCGGCCTCCGGTTCGTGGACGGCGCCGAGCGCGAGAGCTTCCTCGCCTGGCCGGAGGTCGCGCGCCGCGCGGCGGCCGTGGGCGGCGGGCTCGCCGCGCTCGGGGTCGAGCCGGGCGAGCGCGTGGCGCTCGTCTACCCCACCGGCACGGCCTTCTTCGAGGCCTTCTTCGGCATCCTCGCGGCCGGCGCGGTGCCGGTGCCGCTCTACCCGCCAGTGCGCCTGGCGCGCCTCGCCGAGTACCAGGAGCGCACCGCGGCGATGCTCGCCGCCGCCGGCGCGGTGGCGGTGCTGGTCGACCGGCGCATCGGGGCGCTCGCCGGCGCCGCGATCGAGCGCGCGCGGCCGCGGCTGGGCGGGCTCACGCTCGCCGAGCTGCCGGAGGCGCCGCCGCGCGCGCTCGCCGGCGCCCCCGAGGACCTGGCGCTCGTCCAGTTCTCCTCCGGCACGACCGTCGACCCGAAGCCGGTGGCGCTCACCCAGGACGCAGTGCTGGCCCAGACGCGGGCGCTGACCGCGCTCTGGCCCGACAGCGCGACGGTCCGCCACAGCGGCGTCTCGTGGCTGCCGCTCTACCACGACATGGGGCTGATCGGCTGCGTCTTCCCGGCGCTCGAGCGGCCGGGCGTGCTGACCCTGCTGCCGCCCGAGCGCTTCGTCGGCCGCCCCGCGCTCTGGCTGCGTGCCATCGCGCGCCATCGCGCCACCATCTCGGTCGCCCCGAACTTCGCCTACGCGCTCGCCACCGAGCGCATCGACGACGCCGAGCTCGAGGGCTGCGACCTGGCGAGCTGGTCGAACGCGCTGTGCGGCGCCGAGACCGTGTCGGCGGCGACGCTCACCGCGTTCGCCGCGCGCTTCGCCCGCTTCGGCTTCCGCGCCGAGGCGCTGGCGCCGGTCTACGGCCTGTCCGAGGCGGCGCTGGCGGTCACCTTCGCGCCGCTCGGGGCGGGCTTCCGCAGCCTGCGCGTGGCGCGCGAGCCGCTCGCCGCCGAGGGCCGGGCGCGGCCGGACCCCGCGGGCGCGGAGGTCGTCTCGGTCGGCCGCCCGCTCGCCGGCTTCGCGGTCGAGCTGCGCGGACCCGGTGGCGGAGCGCTCGGCGAGGGTCGAGTGGGGCGCGTCTTCGTCTCCGGTCCCTCGCTCATGCGCGAGTACCTGGGTCGGCCGGAGGAGAGCGAGCGGGTCCTGGCCGGCGGCTGGCTCGATACCGGCGACCTCGGCTTCTGGCACGAGGGCGAGCTCTACCTGACCGGGCGCGCCAAGGACGCGCTCATCCTGCGCGGCCGCAATCACTCACCGTCCGAGGTGGAGGCTGCGGTGGACGCGCTCGCCGGCGTGCGCCGCGGCTGCGCGGTGGCGGTCTCGCACCGTCCCGAGGGCGAGGCGACCGACCGCCTGCTGCTCTTCGTCGAGCACCGGCGCGGCCTCGAAGCCGCCGCGCGCGAGACGCTCGCCCGCCGCTGCCGGGAGGCCGTGCTTGCCGCCGCGGGCCTGGCCGCCGACGAGGTCGTGCTGCTCGCGCCCGGCACGCTGCCGCGCACCTCGTCGGGCAAGCTGCGCCGCGGCGAGACGCTCGCCCTCCACCTCGCCGGCCGCCTGGTCGCGCCGCCGCCGGCCGGGACGCTGGGTCTGGCGCGCGCCTGGTGGCGCGGGCGGCGCGCGCTGGCGCGCAGCGGGGCGCGGTAGGCTTCCGGGCGCCGCGATGGTCGGATCGTTTCGGGTCTGCGTCGTCCTTCCCGCCTACAACGCCGCCGGCACGCTCGAGCGCACCGTGGCGGAGATTCCACCCGAGGTGGACCGCGTGCTGCTGGTCGACGACGCGAGCCGCGACGAGACCGCCGACCTGGCGCGGCGGCTCGGGCTCGAGACCATCGTCCACCCCGCCAACCGCGGCTACGGCGGCAATCAGAAGACCTGCTACCGCGCCGCGCTGGCCGGGCCGGAAGAGATCGTGGTCATGCTTCACCCGGACTACCAGTATTCGCCGCGCCTCGTGCTCGCGATGGCGGCGATGATCGGCTCCGGCCACTACGACCTGGTGCTCGGCTCGCGCATCCTGGGCGGCAGCGCGCGCGGCGGCGGCATGCCGCTCTGGCGCTGGGTGGCCAACCGCGCGCTCACCCTGCTCGAGAACCTGGCGCTGGGCAGCAAGCTGTCGGAGTTCCACACCGGCTTCCGCGCCTTCCGCCGCGAGGTGCTCGAGCAGCTGCCGCTGGCGGAGAACTCGGACGACTTCGTGTTCGACAACCAGCTCCTGGTGCAGGCGCTGGCTGCCGGCTACCGGGTCGGCGAGATCTCGTGCCCGACGCGCTACTTCGCCGAGGCCTCCTCGATCGGCTTCGCGCGCGCGGTGCGCTACGGCTTCGGCGTGCTCGGCTGCTCGCTCGCCGGCCTCGCGCGCCGCGCCGGAGCGCCCGTGCCCCGCTTCCTGCGCCCGGCCGGCCGCCGGTTGCTCGAGCGGCCGAGCTGACGCGGCCCGGGCGGAGAGCCGATGCCGGGAACGCGCGACGCGGTGGTGGTGGGAGGCGGGCCGGTCGGGCTCGCGACCGCGCTCGCGCTCGCGCGCGAGGGGCTCTCCGTCGCCGTCGTCGAGCGGCGCCGGCCGCCGCTCGACAAGGCGTGCGGCGAAGGGATCATGCCCTGGGGGCTGGCGGCGCTGGCCGAGCTCGGCGTCGATCTGGGCGCGCTCGGGCGGCCGTTCGCGGGCATCCGCTATGTCGCCGAAGGCCGCGCCGCCGAGGCCGACTTCCCGGCCGGGGCGCGCGGGCGCGGCGTGCGCCGCACCGCGCTCCACGCCGTGCTCGCGGCGCGCGCCGAGGCGGCGGGCGTCGAGCTGCGCTGGGGAGAAGCGGCGACGGCGCTGGCGGCGGGCGGCGGAGTCGAGGTGGCGGGCGGGGTCGTGGCCGCCCGCTGGGTGGTGGGCGCCGACGGCCTGCGCTCGAAGGTGCGCGGCTGGGCGGGGCTCGCGTGCCCGGCGCGCGGCGTGCCGCGCTTCGGCGTGCGCCGGCACCTGCGCCTGCCCGGCGGGCGCGCGCGCGTCGAGGTCGTCTTCGGCGCGCGCGCCGAGGCCTACCTGACGCCGGTGGGCGCCGAGGAGGTCGGCGTCGCGCTGCTCTGGGAGGGCGCGGCGCGCGGCTTCGACGAGCTGCTGGCGACGCGCTTCCCGCCCGCGCTCGCGGCCGGGCTCGCGGGCGCGGAGGCGTCTTCGGCCGACCGCGGCGCGGGTCCTTTCCGCCAGCGCACGCGCGGCGTCGTGGCGGGGCGCGTGGCGCTGGTGGGCGACGCGGCCGGCTATCTCGACGCGCTCACCGGAGAGGGCCTCTCGCTCGGGTTCCGGGAGGCGCTGGTGCTGGCGCGCGCCCTGGCGGCGGACGACCTGTCCGGCTACGGGCGCGCCTGCCGCCGGCTGCGGCGCGCTCCGGAGACGATCACGCGCCTGGCGCTGGTCGCGGCGCGCCGGCCGGCGCTGGCGCGCCGGCTGGTCGACGTGCTGGCGCGCGACCCGGAGTTCTTCTCGCGTCTCCTGGGCGTGCTGGGCGCCGGCGCACCGCTCGCGAGCCTGGGCGCGGCGCCCGCGCTGCGCTTCGCGCTGGAGCTGGTCGCCTCGGCCCGGGCGGCGTCGCCTTGAACGCGCTCTTCCACTTCGCGCTGGCCCACCGCCGCGCGGTGCTGGCGGCTTCGCTCGCGGCCGCCGCCGCGCTCGGGCCCGGCCTGCTCCGGCTCGAGACCGACAACTCGCCGCCGGTCTGGTTCGTCGACGGCGCTCCCGAGGTGGGCGCCTATCGCCGCCTCGTGGCGCGCTTCGGCTCCGACGAGGGCTACCGGCTGGCGTTCGAGGGACCGGCGCTCTGGACACGCGAGGGCCTCGCCTTCCTCGAGCGCCTGGAGGGGGAGCTGGCCGCGCTCCCGGGCGTGCGCGCGACGAGCTCGGCGCTGGCGCACCACCGACCCGGGATGACCGCGCCGCCCGCCGAGGACCCCGAGGGCTTCCGGCGCCGGGTCGAGGACAACGCGCTCGACCGCGCGGCCGGCTGGTTCGCCGCGGACGGCGCGGCGCTCTCGCTGCTGATCGAGACCGAGGCGCTGCCGCCGGCGGCGGCGGCGGC
>JAFNAE010000189.1 GCA_017860005.1 Acidobacteriota bacterium | reverse complement strand
TGCACCTCGGCGATGGTCTTGCCGGCGATCGCCTTGGCCTCGACGCCGGCCAGCTCGGCGAGGTACTTCGCCCGCCGCTCGGTGACCGGCAGCCGGTCGGGCTCGAGATCGAGCAGCTTGCTCACCTCTGCCGCAGGCCGGGCCTTGCTCTTCTCGGGGGACTTCTCGGGATCCTTCTTCATCGCTGCCGCCTCCTTCAACTCGCCGCGGTTCACCGGAGCGCGGACGGTCCGAGCGATCGAGGCCTGCGCTGGCGTCGGTTCCGCCCTCTCCGCTCCGCTGTCTCTGGTTACTCCGTGGGCGATTCGAGCAGGACACGTGTCTCGCCGGCGTCGCGGATGCGTCTCGACGGGCGTCTTGGTATCTCGCTGGCGCCGCGCTCGGGTTAGAGTCGCGGGTCCCGGGCCGCCGAGGCGTCCCGGGCCCTCCGCCATGAGTCCGCCGCCCGCGAACCGTCCGCTGCTGCTCGCCTGCGAGGGCGTCTCCCGGCAGTTCGGGGAGCGCCCGCTCTTCCGCGGGCTGTCGTTCGGGCTGGCCGAGGGCGACCGGGTCGGGCTGGTCGGGCCGAACGGCTCGGGCAAGACGACGCTGCTGCGCCTGCTCGCCGGGCTGGAGGAGCCGGACGCCGGCACGCGCTCCGTCCGCAAGGGCGTGCGCATCGGCTACGTCGCGCAGGATCCCGAGCTCGACGCCGCGGCGAGCGCCGAGGCGACGGTGGTGGCGGCGCTCGGCGACCTGCCGCTCGAGGAGTTCGAGCGCCACGCGCGCGCCGCGCGCGCCCTCGGCCGGCTCGGCTTCGAGGACCGCGAGCAGCGCGTCGCAACTCTGTCCGGCGGCTGGCGCAAGCGGCTGGCGCTGGCGCGCGAGCTGGCGCGCGAGCCCGACGTGCTGCTGCTCGACGAGCCGACCAACCACCTCGACCTCGAGGGCATCCTCGAGCTCGAGGACCTGCTCGCCGCCGAGCCGCGCGCCTTCGTCGTGGTCAGCCACGACCGCTGGTTCCTCGAGCACGTCGCGCGACGCATGCTCGAGCTCGACCGCGTCTACCCGGAGGGGCTGCTCGCGGTCGACGGCCGCTACTCCGACCTGCTCGAGCGGCGCGACGAGGTGCGGCGCAACCAGGAGGAGTACCAGGAGACCCTCGCCAACCGCGCGCGGCGCGAGGTCGAGTGGCTACGGCGCGGGCCCAGGGCGCGCACCACCAAGGCCAAGGCGCGCGTCGACGCCGCGCACCGGCTCGTCGGCGAGCTTGCCGAGACCCGCGCGCGGACCGCCGCAGCCGGCACGCTCGGCCTCGAGCTCGCCGGCTCCGGGCGCAGGACCCGGCGGCTGCTCGAGGCGCGCGGGCTGGTCAAGTCGTTCGGCGAGCGGTGCGTGCTCTCCGGCATCGACCTCCGGCTCGGCCCGGGCACCCGGCTGGGCGTGCTCGGCCCCAACGGCAGCGGCAAGACCACGCTGCTCGGCATCCTGGCCGGCACGCTCGCGCCGGACGCCGGCGAGATCGAGCGCGCGGACGCCCTGCGCACCGTGCTCTTCGAGCAGAGCCGCGCGACGCTCGACCTCTCGCTCCCGCTGCGCCGGGCGCTCGCCCCCGAGGGCGACGCCGTCGTCCACCAGGGGCGCGAGCTCCACGTCGCCGCCTGGGCGAAGCGCTTCCTGTTCCGGCCCGAGCAGCTCGACACGCCGGTCGAGCGCCTCTCGGGCGGCGAGCGCGCGCGGATCCTGATGGCGCGGCTCATGCTGAGGCCGGCGGACCTGCTCATCCTCGACGAGCCGACCAACGACCTCGACATCCCGAGCCTCGAGGTGCTCGAGGAGAGCCTGCTCGAGTTCCCCGGCGCGCTCGTGCTGGTCACCCACGACCGCTACCTGCTGGATCGCGTCTCGACCGCGATCCTGGCGCTCGACGGCCGCGGCCGTGGCCGGCTGTTCGCGGACCTCGCCCAGTGGCGCGAGCACCGCGACGTGGCCGCGCCGCGGCAGCGGCGCGACGGGGACACCGCGCGGCAGCGGCGCGATGCGGATGCCGCGCGCGAGCGGGCGGCCTCGTTGAAGCCCGCTGCCGCTGCGGCGCCGCGCCCGGCGGCGGCGCGCAAGCTCGGTTACCGCGAGCAGCGCGAGTGGGAGGCGATCGAGGCGGGAATCGTCGCGGCCGAGGCGACGCTCGCGGCGCGCCGGCGCGCCGCGGAGGATCCGGCCATCCACAGCGATGCGGCGGCGCTCACCGAGCGCTACGCGGCGCTCGCGACGGCGCAGGAGGAGGTCGACCGCCTCTACGCGCGCTGGGTCGAGCTCGAGGCGCTGCGTGGCTAGCCGGCGCGGGAGCGGCGGCGCCGTGGGCGTCGGACGGCGGCGGGCGCGGCGGGGCCCGGAGCCCGCGCCCGGCGCGGCGCCGGTTCCGGCGGACGCGCCCGAGGCGGCGTCCTCGCCGCCGGCGAGCGCGCTCTGGAGCGCCGCCGCGGCCGTCTTCCTGGTCGCGCTCGCGCTGCGCCTGCTCCACGTCTGGCAGCTGCGCCGGGCGCCCTTCTTCTCGTTCCTGCTCGGCGACGCGCTCGCCTACGACGCCTGGGCGCGGCGCATCGCGGCGGGCGACTGGCTGGGCAGCGAGGTCTTCTACCAGGCGCCGCTCTATCCCTACCTGCTCGGCGCCTGGTACGCGCTCGCCGGGCCGGGTCTCGTCCCGCTCCGGGTCCTCCAGGCGGTGCTCGGCGCCCTGGCGTGTGGACTGATCACCGTCGCCGGCGCACGGCTGTTCGGTCGCGCGGCGGGGATCGCCGCGGGCCTGCTGCTCGCCTGCCACGGCCCGGCGATCTTCTTCGACGCGCTCGTGCAGAAGGCCGTGCTCGACGTCCTGCTCGTCTCTCTGCTGGTGCTGTTGGTCGCGCTCCTGATCGAGCGCGTCTCCGCCGCGCGCAGCTTCGGCGCCGGGATCGCGCTCGGGCTGCTCGCGCTCAGCCGCGAGAACGCTCTCGTGCTGCTGCCCGTGCTCCTGGTCTGGCTCTGGCTGCGCGGGCGCCGCCGGCTGGCGCCGGCGCTCCTGCTCGGCGCCGGGATGAGCCTCGTCCTGGCGCCGGTCGCCTTGCGCAACCTCGCAGTCGGCGGCGAGTTCCTGGTCACCACCTCGCAGCTGGGCCCCAATCTCTACATCGGCAACCACGAGGGCGCGACCGGCACCTACGTGCCGCTGCGCAGCGGCCGCGGCAGCGCGAGCTACGAGCGGCGCGACGCGGTCGAGCTCGCCGAGGCGGCGCTCGGCCGGCGGCTCACCCCCGGCGAGGTGTCGAGCTACTGGCGCAACCGCGCGCTGGCCTGGATCGCCGACCACCCGGGCGACTGGCTGAGGCTCCAGGGCCGCAAGCTCCTGCTCGCCTGGAGCGCCACGGAGGCGATGGACACGGAGGACCTCGACACCCACGCCGACTGGTCGCGGCCGTTGCGCTGGACCGCCGCGGTCTCTCACTTCGGGCTGCTCGCGCCGCTCGCCCTGCTCGGCATCTGGTGGACCCGGGCGCGCTGGCGCGAGCTGTGGGTGCTGCACGCCTCGATCGTCGTCTACGTCGCGAGCGTGGTCGCGTTCTACGTCGTGGCCCGCTACCGCTACCCCCTGGTGCCGATGCTGGCGCCGTTCGCGGGCGCGGCGCTGGCCGAGCTGCCGGCGCGCTGGCGGCGCGGCCCCAACCGCGAGCGCATCCTGGCGGTGGCGATCGTGGGCGGGGCCGCCCTGCTCGCGCAGGCCTCGCCCGGCTCGGCCGCGCTCCGGCGCGCCCTGACCAACTACAACTACGGCCGCGCCCTCCAGAGCGAGGGCAGGATCGAGGAGGCGATGGCGCAGTACCGGGTCGTGCTCGAGCTCGATCCCGCCAACGCGGGCGCGCACACCAACCTGGGCGTCCTCTTCGCCGGGCGCGGCGAGCACGAGGCGGCGCTGCGCCACTTCCGGGCCGCGGCGGCGAGCGCGGCCGACGAGCCGCGCAACCACGCCAACCTGGGCGCGGAGCTCGCCACCCAGGGGCGCACCGCGGAGGCGATCGCGAGCTTCGAGCGCGCGCTCGCGCTCGATCCCCGCGACGCCGGTGTGCGCTTCAACCTGGGCACTGCGTTGGCCGCGGCGGGCCGCGCGCAGGAGGCGATCCGCCAGCTCGAGGAGGCGATCCGGCTCGAGCCGGGCAACGCGCGCGCCCACAACAACCTCGGCATCCTGCTCGCCTCGACCGGCCACGCGGCCGAGGCGATCCCCCGCTTCGAGACCGCGCTCCGGCTCGACCCGAAGTTCCGCGAGGCGGCCGCCAACCTCGAGCGCGCTCGCGAGCTCGTCGCCGCCGCTCCCTAGCGTCCGCCGCGCTCCGGCCGGCCGGTTGACCGGGCGCACGGGCCGCCCGCATACTCCGCGGCCAGTCCAGGGTCAGTCGGTCGGACTCTCGGTTCGACGACCGGAGGTCGCTCATGGAGACGCGGTCCTTCCGCGCTGCCGCCCTGCCGTGGTTCCTAGCCGGCCTGCTCGGCCTCGTCGCGCCGCCGGCGCGCGCCGCCTCGGTCTTCCGGTTCGTCGAGGTGCTGCGCGAGGGCGACGTCCTGCCGGCCGGCGTCGTCAACGACATCCCGCGCGCGTTCCAGGCCGGCTCGGTGGGAGCCTCGAACCTGGCGGTGCTGCAGCTCGACCTGTCGACCAATACGCGTTTCACCTACTGGGCCTGCGGGCATGCGAACCTCGGCATCGGCGGCTGTCTCAGCTTCGATCTCATCGCCAACGAGAGCGCCCCGATCGGGGGCGAGCCGCCGCCGCACACGGTGACCGCCTTCGACGCTCTGGCGATCGGAACCGGGCCGTCCATCAACGCCACCTTCTACTTCCAGTCCACGCCGTCGGTCGCGCACTTCGTGGACCAAGGGCCCGCCACGCTGATCGCGCAGCTCGGCGATCCGATTCCGGGCGCAGGCGGGAGCAGCTTCACCGGCTTCCTCTCGGACGTCGCGATCGGCGCCACCCATTCGATCTTCGTCGGCTACGGGCCGGCCGGCCTGGAGGGCGTCTACTCCTACCGCCTGAGCGACGGCCTGCTGGCGCGGATCGCCGACAGCACCCAGGCGCGCCCGCGCAGCCCCGGGAACTTCGCCGGGATCTCCTCGGTCGCCGCCGACGCGAGCCGCGTGGCCTGGACGGATGCGGTGGGCGCCTACGTCGCGCCCCTCGACGGCTCCTCGGCGCCCGTTCAGCCGGCGGCGCAGGGCGACACCTATGCCCCCGGGCGGATGCTCCGTTCGTCGTTCGGCCAGGTCGTGCTCGACGGGCCGCGGGTGGTCTTCCAG
>JAFNAE010000188.1 GCA_017860005.1 Acidobacteriota bacterium | reverse complement strand
GAAGGCATAGGAGGACTTGCCGTTGCCGCCGAAGGTCGGGTCGAGCGCGCCGTCGGCGGCCCGGGCGGGCGAGCCGACCAGGCCGACGACGACGGGGAGCATCCATGCCGCCCGCGCTCCGATACGACTCCACATCGCATGCCTCCAGGGCGAGCGGAGAGCGTGCCCGGAACCCGCACGTCCGCTCGCGAACCGCCGGGCCTCGAGCCAGCATAGCGCCTTCACGGGCGGCGCCTCGCGCCGCCCGGCGTCGGCCGAAGCGCCAGAATCGCGCGGACGTTCAGAACGAGGTCGCGAAGCTCTCGCGCGCGGCGTCGCAGAGCTCGCCCAGGTCGGCGCCGTCGACGTACAGGTGGTTGACCAGGACGCCGACCGGGACCAGGACCCGGCCGCCCTGCTCGCGGAACTTCCCGAACGCGGTCTCGGGCTGGCCGGCGGTCGGATCGGGCAGCGGGACGTGGGCGAAGCTGGTGAACGGCACCCGCGGCAGCGCCGTGTAGTAGGCGAAGTCCGGCGCCGCCCCGCCCGACAGATCGATGCGCTTCGAGGCGTCGCTCATCACCTGGCGCGCGCGGGCGAGAAAGGCCGCCGCGTCGGCATCCCAGTCGAGGGTGGCGAAGGTGAAGGTCCCGCGCGGCGCCGGCACCGTCATGCCGATGCGCAGGGCGTCGTGGAGCACCACCCGCTCGCCGTCGAGCCGGGTGCGGAAGGCGTCGATGCCCGAGAGCGCGCGGTGATAGGTCCACACCAGGGCGGCGTAGATCGAGGCGCCGAGCTCGCGGGCGCGCCCGCGCACCTGCGTCGCGTCGAGCTCGAAGGTCAGCGAGTAGAACGGGTTCGCGCGCCCGCGGAAGAACTCGAGGTGCGCCCGGCGCGGGTAGTCGGCGAGGACCCGGAAGCTCATGGCGCGAAACGATAGCCGACGCCGCGCACGCTCAGGATGTGGCGCGGGCGCGTGGAGCTCTCCTCGAAGTGCTGGCGCAGCGCGACGATCACGTTGTCCACCACGCGCTCGTTGGGGTGGTGCGGAAGCTCCCAGACCTCGGCCAGCAGCTCGCGCCGGGTCACCACCTGGCCCGGACGGGTGAGGAACACGCGCATCACGGCGATCTCCTTCTGCGAGAGCTGGACGGTGCCGTGGCGCGTGCCCGCCTCGAAGGAATCGAAGTCCACCCAGAAGTCCCCGAACATCCGCACCTGGCCCTCGCCCGCCGTGTCGTTGCCGGCCCGGCGCGACCAGGCCCGGCGGCGCAGGAGCCCCTCGATGCGCGCGAGCAGCTCGGCCAGGTCGAACGGCTTGGTCACGTAGTCGTCGGCGCCCGTGCGCAGGCCGTGCACCAGGTCGTCGGACTGCGCCCGCGCGGTGAGCATCAGGATCGGCGTCAGCACGCCCTCGACGCGCAACCGCCGGCAGACCTCGAAGCCGTCGAGCCCGGGCAGGCGGATGTCGAGCAGGATCAGGTCGTGGCCACCGACGCGCGCGCGGGAGAGCGCCTCGAGGCCGTCGCGCGCGATCTCGACCGCGTAGCCCTTGCGCTCGAGGTTGAACACCAGCCCCTGCGCGATCGCGTCGTCGTCCTCGACCACCAGCAGGCGCGCCGCGCTCGCCGTCCTCACGGCGTCGACTCCTCCGGCTCGGGTGCCAGGGGAAGCTCGACCGTCATGCGCGTACCGGGCCGCCCCTCCTGCGAGTGCGCGCGCACCGAGCCGCGCATCTCGCGCACCAGCCCGGCGACGATCGAGAGGCCGAGCCCGGTGCCGCGGCGCTGGGGGTCGCCCTCGCGTCCGCCCTGGTAGAAGCGGTCGAACACCCACGGCAGGTCGCGTTTCGGGATGCCCACGCCGTCGTCCTCGACCTCGAGCCGCGCGCGGGCGGGAGCGACCGTCAGCAGGCACCTGACCTCGCCTCCGGGTCGCGAGTGGCGCACCGCGTTGTCGATCAGGTTGTCGAGCACGCGGCGCAGGGCCTCTTCGCTGGCGAGCACGCGCGCCGCACCACCGATCGCGGCGCGCAGCGCGATGCCGCGCACCTCCGCCTGGGGCGCCGCCCCGGCCAGGTAGCGGGCGAGGAACTCGTCGAGCCGGACCGGCCTGAGCTCGAGCTGGCTGCGGCGCGCCAGGAGCCGGCTGCTCTCGAGCACCGAATCGACGAGCGCCGCCATCCGGTCGGCCTGCTGCTCGATGATGCCCAGGAAGCGGCGGCGCTCCTCCGGCGAGACCTCCTCGCCCTCCTGGAGCGTCTGGGCGTGCAGCTTGATGGCGGCGAGCGGGGACTTCATCTCGTGGGTGACGTTGGAGAGGAACTCCTCCTGCTTGAGAGCGTAGCGGCGCGCGGCGAGCGCCTGGGCGAGCTGGTAGGTGAGGCCGACGATCAGGAAGAAGAGCAGCACGCAGCCGACGGTGAGCACGACCCAGCTGACACCGCCACCGGTCATGCCGACGCCGCGGCCGAGGTCCGCGAGCCTCGAGCCCGAGCGCACGACGAAGACCACCCAGACCACCAGCAGGGCGATGGTGGCGGCGAGCGAGAGGACGTACATCGTCACCAGCTGGGCCGAGCGGCGCTTGTGCATCGCCCCCCATGCTACGACCGGACGGGGCCGAGGGGGCACCGCAGGCGGCCGAACTCCTGACGAAATCCTGACCGCACGGCACCCCCGGCCGGGTCAGACTTCCGGCCATGACCGCTCCGGCCCACGACGAGACCGCCTGGCGCAAGCTGCTCGCCCCGTACAAGCGGCCGAGCTGGCGGCACGCCTCGATCCAGCTGTTGAACTCCGCCCTGCCCTTCGGGCTGCTCTGGGCCCTCATGGCGACGCTCGCCGGCCGGTCCTACCTGCTCACCCTGCTGCTCGCCGTGCCGGCGTCCTTCTTCTTCGTCCGGCTCTTCATCATCCAGCACGACTGCGGGCACGGCTCGTTCTTTCCGTCGCGCCGGGCCAACAACCTCCTGGGCGGCGTGCTGGGCGTGGTCACGCTCTTTCCCTACGGCTACTGGAAGAAGACCCACGCCATCCACCACGCCACCTCGGGCAACCTGGACGATCGCGAGTTCGGAGACATCGTCACGCTCACCGTGCGCGAGTACCGGGCGCTGTCTCCGATGGCCCGCTTCGGCTACCGCCTCTATCGCAACCCGCTGGTCATGCTCGGCGTCGGGCCGTTCTACCAGTTCGTGATCAAGCACCGCTTCCCGTTCGACATCCCGTTCGCCTGGAAGCGCGAGTGGCGCAGCGTCCTCGGCACCAACGTCGCGCTCGCCGCGGTGGTGACCGCGCTCGGCCTGACCGTCGGCTGGAAGACCTTCGCGCTCGTCCAGCTGCCGATCATCGTGGTCGCCGGGGCGATCGGGGTCTGGCTCTTCTACGTCCAGCACCAGTTCGAGGACACCTACTGGGAGCACGAGGAGGCCTGGGACTTCTACCGCGCCGGCGCGCACGGCAGCTCCTTCTACGACCTGGGACGAATCGGTCACTGGCTGACCGGGAACATCGGCTATCACCACATTCACCACCTGGCGAGCCAGATCCCCAACTACCGGCTCGCCGCCTGCTTCCGGGACAACCCGGAGATGCAGCGCGTGACCCGGCTCACCGTGCGCGACAGCCTGCGCTGCGCGCGGCTCGTGCTCTGGGACGAGGAGCGGCGGACGATGGTGCCGTTCCGCAGCCTCGCGATCGCCGCCGCCGGCGGGCGTGAGTCCGTGCCCCCCCTCGCCGCCGGCGGCTGAGGCGACGCCTCGCCCCGGGCTATCCTCCCCTCGCCGGGGAGGCCCCGAATGCCCGAAATCTCCCGTCTCGCCCGCCGGCGCGAGCTCGCCCTCCGCCTCGCCCTGCCGCTCGCGATCGCCGCCTTCCACGCCCTCCTCGCGGAGGGCTACGGCGTCTTCCGCGACGAGCTCTACTACTTCGCCTGCGGCCAGCACCTCGACTGGGGCTACGTCGACCACCCGCCCGTGGTCGCCCTCGTCGCCGCGCTCTGCGGTGCCCTGTTCGGACACTCCTGGCTGGCGCTGCGCCTGGTCTCGGCGCTCGCCGCCGGCGCCACGGTGCTGGTGGTGGGCGACACCGCGCGCGCGCTGGGCGGTGGCGCGTGGGCCCGCCTCGCCGCGCAGCTGCTCGCCGCCGTGGCGCCGGTGCTGCTGGCGCTGTTCTCGACCTACTCGATGAACCCGTTCGACGTGCTCCTCTGGGCCGGCCTCTTCGGGCTCGCGGCGCGTCTGCTCGCGGGCGCCGACCCGCGACTCTGGCTCGCCTTCGGCGCGCTCGCCGGCCTCGCGCTCGAGACCAAGCTCTCCGGCCTCTACCTGGGCGCGGGGCTGGCCGCCGGCCTGCTCCTGGCGCGCCGCTGGGACGTTCTCGCCGGGCGCTGGTTCTGGGCGGGCGGCGGCCTCGCCGCGCTCCTCGTCTCGCCCTACCTCGCCTGGCAGGTGGCGCACGGCTGGCCGACGCTCGAGTTCGTGGCCAACGCCCGCCGCCTGAAGATCCAGGCGCTCGCGCCCCACGACTACGTGCTCGAGCAGTTCCTGCAGGCGGGGCCGCTCGGCTTCGCGCTCGCGCTCGCGGGGGTGGCCTGGCTGCTCGGCGCGCGCTCGGCGCGGCCCTGGCGCGCGCTCGGCGTCGCCGCGCTGGCGACGCTCGCGATCCTCGCCTTCGGACGCTCGAAGCCCTACTACTTCGCGCCCGTCCTGACCCTGCTCTTCCCCGCCGCCGCGGTGGCGCTCGAGAGCTGGACCGGGCGCGCCGCGGCCGCTCCGCGCCGGCTGCTGCGCGCCGCCGCGCTCGCGCTGGTCGCGCTCCAGGCCGCGCTGGCACCGCTCGCGAAACCCGTGCTGCCGGTCGAGTCGTACCTGCGCTACGCCGCCGCGCTCGGCTTCGAGGCGGGCAGCGACGAGAACCAGGAGGTCGGCCGCCTGCCGCAGTATTTCGCCGACATGCACGGTTGGCGCGAGCTCGCCGGGTCGGTGGCCCGTGTCCATGCCGCGCTGCCCGCCGCCGACCGCGCCCGGGCGTGCGTCGTGGCGAACAACTACGGCGAGGCGGGTGCCATCGACTTCTTCCGGCCGGAGCTCGACCTGCCGCCCGCCATCTCGGGCCACAACAGCTACTGGCTCTGGGGCCCGGGCGAGTGCACGGGTGAGGTCCTGCTGATCCTCGGCGAGACGCGCGAGGAGCACGCCGGCGACTTCGAGTCGCTCGAGCTCGGCGGCGTCCACGACTGCACGGACTGCATGCCCTACGAGGACCAGCTGCCGATCTGGATCGCGCGCGGCCTGAAGGTCGACGTGCGCGACGCCTGGCGCGGAATCCGCCACTTCAGCTGACCCG
>JAFNAE010000187.1 GCA_017860005.1 Acidobacteriota bacterium | reverse complement strand
GCGCCGATCCCGTTCGTGCCCGACGGCGACGGCTGGTACCCGATCGTGGACGCCGCGATCCTGGTCCACCCCAACTGGCTGCTGCCGTGGTACACGCCCGGCCAGTCCGACGGCTTCTATCGGCTCGAGCTCGAGCTCGGGCGCCTGACCGGCGGCGTCATCCACTCGGACGGAACCAGCGCGAAGCGCGTGTTCCGGGTCGACAACATGGACCCGTCGGCCTCCTTCCTCGAGGTGCGCTGGCGGCTGGCGACGGTGGCCGGCCCGTGGAACGACATGAACTCCACGGTCGTGCTGCCCGCGCCGGCCAACACCTGCCCGGCCATCCACCGCCCGGCGGGCCACGACATCCACCTGCGCGTCGTCTGGACGGCTTCGGCCACCCACCTGCGCGATGCCACGCTGGTCCAGTCGGGCTGCGGCGGCGGCGGGCTGGTGATGCTCGACGGCGGGGTGGAAGCCTACCGGCACTGGCACACCGGTCCGCTCGACAACAACGTCAGCCAGACCAACCACTACCTGCTGCCGGCATCCCGGCCGCCGGGGTGCTACACGCTCGGCATCCACGCCTGGAGCCGCGCCTTCAATCCCCAGGACTTCGACGCCGCCTCCACCCACGACTGGTGGGTCAACCAGGGCTTCCGGTGGTCCTGGCCATCGCGCGCCATCTCGGTGGTGGACGCCTGAGGCGGCGAAGCGGAGACGTGGCCGGGCCGCCGACCCCCTCGACGGCCCGGCCGCGCCCCGGCGGCCACGGACATGCGTCTCTACTGGCTGCTCCTCGGCGTTCTCGCCGTCTGGCGCCTGACCTACCTGCTGCAGGCGGAGGACGGGCCCTGGGATCTCTTCCGCCGCCTGCGAGAGGCGGCGGGAGAGGGCTTCTCCGGTCACCTGCTCGACTGCTTCGCCTGCCTGAGCTTCTGGATCTCCGCCCCGTTCGCCGCCCTGCTCGGCGCCGACCTCACGGAGCGGCTGCTGCTGTGGCCGGCCCTGTCGGCCGGCGCGATCCTGCTGCTGCGCGCAACGGAGCGCACCGTCGTCACGCCGGCGGCGATCTACCACGAGGAGCCCGAAGATGTGCTGCGGATCGAGCCGGGGGATCTACCCCGCCACCAGGTCTAGCGGCCGCTACCCCGACCCGGCGACCACGCCGGTAGCACGGCGACGCCGGGGCGGCGAGCCGGCGAACCGGTACGAGTACACGGGACCCACGCGCCTGACCGTGCGCGCGCCGCTGTCCGGACGAACCTACGTCTTCGACGGCCACGGGGCGGTGCTCGCCGTCGATCCGGTCGACGCCGCCGCCCTGGCGACGGTCCCCGGCCTGCGCCCGGCCCGCGACTGAGTCGGGCCGGCGCACCCGGAGAGCTCTCGGCTCGGCGCGCGAAGCAGCTCGAACCGTTCGGATTCGCCTGCTCGCTCGTCTCTCTTCCTGGAGGTGGATTGCCGCCGGCACGGGAGCATCCATCGCGGAGCTCCTCCGGGCATCCCACCGTCGGCCGGTCGAGGGTACGAGGCCATGAAGCCGTCTCCCCGCTCCCGTTCGGACGCTCCCGAGGCTTCCGGCCGGGCGGGGCGCATCGACGTCCATCTGCTCGGCCGCCTGCGCGTGGAGCGCGCCGGCCGCGCGCTGCCGGGACTGACCTGCGGCAAGGCCCGGGAGCTGCTCGCGTACCTGCTGCTCCACCGCCAGAGCGCTCACCGCCGCGAGGCGCTCGCGGATCGGCTGTGGGGGGCCGGCAGCTCCACCGAGCCCCGCAAGGCGCTGCGCCAGGCGCTCTGGCACCTGCAGTCGGCCCTCGGGGCCGGGACGCCGATGATCGAGTCGCTCGGCAGCGACTGGATCTGCGTCGATCCGTCGGCGCGCCTCTGGCTGGACCTGGCCGAATTCGAGTCCGCGTGGTCGGCGGTCGAGGCCGGCCCGGAAGGCGCGCTCGCGCCGCCGGCCTGCTCGCGCGCCAGGGAAGCGCTCGGTCTCTATCGCGGCGAGCTCCTCGAGGGGAGCGGCTGGGCATGGTGCCTCTCCGAACGGCTGCGGCTGCGCGAGATGTTCCTCGCGCTGGCCGACCGCGTCATGGGCTGGTGCCTGGCCTGCCGCGAGCCTGCGGCCGGGGCGAAGCTCGGATTCGACATCCTGCGGCACGATCCCGCGCGCGAGAAGACCCACCAGCAGCTCATGCGCCTCTTCGCCGTGGCGGGCGACCGCGGCGCGGCGCTGCGCCAGTACGAGCGGTGTGTCTCGGCGCTGCGCGAGGAGCTCGGCGTCGAGCCCAGCCGGAGCACGCGGGAGCTCCTCGCGCAGATCCGGGAGGACCGACTGGACGCCGCCGCGGCCGGCGACGTCGCGGGCGCGATCGAGGCAGAAGCGCAGCCACCGGTGGCGCTGGTCCTCGACCGGCTGCGCCAGCTCCGCGAGCTCCTGAGCGAGGTCAGGCACGAGGTCCACGTCGAGATCGAGGCGATCGAGCGGGTGCTCGACACCCCGGGGCAGACGTAGCGTCTCGCGCACCGGCGTGGGCGAATCCAGGTCCCGGACGAGGTCTCGACTTCTCCGGTGAGCCTTCCGGCCGCTTCCCGCTCGGGCGGGGTGCTACCATCGCGCCGATTTCACGCCCAGGAAGCTCCGGCCCGGCGCTCCCGCCGCGGCCGCGCCATGGACCGGAAGGAGATCCGGAATGACCCCGCTCCTCGCCCTCTGGATGCCGATCGTCGTCGCCGCCGTGCTCGTCTTCCTGCTCAGCTTCCTGCTCCACATGGTGCTGCGCTACCACAACAGCGACTACCGGCCGCTGCCCAAGGAGGCCGAGGTGATGGCGGCGCTGCGCGCCGCCGGGCTGACGCCGGGCGCCTACACCTTCCCGCACTGCGCGAGCCACAAGGAGATGGGCTCGCCGGAGCACATGGAGAAGATGCGCACCGGCCCGGTCGGCCTGATGACCGTGCTGCCGAGCGGACCGCCCGCGATGGGCAAGTACCTCGCGCTCTGGTTCGTCAACTGCCTGCTGATCGGCTTCTTCGTCGCCTACCTGGCCGGGCACACGCTGCCGCCCGGCACCGACTACCTCCAGGTCTTCCGGGTCGCGGGCGCGACCGCCTTCATGGCCTACGGCGTGGGCCAGTTCGTCAATTCCATCTGGAAGGGCCAGCCGTGGAGCGCGACCGCCAAGGAGATCTTCGACGGCCTGCTCTACGCGCTGGTGACGGGCGGCGCCTTCGGCTGGCTCTGGCCGCGCTGAGCGGCGGCCCGGTACGTCGCTTGCAGCGCGTGGCGCCGAGCGGAGGTGGCCATGCGCACGAGCGCTCTCTGCCTGACCGCGATGCTCCTGGCCGGCGGCGGCGGCGCCGCCGCCGGGCCCGGCCGGGAGCTCGCGAACCCGAAGATCGACGCGCCGGAGTTCCTGCGCCTGAGCGAGGAGGCGATCCTCCGGCGCGAGAGCCGGCGCCTCTCCGAGGCGGAGTTCCTGCGCCTCGCCGCGCGGCCCGGGACGGTCGTGCTCGACGCCCGCAGCCGCGACAAGTACGAGCGGCTGCACGTGCGCGGAGCGCTCTCGCTGCCCTTCACCGACTTCACCGCCGAGAGCCTCGCGCGCGTCCTGCCCTCGCGCTCGACGCCCGTCCTCATCTACTGCAACAACAACTTCGCCGGCGCCGAGGAGGCCTTCCCCGCCAAGCTCGCGCCGGCCGCGCTCAACCTGTCGACCTACGTCGCGCTCTACACCTACGGTTACCGGGAGGTCTGGGAGCTGGGGCCGCTGGTCGACGTCGCCGCGACCCGGCTGCCGCTCGCGGGCGCGGACGCCCCGCCGGCGCCGTCCGGGTGATCGAGTTCACACTCGCCGGCGCGCCGCCCGGGGCATGCTCGGCGCCGTGAAGCCCATCCGCCCGGCCTGCCTGCTCCTGCTCTGCTCCGCCGCCGCGTCCGCCGAGGTCTTCGAGGTCGGCCCGACCGGGCGCCCCTACACGCAGCTCACCCAGGTGGCGCCGCTGGTCGGCCCCGGCGACCTGGTGCTGGTGGACGGCGGCGCCACTTACGACCCGGTGCTGTTCGTCAACGACGGCGCACCGGGCAACCCGATCGTCGTGCGCGGCCTGCGCGCCGGCGGGGCGCGCCCGGTGCTGGCCGGCGGCACCAACACGATCGAGATCCAGTCGGACCACTTCGTGCTCCAGGGCTTCGAGGTGACCGGTGGCTCGTTCCGCTGCGTCTACCATCACGCCGACGACGTCGTCCTGCGTGACCTCTACGTCCACGATTGCCCGGCGCACGGCATCCTGGGCGCCGACGAGGACTCCGGCTCGCTCACCCTCGAGTACTCGGAGATCACCCGCGCTGGCAACGGCACGTCGCAGCACGCCGTCTACGTGACCTCGGACCAGAACGCCTACCCGGGCTCGGTCTTCCGCATGCGGCACTGCTGGCTCCACGACCAGAACGGCGGCAACGCGGTCAAGAGCCGCGCCGAGCGCAACGAGATCCGCTTCAACTGGATCGAGGGCGCGCGCTACCACCTGCTCGAGCTGATCGGCCCGGACGAAGGGGCGGTGACGCCGCCGCCCGGCATCCGCGAGGACTCCGACGTGGTCGGCAACGTGCTCGTCCACAAGGCCTACGATCCGCCGCTCATGCCCTGGGGGGTGGATCCGCCCCCGGTGGACGGCGACTTCTACTTCGTGCGCACCGGCTCCGACCTGCGCTGCGACGACGGCGGCCAGAACTCGAGCCGCGGGCGCTACCGGTTCTCGAACAACACCTTCGTGCGCCGCGACGGCGGCTCCGGCTCCCACGCCTTCCGTCCTTTCGGCTACCTGCAGTCGATGACCATGACCAACAACGTCTTCTGGTCCCTGCCCGCCGGCGCCGTGCCCATGGTGCGCAGCGACGACGGCGAGCGCTGCTGGACCGACGGCGAGCAGATCGCGGGCCAGAACAACTGGGTCGAGACCGGGACGCCGGCCCAGCCGGCGGCCTGGACCGGCACGCTCACTGGCGCCGCGCCCGGCTTCGCCGACGCGGCCGCGCTCGACCTGCGCCCGGCGGCGGGCAGCCCGCTGCTCGGGCAGGCCACCTCCAGCCCGGCCGACCCGCCCGGATTCCCCTTCCCTGCCCCGCATTTCCCGCCCTCCCACGAGCCGCCCCTGCGCTCGGTCCTGCCCGGCTCTCCCGCGCCCGCGCGCCGGCCGGTCGGGCAGCTCGACATCGGTGCCTACGAGTTCCCGGGCTCGCTGTTCACCGACGGCTTCGAGAGCGGCGGCCCCTCCCGCTGGTCGTCGGCGTCGCCGTAGACGCGTCTCCCGGTCTCTCCCCGAAGCCGAAACTCCGGGCGCGGCCGA
>JAFNAE010000072.1 GCA_017860005.1 Acidobacteriota bacterium | reverse complement strand
CTGCTCGGCCTCAAGGTCGGGGACTCCGTCGAGCTGGGCGGCGAGACCTTCCGGGTGGCGGCCATCGAAGCCGCGCGCTGAAGCTCGGCCGCCGCGGTCAGCGCCGGCCGCGCCCTCCGGCCGGACGCGCCGCCGCCCCTTCCCCGAAGTAGGAGAGCACGCCGGCCACGATCGCCTCGGCCACGTGCTCACGGAAGGCGCGCGTCTTGAGCAGGTTGCGATCCTGCTCGTTGGCCAGGTTGCAGACCTCGAGCAGGAGCTTCGCCGGCACCGCGTTGTAGCGCAGCACCGCCGGCACCCAGGCGCGCCGTCCGCGGTAGATGCGGTCGCGCACCGGCTCGAACGGGTGCACCCCGAGCTCGCGATCCCGGAACGACTGGATCACGTCGCGGGCGAAGTCGCGCGACAGGCCTTCGCTCTTCTGTCGCGCCTGGAGCGGGAAGCTGACGCGCGGCTGCTCCTTCCACTCCTTGCGGCCCTCGAACACCGGCCCACCCTTGCCGAACGTCCCCGCCGTACCGGCCACGTCCGGCACGTAGGCGGTGGCGCCGCGCAGCGACGGGTGCAGCGAGTCCGCGTGGATCGAGAGGAACACGACCTTGGCCGGGTCCCCCTTCGCGCTCGCCTTGCGCAGCAGGCTGTTGGCCAGGTACCAGCGCAGGTGGACGCCGATCGTCGAGTCCGCGATGGCGTAGGGCGGCGAGGTCAGGACCGCGTGGCCCCTCGAGTAGGGCAGCACGTCGCTGTCCACGACGAGGTAGCCCTTGCCGTCGCGGGTCGTCGTCTCGACCCGCGCCAGGGTGCGCTCCTGGAGGCGCCGCCGGACGCGCAGGGCGATGTCGTAGACGTAGTTGCTCTCCCACACCCCCGCCATCGAGGCGCCGACGTCGGCGCCGCCGTGGCCGGCGTCGAGGATCACCGTCACGCCCTCGAGGTGGCTCGCCTGGACCTGGTTCTTGTACTGATCGGCGAGCGCCCGCTCGACCTCCCACTCCAGCCGGCGCGGGTCGTCCTCGGGCAGGAACTCGGGCAGCAGCACGTCGAGCGGCACCTTGACCGGAAACCCGATCGGGATGTCGGTGACGTCCGGAATCGCGCTGCGGCCCGCGATCTCCGCCGCCAGGGCGTTGACGTCCTCGGCGTGCAGACGGCCGGTGAGGCGGACGACCACCGCCGAGTAGAGCGCCTCGCCGCCGCGCAGACGGTAGACGGCGTAGCGGCCCTTCTCGTCTTCGCCGTACTCGAGGCGGGGCGGCGCCGCCTCGCCGGTCCGCGCGGCCGCGGCCGGGCTCCCCGGCGCCGCCGGCGCGGCGGCCGCCGCCACGGGCGGCGCCTCGACGCGGAAGATCGGCAGCAGCAGCGCGCTCGGCACGCGCACCTCGGTGCCCGCGGGCGGCCGGTCCGGGAGGCCGGCGTTGGCGGCGGCGATGGCCGTCGAGCGCCGCGCATCGCCGGTCAGCCAGAGCGCGATGCGATCCAGGCCCTCGCCGCGCGCCGCATGCACCCAGGCCTCCGGCGTGGCCCGGTCCGCCGGGTAGAGGGCGCGCAGGACGGCGAGCTTGAGGTCGTCGGCGAGCAGCGGGTAGGGCACGCGATAGCGCACGCCCGCGAGCAGCCGCCGCGGATTCCGGTTGAGCCGGGCGATCTCGGGGCAGCTCGAGGTGACGCCGGTCAGCCGGCGGCAGAAGGCGAGCAACCCCTCCCCCGCCTGGGGCCGCGCCTCCAGGAAGAGGTCGCGACGGTCGACGAGCGCCGCCCGGTCACCCGAAGACAGGGTGCGGCGCTCCGTCGCGGCCGAGAGCGGGGCCGCCACGGCCAGCACGGCCGCCACGGCAACGAGGATCGGGATGCGTTGGCCGCCCGCGCTGCCGCGGGCCGCCTCAGGTGGCCCTGGCTGCTCCACGCAGCTCGGCGGCGACCCGCGCTCCCGGGCCGCGCTCGGAGGGGCGCGCGGCCCGGCGCGCGTCGAAGTGGACCTCTCGGTGGCGGAGCGCCATACTGCTCGCGATCCTAGCAGACCGACGAGCGAAGCACGTGCCCCACGACTCCCTCTCCGACCGCTTCGAGACGCTGCGCGCGATGCCGCAGGCGCGGGCGCTCGCCGACGCGGCCGCGCGGCGCGGAGTGCGCGCCTGGCTGGTCGGCGGTGCGGTGCGCGACGCCGTGCTCGGCCTCGCCAGCCCCGACCTCGACGCCGTGGTCGAGCGCGACGCCGCGGCGCTCGCCACGACGCTCGCCGCGGAGCTCGGCGCCCGGCTCGTGGCCCTGGGCGGAGGCCGGTTCGGCGCCGCTCGTCTCGTGCGCGGCGCCTTCACGCTGGATCTCTGGGACCTCGAGGGCGCGCCGCTCGAGGCCGACCTCGCGCGCCGCGACTTCACGATCAACGCGATCGCACTCGACCTGGCGAGCGGAGAGCTGGTCGATCCGCACGGCGGTCTCGCCGACCTCGAGCGCCGGGTCCTGCGCGCGACCCGGGACTCGGTGTTCGAGGAAGACCCCCTGCGCGTGGTCCGGCTGGCGCGCTTCGCCGCCACGCTGCGCGGCTTCGCGCCCGATCCCGGCGCGCAGCGCCTCGCCGGCCTCGCCAGCCGGCAGCTGGGCGAGATCGCCGGCGAGCGGATCCGGCAGGAGCTCGGCGCGCTCTGGCAGCGTGCCGCCTTCGCCCCCGCGCAGCGCGCGCTCGAGGCGGCGGGCGCGTGGCCGGCGCTCTGGCTCGCGCCCGACCGGGGCGCCGCCGCGCCCGCTTCCGCGGCGGCCGCGGCCTCGCTGCTCGACGAGATCGCCGGCGCCGACCGCGAGCCGCGCGCGCGCACCGCGGCCGGGCACGCCCTGGCGGCGCGCGCCGCGTGCGGCCCGGACTCGGCGCCGGCCGCGGTCACGCTGCTCGCTCGCCGCCGGGCGCTCTCCCGCGCCGAGCGCGACCTCGCCCTGCGCCTGCTCGCGCTGCTCGGCGAAGCGGCGCCCGTCCTCGACGCCGACCTCGCCTGGCTCCTCCACCGCGCCGGACGTCCCTGGCGTTTCGCGTTCGGGCTCGCGGCCGGCGTCTCCGGCGCCGCCCAGGGTGCGCGCTGGCGCGCGCTCGTGCCGCGCGCCGAGGCCCTGCTCGCGGCGCGCGGCGAGGCCGTGCTGGCTCCGCTCCCGCTGCTCGACGGCGGAGAGGTCGCCGCGCTGCTCGGCATCGGGCCCGGGCCCGGCGTGGGCGCCGCGCTCGAGCGCCTGCTCGAAGCTCAGGTGCGGGGCGAGGTGCGCGACGCGGGCGAGGCGCGCGCGCGGGTGGCGGGCTGGCGGCGCGCGGGAGGCGCGCTCAGCGACCGTTGCTGATCAGGCGCTGATTGAGCTCCTTGATGCGCTCCATCAGCTTGTCGATCTTCTCCTGCGCTTCCTGGCGCAGCCGGTTGTAGTCGCTGCGCATCTTCTCGCTCTCGGACTGCATGTCCTGGATCCGGCGATCGAGGTCGCGCATCTGCTGGTCGCGGGTCTCGATGACGTTCTGGAGCTCGAGGATGCGCTCGTCCTTCTCGGCGTGGCGGATCTTGTTCTTCTCCTCCTGCTCCTCGTAGAGCTTCTTGTACTGCTGGAGCATGAGGATCTCGGAGAAATCGGCGGTGGACGGGGCCATCTCCCCTCCCTTCTCCTCGATGTTCGGGAACATCTTCCGGAGCTTGAGCGAAAGGTCCTCGGGATCCGTGCTCTGCCCCATCGCCTCGCGGTAGGTGATCGTGCTGTGGACGAGGAGGGCGAGCAACGACTGGTTCATCGACTGCATCCGGTAGTAGCCGACCGAGGACTCCACCTCCTCGATCAGCCCCGTGGTCTCGCCCTTCTCGATCAGCTGCGAGATACGCGGCGAGACCTTCATGATCTCCAGGGCGGCGGTCAGGCCGTCACCGTCGGCGCGCTCCACCAGCTTCATCGAGACCACGCCCTTGAGCACCTGCGAGAGCTGGGCGCGCACCTGGTTCTGCTGCTCGGGCGGGAAGGCGTCGAGGATGCGATCCACGGTCTGCGTGGCGCTGTTCGTGTGCAGGGTCGAGAACACGAGATGGCCGGTCTCGGCGGCCGTGATCACGGTGGCGATGGTCTCGGGATCGCGCATCTCGCCCACCATGATCACGTCCGGGTCCTGACGCATCACGTTGCGCAGCGCCTCGGCGAACGAGGGCGTGTCGGTCCCCACCTCGCGCTGGGAGATCGACGCCACGCCGTCCGTGAACAGGAACTCCATCGGATCCTCGATCGTGACGACGTGGACCGGGCGCCGCGAGGTGACGTACTTGACGAGCGCCGCCAGGGTCGTCGACTTGCCGCTGCCGGTGGGACCGGTGACCAGCACCATGCCCATCGGCAGGTCGCAGAAATCGAGCAGCACCTCGGGGAGGTTGAGCTCGTCGAGCATCCGGATCTGGTAGGGAATGCGCCGGAAGGCGGCGGCGATCGTGCCGCGCTGGTAGTAGACGTTGGCCCGGAAGCGCGCCAGGCCGTGGACGCCGTAGCCGAAGTCGACCGATTGGCGCTCCTCGAGCTTGCGCCGCTGGTGCGGCTTGAGCACCGGGTCGAGCATGGCCTGGATGTCCTCGGGCTTGAGCGACTCGGCCTCGAGCCCGAACAGGCGGCCGGTGACCCGGATCAGGGGTGGCCGCGTCGGCTTCAGGTGGAGATCCGACGCGCCCCGCTCCGTCATCTGCCGCAGGAGGTCGTCCAGGGACGCCATGGGGCGGCGATCCTATCCGGCATTGGTCACACTGCGTCTGTGAAAAAGATCACTCCCGCCGCGGCGGGCGCCGCGCCCGGGGTGCCTCAGTAGCGGCGCATGAGGCCGACCACGATGCCCTGGACGCGCACGTCCGCGGCCGCCACGCGCAGCGGCGCCATCGCCGGATTGGCGGGCTGCAGGCGCACCTCGTCGCCTTCCGGATAGAAGCGCTTGAGGGTCACCTCGTCGCCGCCCAGGAGCGCCACCACCATCTCGCCCGGGCGCGCCCGCTCGCGCCGCTCGACCACCACCCAGTCGCCGTCGTGGATCCCCTCCTCGATCATCGACTCGCCGGCGACGCGCAGCACGTAGTGGTCCTGCAGGCGCTCGCCGAACAGGAGCCGGGGCACGCCGATCGACTCCCGGCTGGTCACCGCCTCGATCGGCCGGCCGGCGGCGATGCGCCCGAGGAAAGGCAGCTCGGCGCCCGGTTCCTCGTCCACGCCCGCCGAGGGCAGCAGCTCGAGGCCGCGCCGCTGGTGACGATCGCGCTTCAGGTAGCCCTTCTCGGCGAGCAGCTTGAGGTGCTTGTAGGCGGTGCCGTAGGAGGAGAACCCGAACTGCTCGCAGATCTCGCGGTGCGTGGGCGCGATGCCGCGTTGGCGCCGGAACTCGAGGATGAAGTCGAGGATCGCCTTCTGGCGCTCGGTCAGGAAGCTCGACATGGCGCGAGGATAGGCGGTAAGAAGGCGTAAGTCAAGCCTCGGGGTTGCTCCCCTGCGCGGGGTCGCGAATACTCCCGCGCGATGACCGCGGCCCAAGGCTTCCCGATCCTCCGCCACCGCCTCGCCAACGGCCTCCGGATCGTGCTCCAGCCCGACTCGCGCCTGCCGCTCACGGCGGTGAATCTCTGGTACCACGTCGGCTCGGCCGACGAGCGACCCGGGCGGACCGGCCTCGCCCACCTGTTCGAGCACATGCTCTTCCAGGGCAGCCTGAACGTGGGCACGAACGACCACTTCCGCCACCTGCAGCGCGTCGGTGGCGTGGCCAACGGCTCGACCTGGTACGACCGCACCAACTACTACGAGACCGTGCCGTCCGAGCACCTCGACCTCGCGCTCTGGCTGGAGTCCGACCGGATGGGATTCCTGCTCCCGGCGCTCGACCAGCACAAGCTCGACACCCAGCGCGACGTGGTCATGAACGAGCGCCGCCAGCGCGTCGACAACCAGCCCTACGGACGGCCCTACGAGCGGCTCTTCGAGCTCCTGGTGCCTCCCGGCCACCCCTACCGCTGGCCGGTGATCGGCACCATGGACGACATCGCCAGCGCGACGCTCGAGGACGTGCGCGCCTTCTTCGAGACCTGGTATGTGCCCAACAATGCGGTGCTGACGCTGGCCGGCGACTTCGACCCGGGTGCCGCCCTGGCCAGCGTCGAGCGTTGGTTCGGGGAGCTCGCGCCCGGTCCCCGGCCGCAGCGGGACAGCTTCGCGCTGGCCCCGCTCGACGCCGCCGTCGCCGAGACGGTCGAAGACTCGGTCCAGCTCCCGCGCGTCTACTTCGCCTTCCGGATCCCGCCCTTCGGCGATCCCGAGTGGTTCGCATCCGCCCTGCTCGCCAACCTCCTCGCGGACGGCAAGTCGAGCCCGCTCTACCGGGACCTGGTCTGGGAGCGCCAGCTCGCCCAGGAGGCCGCCTGCTACGTCTATCCGACCGCCCAGACCGGCTTCTTCATCGCCATCGCCACGGCGCGGCCGGGGGTCGAGCCCGCCGCCCTCGCCGACGCGCTGCGCGGCCACCTCGACCGGGCCGCCCGGCCGCTCCCGGCCGCGGACCACGAGCGCGCCCTCCACCGTACGCTGGTCGAGCTGTGGGAGGGCCTCGAGACGGCCGACCGGCGCGCCGACCAGCTCTCCATGTACGCGACCCTCTTCGACCGACCCGAGCTCGCCTGGGACGAGCCTGGCCGCTACACGGCGGTCACCGCCGAGGCGATGGCGGCGGTCGCCGCCGAGCGCCTCGGTGCGGACCGGCAGGTGACGCTGACCGTCCTGCCGCGGAGCGCGCAGCGATGAGTCGCGTGGCGCGCTCCTCGCCGCCCCCGCCCGGGCCCCGGCGTCCGTTCCGCTTCCCGGACTTCCGCCGCGAGCGGCTGGCCAACGGTCTCGAGCTGGTGGTCGCCGCCGTCGGCGCCGTGCCGCTCGCCGATGCCGTGCTCCAGCTCCCGGCGGGCGCCGACCGCAATCCGCTCGAGCGCCCGGGCCTCGCCGCCCTGACCGCCTCCCTGATCGACGAGGGCACCGCGCTGCGCGACGGGCCCACGCTCTCCGGCACGATCGAGCGGCTGGGCGGCTCACTCGCCACGCGCGCGGACTGGAACGGCGCCGAAGTCTCCGTCGAGGTCCTGGCGCGCGACCTCGCGACCGCGCTCGAGCTCGCCGCCGAGGTCGCGCGGCAGCCGGTCTTCCCTCCCCACGAGCTGGAGCGGCTCCGACGCCAGGCGCTGACCGAGCTGCTGCGCCGGCGCGACCAGCCGGCCGTGCTCGCCGAGGAGGCGCTCTCGAGCGCGCTCTATCCGGGCACCCCGTACGGCGCGCTGATCCTGGGCGACGAGACGACCATGGCGGCCCTCTCGCGCGCCGACGTGGTCGCCTTCCACGAGGGCTTCTACCGGCCCTCCGGGGCCTCCCTGGTGGTCGCCGGCGACGTCGAGCCCGATGCGGTGCGCACCCTCGCCGAGCGCTTCCTGGGCGACTGGAGCGCGTCCGAGGCCGCGCTGCCGATCGAGGTGCGCCCGGCCACCCGGGCGGCGCGGCAGGTGGTCGTCGTGGACCGTCCCGAGGCGGCCCAGACCGAGCTGCGGCTCGCGCACCCGGGCGTCCCCCGGACGCACCCCGACCGCACCCGCCTCGGCGTGCTCAACGCACTGCTGGGCGGGAAGTTCACCAGCCGCCTCAACCTCAACCTGCGCGAGCGGCACGGCTACACCTACGGCGTCAGCAGCCGGTTCGTCGATCGCCGCGGACCGGGCCCCTTCGTGGTCGCCGCCGCGGTCGGCAACGAGGTGGCGGGCGCGGCGACGGGAGAGATCCTGCTCGAGCTCGACCGGCTGCGCCAGGACGCGGTCGAGTCCGAGGAGCTCGCCGAGACCCGCGACTACCTGCTGGGGGTCTTCCCCTTCACGCTCCAGACCCACTCCGACCTGCTCGGAAGGCTGGCCGAGCTCGCGCTCTGGGGACTCCCGGACGACCACTTCGATCGCGCCCTGGCGGCGGTCGCCGCCACCACGCCGGACGACCTGCTCACGCTCGCCCGCCGCCACCTCGACCCCGACCACGCCACCGTGGTCGCGGTCGGACCGGCGGCGACGCTCGAGCCGCAGCTCTCCCGTCACGGCGAGGTCCGGGTGGTTCGGATCTGAGCCGCGGCCGGCGCCGGGAGCGCGACCGGCTCAGCGCAGCAGCTCGGCGGTGGTGCGCCCGGATTCGTCGACCCGGATCGCCAGCCGGTAGGTCCTGCCCGCCTCGATCGTGCCGTCGAGCACGACCGCCTTGGTGGCCTGCCCGGGGCGCGCGACGTAGACGCGCAGGGTGAGCGGTCCGAGCGGGACCCGGCGTTGCGCGTCGATGCGGCCGGAGATCTTCTCGGAGCGCAGGAAGCCGGTCTTCTTCACGAACTTGAACGGCTCGCGCAGGATCTGCCTCTCACCGGCGTAGATGGTCAGCACGCCTTCCGACTGATCGGAGGCGAACTCGACCTGGAGCGCGGCGTCGCGTGCCGCTTCGGGGGCCGGGGGCGAAGGCTCCGCGGGCACCGCCTCGGGAACCGGCGCCGGCGTCGGGGGCGTCAGCGCCGCGGCGCGCGCGGCGTCCGCGCGGTCGCGCTCCCGCTTCTGCTCCTTCTGCGCCTCGGCCAGGATCGCGCGCGCGTCACTCTGCGCCGGATCGAGGGCGAGCACGGCGCGGGCCGCCGCCGCCGCGTCGCCCCAGCTCCTGCGCGCCATCGCGTCCTGCGCGGCGAGCAATCCGTCGGCGACCTGCCGGTTGCGCTCCGCGTCCGCGGCCACCTCGCGCGATCGGCTCTCGATCGCCTCGCGCAGGAGCTTCACTTCGAGGCTCTTGGGATCGGCGAGCTCGGCGCGCGCCGCCGACTGCAGGGCTGCGGGCAGGTCGCCCTCGGCGAACTTGATCCTGGCCTCGGCCAGGGCGGTCGCGGCGGTGATGCGGTTCTGCTGCTCGGGCGAAGTCGTGGGCGCGACCGGGACCGTGATCTTGGGCACTTCCTCGCCGCCGCCGAACGCGAACAGGGCGACCACCGCCACCAGGACGAGCGCCGCGCCACCGGCCATCGCGAGCCAGAGTCCCTTGTGGCTCCGCCGCGGCGCCACGGCGGGTGGGCCGGCGGCCGGAGCGGGCGGACGCGGGGCCGGCGCGGGCGGCTCGGTCGCCTTGGCCGGCGCCGGTGCCGGGATCTTCGGCGCCGGCGGCGCGGCGGTCTTCCTGGCCGGCGGCGCCGGAGTGGGCGCCGGTGCCGGTATGGGCGATGGCGGCGCCACCGGGCCCGGGGCGGGCGCGGGCTTCGCGGGCGCCGCCGGGCTCGCCGCGGGCGGAGTCTGCGGCGGCGCGGCCGGCGCCGGCGCGGGCGCCGCCGCGGCCAGCACCTCCGCGCGCTCGATGCGGCGCGTGGGGGCCAGCTCGGCGTCGGGGGGCACGATCGCGGGCCGCGTCGAGGCCACCGCGGCCTCGATCTCGGCGCGGCCCAGCCGCCGCGTCGGCTGCAGGTCCGCGGCGGGCGCGCTCTCGGTCTCGACCTCCTGCGTCGCCGAGGTGTCGTCGAGCTCGTCGGCGCGCTCGAGCGCCGAGCGCAGGTCGCGCGCCACTTCGTTGGCGCGCGGGTAGCGCCGGTTCGGGTCCTTCTGGAGGCAGCGGGTGAGCACCGCCGAGAGGCCGGCCGGAAGGTCCTGGACGGTCTCCTCGGGCGGCACGAAGGGCTCGTAGACGATCTTGTGGGTGACCTGGGTGAGGTTCTCGCCCTGGAACGGCTTCTTGCGGGTGAGCATCTCGTAGAAGACGACCCCGAGCGAGAAGATGTCCGCCCGGTGATCGACGTCCTTGCCCTGGATCTGCTCCGGAGCCATGTAGTTCGGAGTGCCGAGCAGCTGGCCCTCCATGGTCAGGTTCGAGGTGTCGAGACGGGCGATGCCGAAGTCGGTGATCTTGACCTTGTTGTCGGCCGTGATCAGGATGTTCGCGGGCTTGATGTCGCGGTGGACGACTCCCCGCGAGTGCGCGTAGTCGAGCGCCTCGGCGATCTGCGAGATCACCTCCGCGACGAACACGTGACTGAACGGATCCGGCCGCTGCAGCAGCTGCTTGAGATTCGTCCCCTTCACGTACTCCATGGCGATGAAGCAGATGCCGCTGGCGCCCTCGTCCACGACGTCGTGGATGGTCACGATGTTGGGGTGGGAGAGGATGCCGGCGCTCTGAGCCTCGCGCACGAACCGGCTGCGGAACTGGACCAGCTCGTCGTCCTTGGCCGCGAAGCCGACGCGGAAGGTCTTGAGGGCCACGAGGCGACCGATCAGGGGATCGCGGGCGAGGTAGACCACACCCATCGCTCCCTTGCCGATCTCCTCGAGAACCTCGTACCGGCCGAGCTTGGGAGGGGGCGTGGCGCTCATCGGCGGGTCGTCGGGAAGACGCCGTGATTCTAGGCTCGCGCGCCGAAACCCGTCAAACCGCCTTTGTTATAGTTTCGAGGCCCGCCGTTTTCCCTTCGCGAGGAGGCCAGAAAGCCATGCAGGTCGATAGCCCCGCCCGGATCCGAACCGTCGCCCTCGCCGGCCACAACGACGCCGGCAAGACCACGCTGGCGAGCGCGCTGCTGTTCACCGCGGGCGTGACCCCGAGGCAGGGCCGGGTCGAGGACCGGACGGCGACCACCGACTTCGATCCCGAGGAGCAGGAGCGCGGCATCTCGATCGGGCTCGCGACCTGCCGGCTCGGCTGGCGCGACCACGTCGTCCAGCTCGTCGACTGCCCCGGCTACGGCATCTTCTTCTCGGAGACCAAGGCGGGCCTCCGGGTCGCGGACTCCCTGCTCCTGTGCGTCAACGCCGTCGCCGGCGTCGAGGTCAACACCGAGAAGACCTGGGAGTACGCCGAGGAGATCGGCCTGCCGGTCGCCATCTACCTGGCCAAGATGGACCGCGAGCGGGCCGATTTCGAGCGCGCGCTCGAGAGCGTCCAGAAGACCTTCGGTCGTCAGGCCCTCCCCGTGCAGGTGCCGATCGGCGTGGAGAAGGGCTTCCGGGGAGTCGTGGACCTGATCTCCGGGAAGGCCCACACCTTCGAGGTCGGCGGCGCCGGCAAGGGCACGGTGGGGCCCGTGCCGGCCGAGGTCGCGGCCGCCGTGGAGGGCTGGCGCACGCGCCTGGTCGAGGCCATCGCGGAGAGCGACGAGGGCCTGCTCGAGCACTTCTTCGAGGAGGGCACCCTGACCGAGGAGGAGCTGGTGCGCGGCCTGCGCGCGGCGATCGTGGCGCGCAAGCTGTTCCCGGTCACCCTGGGCGCGCCGGGCCCGAACGTGGGCAGCTCCAGCCTGCTCGACTTCTTCGTCGAGCAGCTGCCGGCGCCCACGGACCGGGGCTTCCCCGCCCACCTGCTCGACGGCAGCGAGGTCCGGCTCGCCGCGGACCCCGCCGCGCCGCTGGTCGCGCTCGCCTTCAAGACCCTGAACGATCCCTTCACCGGCCGCCTCACCCTCGTGCGCCTGCTCGACGGCACGCTCTCGAACGACGCGCAGGTGGTCAACGTGCGCGCCGAGGAGTCGGAGAAGGCGCACGGCATCCTGCACGTGCAGGGCAAGCAGGGAACCGCGACTCCCAAGCTGATCGCCGGGGAGATCGGCGCCGTTCCGAAGCTCAAGGAGACGCTGACCGGCGACACCCTGGTCTCCAAGGAGCGCACGGTGCGCGCGGCCTGGATCCACGTGCCCGAGCCCGCGATGTCGTTCGCCATCGAGCCCAAGGCGAAGGGCGACGAGGAGAAGATCGGCGACTCGCTCAACCGGCTGATCGAGGAGGACCCGTCGCTGCGCGCCGGGCGCGATCCGCAGACCGCCGAGTTCCTGCTCTCCGGCACCGGCCAGCTGCACGTCGAGATCGCGCTCGCGCGCCTGAAGCGCCGGTCCAACGTCGAGGTCATCCTCCATCCGCCCAAGGTCCCCTATCGCGAGACCATCCAGCGCGCCGCCGACGGTCACGGCCGCCACAAGAAGCAGACCGGCGGCCGCGGCCAGTTCGCGGACTGCAAGATCAAGGTCGAGCCGCTCCCGCGCGGCGGCGACTTCGAGTTCGTGGACGAGATCTTCGGCGGCGCCATCCCCCAGAACTACCGTCCGGCGGTCGAGAAGGGCATCCAGGAGGCGCGCGCGCGCGGCTTCCTGGCCGGGTTCCCGGTGGTCGACTTCCGCGTGCGGCTGATCGACGGCCAGTACCACGACGTCGACTCCTCGGAGCTCGCGTTCAAGATCGCCGGCTCGCTGGGCTTCAAGGAGGCGATGGAGAAGGCCTCGCCGACCATCCTCGAGCCGATCATGAAGGTCGAGGTCCACACCTCCGAGGAGTTCATGGGCGACATCATGTCGGACCTCTCGCACCGGCGCGGGCGGCCGCAGGGCATGGACTCCAAGAGCGGGGTCCAGATCGTCCACGCGCTCGTGCCCATGGCCGAGATGCTCAACTATGCCCCCGCCCTGCGCTCGATGACCCAGGGCCGCTCGTCGTTCCACATGGAGTACTCGCACTACGAAGAGGTCCCGCGCCCGGTGCAGGAGAAGCTGGTCGCCCAGGCGCGCAAGCACCACAAGGAGGAGCAGGAGGCCTGAGCCCCCGCTCCGTGTCAGGGAGGAGTCCCGCTTGATCCAGGCCAACGCGCTCCGCTCGGGGATGTGCATCCTCCACGAGGGAGAGATCTGCCGCGTGATGACCGTCATCCACCGCACGCCCGGCAACCTGCGCGCTTTCGTCCAGGTCCGCATGCGGAATCTGCGCACCGGCAACAGCTTCGAGCACCGCTTCAGCTCGACCGAGTCGGTCGAGCGCGCCCACCTCGACACCGTGCCGATGGAGTACCTCTACTCCGACGCCGACACCCACCACTTCATGAACCAGAGCACCTACGAGCAGCTCGCCCTGACCGACGAGGTGCTGGGCGACGGCATGCTCTACCTGCTGCCCAACTCGGTGATCAAGGTCGATCTCTACGAGGGCAATCCGGTGGGCGTCGAGCTGCCGCAGACGGTGGTGCTCCAGGTCGCCGAGACCGAGCCCGGCATGAAGGGCGCGACCGCCTCGTCCTCCTACAAGCCGGCCAAGATGGAGACCGGGCTGGTCGTCCTGGTGCCCCCGTTCATCGAAGCCGGCGCCAAGATCGAAGTCGACACCCGCGAGAACAAGTACCTGCGGCGCGTCTAGCCTGCCGCGGGCACTCCCGGTCGCTCAGTCGCTGGGCCGCAGGACGAGCGTGTCCTGCCCCGCCGGGGGTGCGGCTCCGCCCGGGTGGAA
>JAFNAE010000010.1 GCA_017860005.1 Acidobacteriota bacterium | reverse complement strand
CGGCTCCGGCCGCGGCCAACGGGCCGCTGCCCGACCTCGGGACCTCGTTCTGGGACTCGGTCTCCGCCTACGAGCGCCAGCTGATCGTGCGCGCGCTGCACGCCGCCGGGGGCGTCCAGAAGCGCGCGGCCGAGATCCTCCAGGTCAAGCCGACCACTCTCCACGAGATGATGAAGCGCCTCTCGATCACCGCCGAGACGCTCTCGATCTGAGCAGGTCTCCGGCACAAGCTACGATTTGTCAGTAACTTGCAGGATGGGGCCGGGGCCCGGACGCGCCCGGCGCTGGCCTCGCCCGGCGCTTTGCGATATCCTTCGCGCTCCTCGGCGCCGGTACCCGCCCGGCGTCCCGGCAGGAAAGGACGGACTCCCGTGAAGAAGGGCCTTCATCCCGAGCTGCACCTGGTGACTGCCGTGTGCGCGTGTGGCAACAGTTTCCAGACCCGTTCCACGAAGAAGGAGCTGCGCCTCGAGATCTGCAGCGCCTGCCACCCCTTCTTCACCGGCCGCCAGAAGTTCATCGACACCGCCGGCCGCGTGGAGCGCTTCAAGAAGCGCTACTCGAAGTCGGCCTAGCGTCGCGTCGCGCCTCCCCGAAGCCCCGGAACGGAAGCCGGCACGCCGGCCTCCGCCGGGGCTTCCGGCTTCCGGAGGGACCGGCAGATGGATCTGAGAGACCAGCTCGAGCGCATCGCCGCCGATCACGCCGAGCTCACTGCGAGGCTGGCGAGCCCCGACGTGACCTCGGACGCGAAGCGCCTGCGCGACACGACCCGCGCCCTGGCCGAGATCGACCCGGTCGTCTCGCTCTATCGTCGCTATCAGGAGAACGAGCGTCAGCTCGCCGGCGCCCGTGAGCTGCTCGCCGCCACCGCCGAGCAGGACGAGCTTCGCCGGCTCGCCGAAGCCGAGATCGTCGAGCGCGCCGCCGAAGCCGAGACGCTCGAGCGCGACCTGCGGCTGGCGCTCGTGCCCAGGGATCCCGACGACGAGCGCAACGTCGTGCTCGAGGTGCGCGCCGGCACCGGTGGCGACGAGGCCTCGTTGTTCGCCGCCGAGCTGTTCCGCATGTACGCCCGCTACGCCGAGAAGCGAGGCTGGCGCGTGGAGGTGCTCGAGCTGTCCGAATCCGAAGCGGGCGGCGTCAAGGAGGTCTCGGCGATCGTCGAGGGCAAGGGCGCCTGGAGCCGCCTGAAGTACGAGGCCGGCACCCATCGCGTCCAGCGCGTCCCGGTCACCGAGTCCTCCGGACGCATCCACACCTCGGCCGCGACGGTCGCCGTGCTGCCCGAGGCCGAAGACGTCGAGATCGAGGTCCACGACAAGGACCTGCGGGTCGATCGATTCTGCGCTTCCGGACCGGGCGGTCAGGGCGTCAACACCACCTACTCGGCGGTGCGCATCACCCATCTGCCGACCGGGCTCGTCGTCTCGTGCCAGGACGAGCGCAGCCAGATCAAGAACCGCGAGAAGGCGATGCGCGTGCTGCGGAGTCGTCTACTCGAGGCCGAGCGCGAGCGCAACGACGCCGCGCTCGCCGCCGAGCGGCGGCGCATGGTGGGCAGCGGTGACCGCTCCGAGAAGATCCGCACCTACAACTTCCCGCAGAACCGTGTCACCGACCACCGCATCGGCCTCACCGTGCACCAGCTGCCGACGGTTCTCGACGGCGGCCTCGACGTGTTGATCGAGCCGCTGGTCGAGCACGGACGGGCACGCGCCCTGGAGCAGCAGGCCCGGGCCTCCGTGGGCTGACCCGGCGCGCGCGCCGTTCAGCCCGGGTGGGCGTCGGCCGCGGCAGCCCGCGTCGCGTCCGCGTCGCCGTCTCGGATCTCGCGCTCGCGGCCGGACGGCGGGCCACCCGGAAGCGCCGCCTCGCGCCGAGGGCGCGGTCCCTCGCCGGAGATCAGCAGCGCGACCGCCGCCAGGATCAGCACCGACGCCACTCCAACCCGCCAGCCGAGCGGCTCGCCAGCGAGCGCCCATCCCAGCAGCACGGCAACCACCGGGTTGACGAAGGCGTAGGTCGCGGCGACCGTCGGCCGGGCCGCTCTCAGGAGGAAGCCATAGGCCGAGAACGCGAGGATCGAGCCGAACAGGACGAGGTAGGCGAAGGCGGCGAGCGAGCGCGGTGACGGCGCGCTGCCCGCGAGCCGCGACCACTCGCCGGCGGCGCCGCCCAGTGCCGTGAGCAGCGCTCCGCCGGCGAGCATCTGCATGCCGCTCGCCATCGCGCGCGATTCGGGGAGCTCGAAGCGGAGCGAGACGAGCGAGCCGATCGCCCAGGAGAGCGCCGCGGCGAGCAGCACCGCCGCGCCCAGCGGGTCGACCGAGCTGGGATCGAGGCCGCGCGGATCGACGACCAGGGCGGCGACCCCGAGCAGGCCGGCGGCGAGCCCGGCGGCCACCCGCAGTCCGGCCCGCCGGTGGCCGAGCAGCAGGGGCGCCAGCAGTGCCACCCACACCGGTTCGACCGCGACCAGCAACGCCGTCACCCCGGAGGGCACGCGCAGCTCGGCCCACACCACGCCGCCGTTGCCCCCCAGCAGGAGCAGAGCTCCGATCAGGGCGCTCGGACCCCAGTGACGCCTGCGCGGGGCCGGCGCGCCGGTGGCGCGCGCCCACGCGAACAGCGCACCGCCGGCGAGCAGGAAACGCAGGCCCGCCATGGTAAACGGCGGCATCGTCTCGATCGCGAAGCGGATCGCGAGGTAGGTCGAGCCCCACACCAGGTAGACGACCGCCAGCGCGAGCGCCACGCCGCGCCCGAGTCCGCTCGGGCGCTCAGACGGGGTCATCGCCGGTCTCCGTCGGCCGGCCGGGGAAGCGCAGGGCGGTGCTCTCCTTGATCGTGCCGAGGGCGACCGTCGTGCGCGTCCGGCGCACCTCCGAGAGCGCGCCCAGATCCTCCCTGAGCAGGCGCCCGAGGGCCTCGGGCGACGCGCACCGCACCTTCACCAGGTAGCAGTCCTCGCCCGCGACGTGGTGAACCTCCTGGACGCCGGGGAGCTCCGCGAGCCGGGTGCCGAGGTCGCCGCCACCCGGGCGCTCGTCCGCCTGCACGAAGACGAAGGCGAGCAGCGCCTGCTCGAGGCTGGCAGGGTCGAGGCGCGCCGCGTAGCCGCGGATCACGCCCCGGCGCTCCAGCTTGCGCACCCGTTCGAGCACCGCGGAGGGCGCGATGCCGAGCGAGCGCGCGATCTCGGAGTGCGAGCGCCGGCCGTCCGCCTGGAGCAGGGCGAGGATCTGGAGGTCGCGTTCGTCCAACATGCGCGCGATCATCGGCCAGAGACAGATGTATTGTCAACCAAATCAAAACATCAGAGACAAATCATCAATGCATCGGTTTTTCGAGCGAACATTCGCCCAGACGGCTCGCGAAGGCTAGGATCCGACGGGTGACCACCGTCGGCGAGCTCGTGCGCGAAGGCCGGGAGGAGCTGCGCCGCTGCGGCCTCGAGGCCGCTGGCCGGGAGGCCGCCCTGCTGCTCGGCGGCCTCCTGGCATGGAACGAGGCGCGCGTCCTCGCCCGGGACGACGACCCGGTCCCGCCCGAGACCGAGCGCCGATTCCGGGACCTGCTCGACCGGCGGCGGGAGGGAGAGCCCGTCGCCTACCTGCTCGGCGAGCGCGAGTTCTTCGGCCGGCCCTTCGCCGTGGACTCCCGCGTCCTGATCCCTCGTCCCGAGACCGAGCATCTGGTCGAGCTTGCGCTCGCCGTGCCACTGCCCGCTCGAGCTCGTGCGCTCGACATCGGCACCGGTTCGGGCTGTCTCGCGGTCTCCCTCGCGGCGGAGCGGCCCGCCTGGTCCGTCGTCGCCACCGACCTCTCCCTCGCGGCGCTGGACGTGGCGCGCGCCAACTCGCGGCGGCACGGGGTCGGAGATCGCGTCCACTGCGTCGCCGCGGATCTCTGCGGCGGCCTCGACCTGCGGTCCTTCGACGTCGTGGTCGGCAACCCGCCCTACGTCGAGGAGGGCGTCGTGCCGTTCCTCTCGCGCGACGTCCGGGACTTCGAGCCGCGCGTCGCGCTGGTGGGAGGAGCCGGAGGCCTCGAGACGATGGCCCGACTGCTCGAGCAGCTCACCGCGCTGCGCCCCGGCGTCTGGGCGGCGCTCGAGTTCGGCTTCGGACAGGCGGTGCCGGTCGCGACCCTCGTGGCGCGCGAGGGCGCGTTCGAGGCGATCGACATCCGCACCGACCTGGCCGGCATCGAGCGGCATGTGGTATTCAGGAGACGGGCCTGACCGCCCGCCTCGGGAGCCCTCGCTTGGACAGCTTTCGCATCCACGGTCCCGCCCGCCTCGCGGGTGCGGTGCGCGCCGGTGGCGCCAAGAACGCCGCGCTGCCGGCGCTGGCCGCGTCGCTGCTCGCCGGCGCGCCGCTCGAGATCGAGGATGCTCCGCGCGTGCGCGACCTCGAGACCATGCGGCGCCTGCTCGACCATCTCGGCGTGGCGAGCCGCTGGGAGGGCAGCCGGCTCCACCTCGGACCGGGTGGTGCGGCGAGCCCCGACGACGCCCCCTACGAGCTGGTCAAGACGATGCGCGCGAGCGTGCTCGTGCTGGGCCCCCTCACCGCCCGACGCGGCCACGCCCGCGTCTCGCTGCCCGGCGGCTGCGCCATCGGAGTGCGGCCGATCGATCAGCACCTGGCCGGCCTCGAGGCGCTCGGCGCGAAGGTCACGCTCGCGCACGGCTACGTCGAGGCGCGCGCCGAGCGCCTGATCGGCACGCGCTTCCGATTCGCGGTGCCGACCGTGACCGGAACCGAGAACCTCCTGATGGCCGCGAGCCTGGCGCGCGGCGTCACGGTGCTCGAGAACTGCGCGCGGGAGCCGGAGGTGGAGGACCTGGCGCGCCTGCTCGTGACGATGGGCGCGCGCATCGAGGGCGCCGGAGGAGACTCGATCCGGATCGAGGGCGTGGACTCGCTCGGCGGCGGGCGCCATCGCGTCATCCCCGACCGCATCGAAGGCGGCACCTACCTGATCGGCGCCGCGCTGACCGGAGGCGACGTCACCCTCACCGAGGCTCAGCCAGTTGCGCTCCTGCCGCTGCTCGAGGCCCTCACGGGCTGTGGGGCCGAAGTGACCCGCGGCGAGAACTGGGTGCGGGTCACGCGCGCCGGCGACCTGAGTTCACGCGACGTGGTGACTGCACCCTACCCGGGTTTTCCGACCGACCTGCAGGCGCAGTACGTGGCGCTCATGACCCAGGCTCGGGGAGTCGCCACGGTGATCGAGACGGTGTTCGAGAATCGCATGCAGCATGTCGCCGAGCTCGCGCGCATGGGCGCGGACATCCGTCTCGACGGCAGGACCGCCCGCATCCACGGTCCGACGCGCCTGTCCGGCGCCAGCGTGATGGCGACCGACCTGCGGGCGTCGGCCTGCCTGGTGCTGGCCGGCCTGGCCGCGGAGGGCGAGACCGTGGTCGACCGCATCTATCATCTGGACCGCGGCTACGAGGCGATGGAGAACCGGCTCGTGGCCCTGGGCGCGCGCGTGGAGCGCGTGCGCCGACCGGACTGAGGGAGGCGAACCGTGAGCGACTGCCTGTTCTGCCGCATCGCCGCCGGCGAGATTCCGGCCCGGATCGTGCACGCGGACGAGCACGTGATCGCGTTCCACGACGTCGCGCCCAAGGCGCCCACGCACGTCCTCGTCATCCCGCGCCGGCACCTGGCGTCGCTCTCCGCCGCCGAGACCGCGGATGCGCCGCTGCTCGGCCGTCTGCTCGACGCCTGTGCCGGAGTCGCCCGGCAACTCGGGCTCGCCAGCTACCGGGTGGTGGTCAACAACGGTGAAGATGCGGGCCAATCCGTGCTCCACCTTCACCTCCACGTCCTGGGTGGTCGCGGCTTCAGCTGGCCGCCCGGATGATCCTCGCCCTCCTGGTCGCCGCCGCCACGGCGGCTCCGGCTCCGGCGCCGGCGGTGTCCATCGATCCCCGGCTCGAGCTCGTGGAGCTCGTGAGCACCGGGCAGCTGGTCGCCGCGCTCGACCGGACGACCCGTGCCCTCGAGCAGGATCCGCGCGCGGCGGGCGCCCTGGGCCTCGCGCTGCTGCGCGGCGACCTGCTCGAGCGGCTGGGCCGCGAGCGCGAGGCGGTCGCGGCCTACGCCGCCGCGCTCGGCGGCAGTGGCGGTCTCGAGCCCTGGTCGCGGCTTCGGCTGGCTCTCCTGGAGGAGCGACTCGGACACCCCGAGATCGCCGCCGGGCTGGTCGCCACGCTGCTCGCGCACGAGCCGCCGGACCCGCTCGTCACCCCCGGACTCGAGCTGCTCCACCGCGCGCTCGAGCGCGGCGGAGATTGCCGGCTCCTGGTCGCGGTGCGGCGCGATGGGCTCTCGGAGCAGCAACGCCGCGTGCACGACATCGCGCAGGCCGACTGCTGGTTGCGCGAAGGCCGCGTCGCGGAGGCGGCGAGCGTGCTGCGCGAGCTGCTCGAGGACGACGTCGAGGACGCGGTCTCCTGGGAGGCGGCGGGGCTGCTGGTCGAGCTGCCTGGCGGGGACGGACCCGACCTCGCGCGCCTCCTCGGACTGACCGCGTATCACCACCGCGAGTTCCGGACGGCGCTCGCCCGTCTCGAGCGCGCGCGCAGCGCTTCTCCGGGCTGGTTCGCGACCGGCGGCCGCGAGATCGAGTATGCGCTCGCGCGCTCGCACTTCTGGCTCGGCGGCTACGACGAGGCGGCGCGGGCCTTCGGGTCCCTGTCGCGGCGGCCGTCCACCCCCGCGGCGCGCGCCGATGCTCTCTGCCAGCTCGCCCGCGCCCACGAGCTCGGCGGCCGCCCGGCCGAGGCGCTCGGGGCGTTCCGGCGCTCCTTCGAGGAGGATCCGGACGGTGAGTGGGCGGGCGCCGCGATGCTGGGCGCCATCCGCCTGCTGAGCCTGGATGGCAACACCCGCGCGGCCTGGGACGCCCTCGCCCGGCTCGCGGCGCGCCCCCAGCTGGCGAGCGCGACGGCCCGGGCCGCCCTCTTCCTCGCCGTCACCGAGCTGCTCGCCGGCCGGACCGGACGCGTCGCTTCCGCCCTCGACCTCGCGGCTCGGACCCGCGAAGCCGCGGACGAGGAGGTCGCCTACTGGCGGGGGCGGCTCGCGGAATCGACCGGCAGCCCGGCGACCGCGGTCTCGCGCTACCTCGAGGTGCTCGAACTCCGGCCCTTCCATCCGCTCGCGGCCGCCGCGCGCCGGCGCCTCGGCCAGCCCGGGCTCGCCCCCGAAGCGCGTCGCCGCGGGCTCGAGCTGGCCCAGCAGGAGGAGGTCGCGAGCCTCCATCGCGCCACGCTCCTGCTCGGCGAGCAGGACCCCGACGGCCGGCGCGCCCGGGAGCGGGGCCTGGAGCGGCTCGCGGGCAGGCGCCGTGCGGCCGATTGGGTGCGCTGGACCCCCGTCCCGGTCGCCGAATGGCCGCTCTGGGCCGCCGATCGTTCCCGCCCCGAGGACCAGCTGCTCTCCCTCGGCCTGTTCGTGGAGTCCCGCGACGCCTTCGTCCGCCATTTCCCGAATTCGCGTCCTCGCCTGGCCTTCACCGGTGCCGCCCGCCTGCTGGAGCGGGACGCCGGCGTGAGGCGCGGGATCGCGGTCGCTGAGGCCCTGTTCGAGAACCTGCCGCGGGAGGTCCCGGCCGAATGGGTCACCCCGGACCTGCGCCGGATGCTCTACCCCTTCCCCTGGGCGGCCCTGATCCGGGCCCAGGCCTCCGCCTACCGGATCGACCCCTCGCTGCTCGCCGCCCTGATCCGCGAGGAGAGCCGCTTCGACCCCGGCGCCGAGTCGCCGGCCTCGGCGCGCGGCCTGGCCCAGCTCACGCGGCCGACCGCCCAGCGGCTCGCCGGAACGATCGGGATCCGGGAGCTGCGGCCCCGGGACCTCCATCGGCCCGAGATCTCGATTGCGCTGGGGGCCGCCCATCTCGCCGAGCTCGCCCGTCGCTTCCCCGCCTCCGAACCGGTGGTGATCGCGGCCTACAACGCCGGCGAGGACCAGGCGGCCCTCTGGCGGCGCTCCTGCGCGACCCGGGAGCCCGAGGAGTACCTGGCCAAGATCGGATTCCGGGAGACCAAGGCCTACGTCATCCGCGTCCTGGAGAGCCGGGCACTGTACCGGGCGCTCTACGCGGGGCGGGCCGAGTGATCCCCCCGGAGCGGACCCACCCCCCGTCTCCCGCGCCGCCTGGCTCCAGCTTGTCGCCCTCGGGACCCTGCAGTAACCTATCGCCCACGATGTCGGCCGAGATCCCGGTCGCCGGGAGCGCCGGATCGGCTCCCCAAGTGGAGCCGGTCCGGGTCCTCGTCCCCTCTCACCTCGGCAGCCTGGGCGTGGAGTTCGTCCACACCGCCATCACCCGCATCGTGATCGGGCCCGCGGGCCGGGAGAAGCGGCTCTTCTTCCCCCTCTCGGACTACGAAGAGTCCGAGTTCCTCGACGAGGTGTTCGGGCGGCTCTCGGAGTACCTCGCCGGCGCGCGGCGCAATCTCGAGCTCGAGTACGACCTCGGGCCGTCCGGCCTGGACGGCTTCGCCCGTCGCGTGCTCAAGGAGACCTCCCGCACGCCCTACGGACGCACCAGGACCTACAAGGAGATCGCCGACTCCTCGGGCCGTCCCGATGCCTACCGGCAGGTCATGGCGATCCTGGAGAAGAACCCGCTGCCCCTGATCATCCCCTGCCACCGCATCCTGCCTTCGAAGCAGGGGCTCGGGGGCTACGTGGGCGGCGCGGCGCGCAAGCGCTGGCTGCTCCGGCTCGAGCGCGACAGCGCCGCCCAGTTCTCGGGCGAGGTCACTCCGCCTCGAGGCTGACCTCGATCCGGGTCTCGCGCCCGGACACGATCTGGACGTGCCGCGTCGCGGCCTCGCGGCCGGGGCGCACGACCTCGATCATATGGGTGCCGGGATCGACGATCAGGCCGGCGCGCAGGCTGGCGAGCTCCCGGCCGGTCCCCAGGAAGCGGCCGTCGAGATAGACCGAAGCGTCGTCGGGCTGGATGTCGAGCGCGAGCCGCCCCGGCTCGGCCCGGGCATCGAGGCTCTCCGCCTGGTCCGGAGCCGGCTGCGGCTCCGGCCGGGCCTCGACTTCGCCCTCGCCCTCGAGCTCCGGCTCCTCCTGCGGCACCATCCCCTGCTGGCGCTCCAAGTACTCGCGGCGATCCTCGTCGTCGCGCAGGCGTGCATCGCGGCGCTCGTGGGTCTTGGGGCCGATATCGAGCGGGTGCGTCGCCTCGCCGGGCTCCAGACGGTCCTCGACGTCGATCACCATCCCCGGGTAGATCGTGTACTGGCGCGCGAGCGTCACGTGCCCGGGCAGATAGAAGGCGACGTCGTAGGTGCCCTTCTCGAGCCAGAGGAAGTTCGGGAAGCCGTCGAAGTCGTCCGCCAGGCCGACCTTCTTGCCGTCCACCCAGACCTCGGCGCGCTCGGGGCTGAGGTCGGTGTCGAGCGCGCCGTAGCTGCCGCCGTAGGCCGCATTCGGATACGCGGCCGGATAGCCCCACCAGCCCCCCCAGCGCGGTCCGTAGTACCACCAGGGGTCGTACCAGCCCCAGCCGGGACCCCAGTAGACGTGGGCGGACGGACGCACGTGCACGTGCGCCGCGCGGGCCGGCTCGGCGACCGTCGCCAGGCCGCTCAACAGCACCAGGAACAACAACGAACGTGCGATCTTCACGGCACGCCTCCTCGTTCGGTGACCAGCTCCCGCCAGCCTCGGTGAAGCCCCCTCAGGTAGTGGTACCGGAGGGTCTCCTCCCAGAGCCGCGGGAGTCTCACCGGCCATTTTTGCAAGGCCCGGACCAGGGCCTCCCTGCGCCGTTGCGGCCCCGCCGGCGGCATCGGTGCCGGCCCTCCGGCGCCGAGCCCCAGGAACTCCGCCAGCTCCGGGTGGCGCAGGAAGAAGACGACGCCGCAATAGCCCGCCCGCTCCTGGCGCACCGCGAAGCGGTCGAAGTCGGTCGGATGGTCGTGGGCCGTCCGTGCCTCCGGAGCATAGACGAGGCGCAGGCCGCGCCGCGCGAGCCGGTAGGAGGCTTCGATGTCCTCCCAGGCGGGGTAGGGAAAGCGCTCGTCGAACGGCTCCTCGAGCAGGCGGCGCCGCGAGAGCGAGAGATTCGAGGTGTAGAAGAAGTTGAACGGGACCTCGTCCGGATTCCGGATCAGGGCATAGCCGAACTGCAGGCCGTGGTCGTTGAGGTAGTCGAGGAAGGCGCTGCGGCGGACGCGCGGATGCCAGCCCGTGTAGCCCACCACCGCCAGCCCGTCGTCGCCGTTGCGGCGCTCGTGGGCCGCGGCGTGGGCCGCCAGCCAGTCCGGCTCGGGCACGGTGTCGTCGCCGAGGAAGGCGACCCGGTCGCCGCTCGCCGCCGCCACGCCGCGATTGCGCGCCGCGGCCGGGCCGCGCGCCTCCTGGACCAGGACGGTGAGCGCCAGGTGCCCGCCGCGGCGGCGCAGGCGCTCCGGCGTGCCGTCGCGGGAGCCGTCGTCCACCACCACGACCTCGAACTCGGGCGCGCCCCGCTGACGCTCGAGCGCGGCGAGCACCTCGAGCAGGATCTCGCAGCGGTCGTGCGCTGGGATGACGACCGAGTAACGGAGCGCCACGGCGGGAGGATCGTACAGGCTCGGCGCGACCCGCTCCAGAGGGACGAGCTGCGCTAACCCCCGCGCAGCACGTCGGCGAGCTCCGCCCGCTCGAACTCGAGGTCCTCCGGCAGCCAATCACGGAAGGCCGCGCTGCCGAACAGGGCGCGGTCGCCGGGATAGGTGGGCACGATCCAGAGCGGGAAGCGCCGGAAGATCTCCCGGTCGGGACGGCGCCGGCGCGCTCGCAGGCGGCGGCGCTCGCCGGCGGCCGCGTCGAGCGCGGCGAGGAACCCGGACAGGCCTCTCAGCTGGGCGAGGGTCTGGGGGTCCTCGAGGCGCGGCAGGTCCTGCGCGGGCTGCCGGGAGGAGGCCAACCGGTGCGCCGCCGCGTGCAGGAGCCGGGCGACGCGCCGGCGCACGCCGCGCGCCTCGCGCGCGGGCGGCGCCGCGTCCCCGCGCAGGACCTCGCCCCCGGAGTTGGCCGTCGCCACCATCGCCTCGACGCGCGCGAGGAAGGTCAGCAGCACCGGGGGAAGCATGTGCTCCCAGAGCCCGTCCTCGAAGTTCTTGGCGACCGTCAGCAGCGCGTTGCGCTCGAACAGGGCGCCGCGCCGGAAGTCGCCGAGACGCGTTCCGGTGGCCCCTTGCCGATGGCGCGCGGAGGCCTCGGGACAGGCGAGGATGCGCTCGCCCCCGGCCCACAGCCGCCAGCCGAGATCGACGTCCTCGTAGTAGGCGAAGTAGCTCTCGTCGAATCCGCCGGCCTCGAAGAAGGACCGCCGCGCCACGAGCAGGTTCCCGCCGCAACCGAAGAGGAGCTCCTCCCCCGGACGGGGGAGCCGCGCCTCGCGGAGCTCCCGCCCCTGGTCGAGAGCGAAGGCGTGACCGTCGAAGGTCGCGATGCCGCGGCCGAAGTCCAGCCGCAGCCCGTCCCAGTCGGTGAGCCGGCCCGCTAGTGCCGCGACGTCCGCGGGCGCGGACCGCCACGATTCCACGAACGCGGCCAGCAGGTGGCTGTCCGGGCACGTGTCGTTGTTGAGGAGCAGCAACAGGTCGCCGCTCGCCTCGCGCGCGAGCCGGTTGTTGCCGGCGGCGAAGCCCAGGTTGCTCGCGCTCGCCACGACCCGCACCTCCGGGAACCGCCGCGCGAGCCAGTCCACGGTGCCGTCCGTCGAGCCGTTGTCGAGCACCAGCACCTCGACCGCGGCTCCGGCACCGCGCCGTTGCTCGAGCAACGGCACGAGGCACTCCTCGAGGTGGTGGCGCCCGTTCCAGCTGACGATGAGGACCGAGAGTTTGTCGAGCGAGGGCACGGCGACCTCAGCGCGGGGAGCGGCGCGAGAGGCGCCGGCGCAGGCGGAAGGCCAGCCCGTCGCGAGGCGCGACGGTGGCCGGCCGGAAGGCGAAGCGATCCTTGGTCGGATCCCGCCGCGGCGCGGCGAGGAACGCCACCAGGGGCGAGAGCACCCTCTCCCAGGCCAGGTCGGCCGCCAGCTCCCGCCCGCGCGCCCGGCGCTCCGCCACCGCCGGGCCACCCGCCAGCACCTCGGCGAGCGCTCTGGCGAGGCCGTCGGGGTCGCCGGGCGGCACCACCCAGCCTGCGCGCCACTCGTCGAGCAGCCGCGCCACCGTGCCGCCCGCGCTCGAAACCGCCGGGCAGCCGGCGACCAGGGCGTCGAGGAAACGCGTGCGCATCGCCAGGTCGGTCTCCAGACCCGGCACGTGGGTGGCGACCAGCGCGTCGACCTCGCGCAGGAGGTCGAAGCGGCGCTCCGCGGGCACCCAGTCGAGGGCCCGCACCCGGCTGCCCCACCATCCGCGCGCCCGGCAGTGCTCCTCGACGCGCGCGAACAGGGCCTGCGGCGTGCCCCCGGGATTGGGATTGCGCACGACGAGCAGGGTGACGTCGTGGCCCGGGAGCCGGTCGAGCGCGGCCAGCACGGTGAACGGGTCGTACCAGTCGTAGAGGCCGCCGAAGAGCACTCGGCGCTCCCCGCTGCGCCGCGCCTCGAGCAGGGGTCGAGGCGCGGGCAGCGCGGGCTCGACGCCGAAAGGCACGACACCGATCAGCCCTTCGAGCGTCGGGTCGTGGCTCAACCGCTCGGGGTTGACACGTCCCAGCGCGGTCAGGAAGCCGAGATAGTAGAGGCGCTGCTCGGCCGACGAGCAGAGGAAGAAGTCGCCGGTCGACAGCTGCAGCACCCAGGTCGCGTGATCGTTGCGCCAGGGGTCGAGACCGAGCGTCTCCACGTAGTGGAGGTTCTCGACCAGCCAGGGGTCGTAGAGGTCGATGACCACCGGGGTGGAAGGCAGCCCCAGGACGACGTCGTTGGCGAGCTGGCCCTGCGCCACCACGACCTGCCGGTCGGCGAGCAGCTCGGCGACGCGGGCTCCTGCGATCGGCCTCACGCCGCGGGGATCGAGGCCGCACTCGGCGGCCTGGTCGCGGCTGCCGGGAGAGGCGAGCACGACGTCGAAGCCGAGCGCGGGGAGCCGGCGCGCGAGCTCCAGGTAGCGGACTCCGATGCCTCCCATCACCGGCCGGATGGCCTCGGTCGAGAGCAGGCCCACCCGCACCCCGCGGCCTTTCACTCCGCCCTCCCGGACGCCGCGCCGTGGCGCCGCCGGAAGCGCAGGATGTCGGCCAGCATCCGCGCCGAGTCCCGGAAGAACCGCACCTTCGAGGCGGGGTCGTTGCGCCATTCCACGCCCACCTCTGCCACCCGCAGCCCGCGCCGGCGCGCGAGCCAGAGCAGCTCGACGTCCCAGGCGAAGCGATCGACCGTCAGCTCCCGCGCCAGCGAGCGGGCGAGCTCGCCGCCCAGCAGCTTGAAGCCGCACTGGGTGTCGCGCAGCCCGCGGACCCCCCCGGCCAGCTGCACGAGCAGGTTGAACGTGCGCCCCGCCATCTCGCGGTAGAAAGGCTGGCGCACGGGGATGCGGGCTCCCGGTACCGCGCGACTCCCGATCGCGAGATCGGCGTCGCCGAGCGCCGCTTCCAGTCGCGCCAGCTCTTCGATCGGCGTCGAGAGGTCGGCGTCCGTGATCAGGACGCGCTCCGCGCGAGTGGCCGCGATCCCGGCGCGCACCGCCGCCCCCTTGCCCTGGTTCGGCTCCAGACGCACGACGGCCACTCCCCGTGAGGCGTAGCGCGCGGCGACTCCGGCGGTCCCGTCCGAGCTGCCGTCGTCGGCGACCACGATCTCGAACGGCTCCTCGCGCTGCTCCAGGTAGGCGAGCACGCGCTCGAGCGTGGGCGCGATCCTGGCGGCTTCGTTGAAGGCCGGGACGACCACCGCCAGACGGGGGCGCACGAGTGGATTCTAGTCGCCCCGGGTCTCGTCCTCGGCGGACAAGTCGAGAAATCGCTGCCCGATCCCGAACGGACCCGGATCCCAGTGGTGGCCGACCACGCCGAACGCGCGTCGTACCTGTCGCTGATCGTAGACGTGCAGCGCGCGCTCGTCGAGCAGCAGGACGCTGAGGTGGTAGAGGCCCTTCTGATAGGGGAGGTTCGGCACGTCCATGACGATCCGGTAGCGTCGCCGGCCGGTGAGCGCGGCGTGGCCACAGACGCGCGATCCGAGCGCCGAGAGGACGGTGTCGTCCTCGGCGTGGATGAGCGCGCCGACGTGGAATCCGAGGCCCGGATCGGCGGACTCGAACGTCACCTCGAGCCGGAACGGGGCCCATGGCTCGTAGATCGGCGTCTCTCCCGCGCCATCGAGCTGAGAGACGGAGACGATCCGTCCGAGCGCGCCGGTGCCCGGCCGCTCGGCCACGGGCGAGGGTCGCGCGGCGGGCCCCTGCCTCGTTTCGGACGCCTTCTGCTTGGCGACGAGGAAGCGCTCGTACTCGCGCACCACGTCTCCGGTGCGGCCGAGCGCCGCGATCTCGCCGTTGCGCAGCCACATGGCCCGCGTGCAGAACGCCGACACCAGATAGAGCGCGTGGGAGCAGAAAAGCAGGGTGCCCCCGCCCTCCACGAACGCCACCATGCGGTCCATGCTCTTCTTCTGGAAGTAGCCGTCGCCCACCGAGAGCGCTTCGTCGACGATCAGCACCTCGGGATCCACCTGAGTGGCGATCGAGAAGCCGAGCCGGACCGCCATGCCGCTCGAATACTCGCGCACGGGGCGGTCGATGAACTCGCCGAGCTCGCTCCACGCCACGATCTCGGACTCGCGCTCGCGGATCTCCTGGTCGGTGAGCCCGAGCAGCGCGGCGGTGAGCCGGATGTTCTGCCGTCCCGTGAAATCCGGATGGAATCCAGCCCCCAGCTCGAGGATCGCCGCCGTGCGGCCCTTCACCTCGAGGCTCCCCGCGCTCGGTTGCGTCACGCCGGCGAGCAGCTTGAGCAGCGTGCTCTTGCCGGCGCCGTTCTCGCCGATCACCGCGAGCCCTTCGCCGCGCGCCTGCTCGAAGGTCACGTTCGACAGGGCCCGGAAGACGCGGTGGCGAGGTCGCCGCGTCAGCCATTCGAGCACGCGCGAGCCCGGCGTCGGGTAGAGGTGGTACTCCTTGACCAGGTCGCGCGCGAGGACCGCGCTGGAGTCGGCCGCGGTCACAGCTCGTCCGAGAACCCGGCCGCGAGGCCGCGAAAGACGAGCAGGCCTGCACCGAGCGCCACCAGGGCCACGGCGGCGAGCCCGATCAGGGCGACTGGCGAAGGCGGCCGGCCGGAGATCAGGAAGCTCCGGTAGAGCGCCACCACGGTGGTGAGCGGATTCGTCGCCAGCCACGCCGCGAGCCGCTCCGGCACGAGGCCGACCGGATAGACGATCGGCGTGACGTAGAAGAGCGCGGACAGCACGAGCCCGAGGACGTGGACGACGTCGCGCAGATAGACCTGCAGCGCCGCCATCAGGAGCGCCAGGCCTGCGGTGAGCCCGAGCTGCCCCGCCACCCCCGCCAGCAGCCAGTGGAGGGCCCCGGGATCCAGCTCGCCGCGCACTCCCTGCAGGATGGCGAACAGGGCGAGCGCGATCGACGAGTGCACGAGCGCGGAGAACACGACCGAGAGCACCAGGACCTGGCTCGGGAAACGCATCTTCTTGACCAGATGGCCGTTGTCGAGGATCGCGGTGGCGCCGCGTGACACGCCTTCCTGGAACGCCATCCAGGGCAGGAGGCCCGCGAAGAGAAAGGCCGCGAAGCTCTCCGTGCGCTCGCCGACCAGCGGGATGCGCAGGATCACCGAGAAGACCAGGCTGTAGAGCGCCAGCTGCCAGAGCGGGTGCACGAAGGCCCACAGGAAGCCGAACGCGGAGCCCGTGTAGCGCGAGCGCAGGTCGCGCAGGACGAGCTCGCGCAGGAGGAACCCGAAGCGGCTCATCGATCCTCGATCGCGAACTCGAGCCCGCTCGCCGTGGGCGGCGCCTCGATCAGCCGCGCGCCGGCGTCCCGCAACGCCCCGACGATCGCCTCGCGCCGCTCAGGCGGCCCGAGCACCGCGACGCAGCCGCCTCCCCCGGCGCCACAGGCCTTTCCGCCCCACGCCCCGGCGCGTGCGCACGAATCCAGCATGCGCTCGAGCTCCCTGGTCGGGATCTCGGGAGCGAGCCCGCGCCGCGCGCGCCAGTCGTCGGCCATGAGCGCCCCGGCGCGCTCCCAGTCGCCGGCCAGCAGCGCCTCCGGCATCGCGGCGGCCGCGTCGCGGATCGCGTCGAGGCGGCGCACGGCGTCCGGCTCGCCGTCGAGCCGGCGCCGGATCACCTGCCAGTTGTTGCCGGCCGAGAAGTGGCTCTGCCCGGTGTAGCCGATCACCAGGCGCCGCCCGAGCGCCCCGAGGTCGACGGGGAGCCGGCGCACGCGCTCGCCGCCCAGGCGGTGCTCGAGCGCGAGCGCGCCGCCGAGCTGCGCCGGAAAATGGTCCTGGCGCCCGGTCGGCAGACCCATCAGCCGCGCTTCGAGGTCGCGCGCGAGCGCGGCCCGTTGCTCCGGCGTGGCGTCGGGACGTCCGTGGCGGGCGATCTCGAGCGCGGCGAGCAGGGCGACCACGAGCGCCGAGCTCGCGCCCAGGCCGGCGCCTCTCGGCGAGGCGCTGTCGAGCGTGAGCGCGCACGGCCGGGCGCCGACCGCCTCGAGCGCCAGGCCGATCAGCGCGCTCGCCGGATCGCGAACGAGGTCCGCCGCCGAAGCCGCTTCGTGGCGCTCGCCGTCCTGGCGCACCAGGAAGCGCTCGTCGCGCGGTTCGAGCTCGACCTGGACCGGCAGCTCGATGGCGACGTTGACCGTCTGCGCGCCGGGATGGAGGAGACCGAGGGGCCAGATGTCGAGCGTGCCGCCGGCGAGGTCGACCCGACAACGGGTCGTGACGCGGATTGCCTTCACCGGATCATTGGCGGGCGCGCGCCACCGGCGCGGCCGCGCCGGCCACCTGCACGGGGCCGCTCGCGTCGGCTCCGGCCGGGGTGTACGGCCGCCCCGTCTCGAGGCTCTCGCGCATCGCGGCGCTCACGCGCCGGAACTCGGCCAGACGCTCGCGCGAGAGCGGCTCGGCGGGTACGCCGCCGAGCGCGAGCGGGTCGATCCACCGGCCGTCGCGCTGGACGCGGTAGTCGAGGTGCGGCGCGGTCGCCAGACCGGTCGAGCCGACGTAGCCCACGACGTCGCCCTGGCGCACCCGCGCGCCGGCGCGCACGTCGCGGGCGAACTTCGACAGGTGGAGATAGCCGGTCTGGTAGCCGTTGGGGTGGCGGACCTTGACGGTGCGGCCGCCGCCGCCGTCCCAGCCCGCGAAGGTCACCGTGCCCGACGCGGTGACGCGCACGGGGGTGCCGGTCGGGGCGCCGTAGTCGACGCCGTGGTGCGGCCGGAAGACCTTGAGGACGGGGTGGAAGCGACGGTTCGAGAAGCGCGAGGTGATGCGCGAATAGGGCAGCGGCGAGCGCAGGAAGAGCTTCTGGAGCGGCCGGCCCTCGCCGTCGTAGAAGCCGTCGGCGCCGAAGCGGTAGGCCTCCCAGAGGCGTCCGGTCTCGTGGCCGTAGGTCAGCCCGAGCACGCGGCCAATGCCGTGGTAGGAGCCCTCGACCCAGAGCTCCTCGAACAGGATCCGGAACCGGTCGCCGGGCTGGAGGTCACGGTTGAAATCGAGGTCCCACTGCAGCACGTCCGCCATCGCGAAGGCGAGCGCCGCGTCGCCGCCCGCGCGCTCGATGGCGCTCTCGAGCGCGCCGTCGAGCGTGCCCGAGAGGGTGCGGACGCGCGTCTCCCGGCGATACTCCCGGAACGAAGCGTCCCAGCTCTCGGCCCGGCGCACGAGGCGCACGTCGCCCCGCCCTTCGAGGGCGAGATCGAAGCGGGTCAGCCCCCGGTCGCCGTAGAAGGCGGCCCAGCGCGCCCCCGGCTTGAGCTGCCGGGGATCGAGCCAGCGCCGGGAGGCCGCGGCGGCCGCGTGCACGTCGGCGGCCGCGAGACCGAGGTCGCCGAGCAGGCCGCCCAGCGTCTGGCCGCTGCGCAGGACGCCTTCGCGGGTGGGCATCGGCTCCGCGCTGGCCGGGGCCGGCGCCGAGTCCTCGGCCGCGAGGGCCGCGAAGCTCGCCTGGGGGTGGAGCGACGCCGATTCGAGCGCGGTCGGCGCCACCCGGGCTTCGTCCCAGGGCGACACGATCGCGACCACGAAGGCCAGCAGCCCGCCGAGGGGGAGACCCAGCCAGGAAAGTCCCGACCTCCCCCAAACCGGCTCGCCCATGGCTCGCGCAGCCCTCCCGAACAGAATGTCGATGAACCGGATTCCTCCGGTGGGAGGGAAATATACCACCCGCTCCGCCGCTGTCCAGCACGGGGGCGCGGCCCGGGGGCCCGGGCCCGCTCAGCCGAAGATCTGGCGCAGGGTGGCGTCCGGGTCCGCGGGCAGCTTGCCCTGGTAGCGGGCGGCGCCCTCCTGGAAGACCACCAGCCCGGGCAGCGTGGTCACCGCGTGTGCCTTCGAGAACTCGCCGTCGCGATCCAGAAACACCGGCACGGCGAGCTGCTTGTCGCGCAGGAACGCCTCGACCGCCGCGGGGTCCTCCTGGAAGTTGACGGTCACCACGCGCGCGCGGCCGCCCCAGCGACCGGCGACGCCGTTGGCCCGCTCCACGATGTCGCGGCAACGCGGCGACCAGGAGGCCCAGACCACGACGATGGTGGCGCCGCGCGCGAGCTCCGCTCCGGTGAGCTGACCCCCGGCCAGGCCGGGCAGGCGCACGTTGGGCTGGGCCGGCGCGGGCGCCGCGGCGACCAGCAGCAGCGCCGCCACCGCCAGCGCTCCGGCGATCCTCCATCCGCTCCCCTTCCGAGCCTCGTTCACCGGTCTCCTCCTCCGTTGCTAGCCGTCGAGTCCGAGCAGCGTCCGGATGCGCACCGCGAGATCCCCCGGCGCGGCGTTGCGCCGGCAGCGGGAGCGCATGAGCAGGACCACCCGCTCCACGCGCACCGCGTGCTCGCGGCACTCCGGACACTCGTCGAGATGCCGTTCGAGCGGCTCGACGGGCAGCCGTTCCCGGTCCCGATCCACCCACAGGAAGAGCACTCGGCGCGCGCGGTGACAGCTCATGTCTCTCTGCGCTCCACCGGCTCCTCAGGCGCCTCGGGCCATGGCATCCGAGGGGTCCAACGGCCGGCGCGCCTCCGGCATTCCCGTCACGCCGCCCCCGCCCGGCTCCGCCGCTTGGCGGGCTGCTCGCCCGCCTGCAGGTAGTTGTGGCTGCGGGCATAGCCGAGCAACGCTGCCTCGAGCAGCTTGCGCCCGCGGTAGAGGCGGCTCATCACCGTTCCGACCGGGATGTCGAGGATGTCCGCGATCTCCTTGTACGAGAACCCCTCGAGGTCGGCGAGCACCACCGCCATGCGGTAGTCCGGAGGCAACTCGTCGAGCCCGCGCTGCACGTCCTGGTCGAGCGCGGTTTCGAGCGCGACCTCCTCGGGGTTCTTGATCTGGCCCGCGGCGTCGTCGCGCACCTGCGACTCGAAGCCCTCCTCGATCGCGGCGAAGTCGCCCTCCGGCGGCACGTTCTGCCGGCGGCGGTACTCGTTGATGAACGTGTTCTTGAGGATCTTGAACAGCCAGGCCTTCAGATTCGTGCCGGGCGCGAACTGGTCGAAGCTGCGATAGGCCTTGAGGTAGGTCTCCTGGACCAGGTCCTCGGCGTCCTCCGCGTTGCGCGCGAGCCGGTAGGCGGTGTTGTAGAGCGAGTCGAGGAACGGCAGGGCCTGCCGCTCGAACTCCCGGCCACCAGGTGCCCGTTGCTCCCTCCTCATCGCCGCCATCCTCGCACGCCTGCTCCGGCGCTCCTCGAGGCCGGGACTACGCACGTTCGGTGCCAGGCGGCAGCCACGCCGCTTCGTGGCAGAATCCCGGCATCGTCCCGGTGCGCACTCCCGACCCCGCTCCGCCCGCTCGCTCCCGGCTCCTCGAGCTGGTCGATGCCCTCGCCGACCAGCCCGTGCTCATGCTCATCGACCTGGTCGCCGACCGCTTCGTCCTGGGCGCCCCCAAGCGCATCAGTCGCGAGGCGCCGGTGCTCATCCTGCGGTGGGCGGGGGAATCGGTGGCCCCGGGCGGCGGCGCCAACGCCGCGGCCAACGTGCGCGCGTTGGACGGGCGGCCGTTGCCGGTGGGATGCGTCGGAGACGACGAGCCCGGCCGCGCGCTCGTCACCGCATTCGCGGAGCGCGGCATCGAGAGCGCGGGGCTGCTGGTGCGCGAGGGCTGGCCGACGCCCACCAAGACGCGCATCCTGGCCGGCTTCCCGACCGGCATCAAGCAGCAGGTCGTGCGCTACGACCGCGAGGAGCTGCGCCCCCTGAGCGAGGCCGAGCGCCGCGAGCTGGCCGCGCGCGTCGCGGCGCAGGCGGGCCGCGCGCGGGTCGCCGTGCTCTCCGACTACGGCTACGGCGCGGTGCTGCCGGAGATGGTCCCGGCCGTGCGCGCGGCGCTCGGCGCGCAGTCCACGATCCTGGTCGACAGCCGCTTCCGCCTGGGCGACTTCCACGGCGCCGACGCGGCCACCCCCAACGAGGAGGAGGCCGAAGCGCTCCACGGCGGGCCGCTCGACGCCGGCGCCGGCGTCGACGTCGCGGGCGAGGCCCTGCGCGCCCGGCTCGACTGCCGCTTCCTGCTCGTCACCCGCGGCAGCCGCGGCATGGCGCTGTTCGAGCCCGGCGTCGGCGCGCACGTCGCGGTGCACGGCACCGACCAGGTCGCCGACGTGACCGGCGCCGGGGACACCGTGATCGGGACCTTCGCGCTCGCCCTCGCCGCCGGCGCCACCCCGCTCGAGGCGACGCTGCTCGCCGACTACGCCGGCGGAATCGTGGTGATGAAGACGGGCACCGCAACCTTGACGCGCGCCGAGCTGGCCGCCGCGATCGCCTCCGACGACCGGCCGCGCACGGAGCTCCGGTGGGCGAGGTCCTGACCGTCGCCGAGCTCGAGGCGCGGCTGGCGCCGCTGCGTGCCGCGGGACGCCGGATCGCCCTCGCCAACGGCCACTTCGACCTCCTCCACGTCGGGCACCTGCGCTACCTGGCCGCCGCACGCTCGGAGGGCGACGTGCTGGTGGTGGCGATCAACGACGACGATTCGGTGGCCCGGCTCAAGGGCGCGGGGCGACCGGTGGTGCCCGCCGCGGAGCGAGCGGAGCTGCTGGCCGGCCTGACGCCGGTCGACTTCGTGGTCGTCTTCGAAGGCGACACGCCGGCGCCCCTGCTGGCGCGCCTCCGGCCCGACGTCCACTGCAAGGGAACCGACTACGGCTCGCCCGAGCGCGTCCCGGAGCACGCGGTCGTGCGCGCCTACGGCGGGCGCACGGCGCTCGTCGGAGACCCCAAGGACCACGCCACCACGGACCTGATCGCGCGCGTCAAGGCGCTGCCGTGAAGGTCCCGGATCCGCGCGCCCGGATCCTCATCGTCCGCACCAGCGCCCTGGGCGACGTCGTCCACGCCCTGCCCGTCCTGGCGGCGCTGCGCCGGCACCTGCCGGAGGCCCGGCTCGGCTGGGTCGTCGACGAGGCCTTCGCGCCCCTGCTCGAGGGCCACGCCCTGCTGGACGAGGTGCTGCCGGTGCCCCTGCGCCGATGGCGGCGGCCCGGCGCCCACCGCGCCCGCGAGCTCGCCCGTTTCCTCGCCGTCCTGCGCGGCTTCCGGGCCGGCATCGCGCTCGACCTGATGGGCAGCCACAAGGGGGCGCTGCTCGCCCGCCTCTCCGGCGCCCCGCGCCGGATCGGGGCGCGCCGGAGCGACCGCCGCGAGCCGTCGAGCGCGCTCTGGATCAACCTGCCCCGGCCGGTGCCCGCGGGTCACGCCGTGGATCGCGGCCTGGCGCTGCTCGAGGCGCTCGGCCTTCCGCGCGAGGCGGCCGACTTCGTCCCCGCCGCGCTCGCCTGCGGGCGCGACCGGACCGTCTCCGGCCGCCCGGTCTTCCTCCATCCCGGCGCCGCCTGGGCCAACAAACGCTATCCGCCCGCGCTCTGGGCGCGCGTCGCGGCGCCGCTCGCCGAGCGGCTGGGTGAGCCGGTGCTGGTCGGTGCCGCGCCCGGCGAAGAGGCGCTCGCCGACGCGATCGTGGCCGCCGCCCCCGGCGCCGCCCGTCGCCACGACGCACCCGACCTCGCGGCGCTGGTCGGCGCCGTGCGCGGCGCCCGTCTCGTGCTCGCCGGCGACACCGGAGCCGCGCACCTCGCGCGCGCCCTCGCGGTCCCCGTCCTCGCCCTCCACGGTCCCACCGACCCGGCCCGCCACGGGCCCTACGGCGAGCCCGCCACGGCTCTCTTCCGGCGCCTGCCCTGCAGCTTCTGTCACCGGCGCATGGACGAGCCGAAGCCCTGCCTGCTCGGCCTCGATCCGCGCGCGGTCGCCCGCCGCGCGCTCGAGCTGCTGGCGCTCGATTGACCCCCTTTTCGGGCCGCTGCTACACTCGCCGCCGACTCACGCGAACCCCCCGGCTTGCGAGCCCCCGGGCTGTCCCCGAGACGCCGCACCGTCGGAACCGGCGCGCGAGCAGGAGGCCATGAGCAACCGTCTCGGGGACGTCCTCGTCCGTTCCGGCAAGATCACCCCGCAGCAGCTCCAGGAGGGCCTCGCCTTCCAGAAGGAGAAGGGCGGGCGCATCGGATCCGCCCTGGTCAAGCTCGGTCTGGTCTCGGAGAAGGAGCTCGTCGAGTTCCTGTCCCAGCACTTCGGCGTCCCCGCCATCGACCTGGCGCGCGTCGACGTGGACGAGTCCGTGATCAAGATCGTCCCCGCCGAAGTGGCTCGCAAGTACATGATCCTGCCGGTCGCCAAGGTCGGTCCCAAGGTCACGCTCGCGATGATCGACCCCACCAACGTGTTCGCCATGGACGACATCAAGTTCATGACCGGCTACACGGTGGATCCCGTGGTCGCGTCGGAGAGCGCCCTGCGCATCGCGATCGACAGGTACTACGGCTCGACCCACGCCATCGAGCTCAAGAAGGTGATGGAGGACCTGACCACCGAGCCCGCGGCCGACGCCGCGCTCGAGGTCCTCGACGAGGACCAGGAGCTCGACCTCGACACCCTCGAGAAGGAGTCCGAGGAGGCGCCGGTGGTGCGGCTGGTCAACATCATCCTCACCGACGCGATCAAGCGCAGCGCCTCGGACATCCACATCGAGCCGTACGAGAAGGACTACCGTGTCCGGTACCGGATCGACGGCCTGCTCTACGAGATGATGCACCCGCCGCTCCGGCTGCGCGAAGCGATCACCAGCCGGGTCAAGATCCTGGCCAAGCTCGACATCGCGGAGAAGCGCCTGCCACAGGACGGCCGCATCAAGATCAAGACCCGCATCCAGGAGCGCGTCAAGGACCTCGACTTCCGGGTCTCGGTCCTGCCCACGATCTTCGGCGAGAAGATCGTGCTCCGCCTCCTGGACAAGGACAACCTGATGCTCGACATGACGCGGCTCGGCTTCGAGCCGGACTCGCTGCGTCGCTTCGAGCAGGCGATCCTGAAGCCCTACGGCATGGTGCTGGTGACCGGACCGACGGGGTCGGGCAAGACCAACACCCTCTACTCGGCGCTGCAGCGCATCAACACGATGGACGTCAACATCATCACCGCCGAGGACCCGGTCGAGTTCAACCTGCCGGGCATCAACCAGGTCCAGATGAAGGAGCAGATCGGCCTCAACTTCGCGGCCGCCCTGCGCTCGTTCCTGCGCCAGGATCCGAACATCATCCTGGTCGGCGAGGTGCGCGACTTCGAGACCGCCGAGGTCGCGATCAAGGCCGCGATGACCGGGCACCTCGTGCTCTCGACGCTGCACACCAACGACGCCCCGTCGTCGATCAACCGCCTGATGAACATGGGCATCGAGCCCTTCCTGGTAGCGACCTCGGTGCACCTCATCGCCGCCCAGCGCCTGGTGCGCCGCATCTGCAGCTCCTGCAAGGAGCCGATGGAGGTCCCCGGCCAGGCGTTGCTCAACATCGGATTCGCCGAGAAGGAGATCAAGGCGCTCAAGCTCTTCAAGGGCCGGGGCTGCGATCGCTGCTCGAGCACCGGCTACAAGGGCCGCGTCGCTCTCTACGAGGTGATGGACATCCACGACGACATCCGCGAGCTCATCCTGTCCGGCGCCTCGGCGGTGGAGCTGCGCAGCAAGGCGATCGAGAACGGCATGATCACCCTGCGCGGCTCCGGCCTGCAGAAGATCCGCGACGGCGTGACCACCATCGACGAGGTCGTGCGCGAAACCGTCCTCTGACGGGCGTCGCGCGCGGCGGCCCCCGGGAAGCGTGCGCAAGTACTTCATCTTCCTCTTCCTCGGCGCCCTGCGGCTCGTGGCGTTGGTCTTCTGGCGCCGCGAGGTGCGCTGGGTCGGAGGCGTGCCTGCCGGTGATCCCTGGCGCGGCTACCGCGTGGTCTGCCTGCTCAACCACACCAGTCTCTTCGAATGGCTGTTCATCTCGGTCGTGCCGTTGCGCTTCGTCTGGTGGGTGGCACGTCACGGCGTGGTGCCGGCGGCGGAGAAGACGCTCAACCGGCCGCTGGTCGGCTGGTTCTTCAGGTTCATCGCCGCGCACGTGGTTTCGATCACGCGCGAGCGGGACCACACGTGGCGCGAGGTCCTGACCCGGATCGACCCCGACTCGATGGTCCTGATCCTGCCGGAGGGGCGCATGATGCGGCGCAACGGCCTGGACAGCGAAGGACGGCCGATGACCGTGCGCGGCGGGATCGCCGACATCCTCGAGGCGACGCCCGGGGGCGCGATGCTGGTCGCCTACAGCGGCGGCCTGCACCATGTCCAGGCGCCGGGCGAGCGGCTGCCGCGGCCGTTCCGGACCCTGCGCATGAACCTCGAGCGCCTCGACCTTGCCGCCTACCGCGAGGAGCTCCGGCGCGCGGCCGGCACCGACGCCGCGTTCAAGCGCGCGGTGGTCGCGGACCTCGAGCGCCGGCGCGACCTGCACTGCCCGACCGAAGAGAACCGCGCGCGCGGCACGGCCTGTGAGCCCGTCTCGCCGCCCGGCATGGCCAGCTAGCAACGCCCCCCGGAAGGCCGGAGGCAGGACGCCTCACGCCCGGCTGCGCGCGAGCACCACCGCGAACAGCGGGTCGCGCAGGGCGCCGCTCTCGACCAGCTCGCGCTCCCGCCCGACCAGGCTGGCCACGAGATCGCGCCGGTCCTCGCCGCGCAGGGCGGCGCCGTCCAGCGCGCAGAAGAGGGGAAACAGGAGGTTCCCCCAGTAGGGACGGTCGAGGACGATCTCGAAGCGCTCCCGGAGCGCCGGCAGGATTCGGCTCGACCGGATCATCTCGGACGGGTCGTCGGGCGCGATCGGCGGCGCCAGCGGGAGGCTGCGCAGCCGCGGATCGACCGCCTCGTAGGCCTCCCGCGCCCAGCGCAGCGTCTCCTCGGTCCACTCGTCACGCGACGGTCCCACGTATTCGTCGAGATAGAGGTAGCCCCCGTCCTTCAGCGCCGACAGGGTCTCGTCGAGCAGCCGGTCCGGATCGGCGATGTGGTGCAGCGAGTGGTGGAAGAAGACGATGTCGTAGCGGCGCGGCGCGAGCCGCAGCTCGTCGCAGTTCTCCACCCGGTACTCGATGCCGTCGATGCCCTCCTGCGCCGCCAGCCGGCGGGCTTCACGGATCGACGCCGCCGAGAGGTCGAAGGCGTCCAGCCGCTCGCACGAGCCGACCTTGCGCAGGCAGCGCTCGAGGCTGCCGGTGCCACACCCGATCGACAGGCCGAGGCCGAAGCTGCGCGGCAGCCACCGGCCGCGCAGGGCGTCGATCGGCCACAGTCCCGGCTCTCCCGTGACCCAGCGGTTGACGGACTCCCGCACCAGGGTGTGGTCGGCCCAGTAGACGCTCGAAGCGCCGGTCGCCTGCTGGTCCCAGTAGGCGCCCGCGCCGGCCGCGATGTCCGGAGCCGGGGCCGGGCCCGGCGCCGCGCGCGGAGCCGGGGCGCGCCGGCCCCAGCGGGGCAGCCAGCGGCCCCCTCCGGTCACGCCCGCGAGTCCCAGGTCACGTCGGGCCGCCCGGCGCGCAGATTGGCGAGTCGGGCGAGCACGAACAGGGCGTCGCCGAGGCGGTTCAGGAAGGGCAGCGTCCACTCGCCCACCGGTTCCTCGCGCCGCAGGGCGACCAGCAGCCGTTCGGCGCGCCGGCAGACGGTGCGGCCGACGTGGAGCGCCGCCGCGGCCGGCGTGCCGCCGGGCAGCACGAAGTTCTCGAGCGGCGGCAGCTCGCCGTTCGCGCGGTCGATCAGGCCCTCCAGGGCCTCGACGTGCCGGGCCTGGACGGTCGGCACCGGGTGCTCCCCCTTGCCCGCCTCCGGCACGCAGAGGTCCGAGCCGAGGTGGAAGAGCTGGTTCTGGATCGCCGCCAGCTCGATGTCGATCTCGGCCGGCGGAGCGAACGAGCGCGCCACGCCGAGCACCGAGTTGAGCTCGTCGACCGTGCCGTAGCACTCGATGCGCAGGGCGTCCTTGGGCAGCCGGCCCCCGAAGCCGAGCGCCGTGGTGCCGTCGTCCCCGGTACGGGTGTAGATGCGCGTCAGGCGGGGCACGGCGGGATTCTACCTGCCCCCTGTGCAGGGATCTTGCACCGGCCGTGGTCGTGCCCCGCACCCTTCGCCCCGCCGCCCTGCTGGTCGCCGGCTCCCTGCTCGCCGCCTGCGCCTCGATCCGCGAGGCCGGCCGCGGCGCGAACCCGGATCCCGGGGGCGCCGTGCGCCTGGCGGTGTTCGCGGACGACGACGGGCGACGGGCCGGCGAGATGCTGACCGGCTCGATCGCGAGCGTGCTCGAGCGCCAGGAGAAGGGCGGCTGGGCGGCGGTCTTCCGCAGCCTCGACCCGTCCTGGACGGTGGCCGGCCTGGCTCCGGGCCGGTATCGCATCCGGATCGACGCGGCGCTCGACGCCGCGGGCCGCTCCGAGGCGCTCGAGCGGCCGGTGGCCAGGTCGGTCGAGGTGCGCGACGGCGAGGCCGTCGACGTCGAGGTCGTCCTCGACCACGTCTCGCCCGCCCTGGTCGCCGCCGGCGCGGTGGGGGTCGTGATCGCCGCCGTACTCCTCCACGAATGGCTCGACGACCTCGACCTGCCGGCGCCCCCGCGACCGCCCGCCTGGGCGGTCGAGGCCGCGTTCTGGGTGACCCTCGACCTCGTCACGGCCGAGCCCACCTGGGTCCTGCGCGCGAGCGCGCCGCAGGTGACCTCCCATTTCCCGCGCGCCGGCGACGTGGTGGCCGCGCCGCGCGTCCGGATCGTGTTCGCCCTCTCCGAGCCGATCGATCCCGGCCTGCTCGGCGACGACGCGATCGTGGTCGAGGGCGCGGGCGGCGTGCGCCTCCCCGGGCGGGTGTCCTGGGACGCGCACCGCTGGTGGGTCTGCTGGGAGCCGGAGGAGGACCTGCCCCGCGCCACCGACCTGCGCGTCACGCTCGACGGCGCCCGCGTCGTCGATGCCGCGGGCCACCCGCTCGCGGCCTCGACCCGCTTCGAGTTCTCGACCGCGCGCTGAGCAGCGCGCCCCGCTAGAATGCCGCCGTGAGCCACGGCGAGCCCCAGACCGGAGGACCGGCGTCCGCTCCGCCCGCGCGCCCGCGCCCGGCCACCGCAGCCCCCGACGCGGTCGCCAGCCGCGGCCTGCTCTCCTTCTACGATCGCCTGCGCGGGCGGATGCTGGTCGCCGCCGAGCGCCAGAGCCATCGCTACGGCAAGCCGGTCATCGAGGCGCTCCTGCTCGTCCCCGATGTCTTCATCCTGATGGTGCGGCTGGTCCTCGACCCGCAAGTCCCGGGCGAGGCGCGCGCGCTGATCGGCGGCGCGCTCGCCTACTTCCTGCTCCCGCTCGACCTCTTCCCCGAGGCCCTGGTCGGAGCGGCGGGCTTCCTCGACGACCTCGTGCTCGGCGCCGCGGTGGTCGCCCAGGCCCTCGGTGGCGAGCTCGAGCCCTACGCCGCCAAGTACTGGAACGGGGA
>JAFNAE010000186.1 GCA_017860005.1 Acidobacteriota bacterium | reverse complement strand
CATCCACTGCGACCTGCCGATCGAGCTGCGCGAGAGCGAGCTGATCGCGGAGCCGCCCGACGTCGAGGCGCTGCGCTCGCTCTACTCGGAGCTCGAGTTTCGCACCCTGCTCGAGGAGCTGGGCGGCAGCGCCGAGCCGGCGGCGACCGCGCCGGCTGCGCTGGCCGAGATCGAGGAGCCCGGGGCGCTCGCTGCCTTCGTCTCGTCGCTCGGGCGCGAGGTCGCGGTCGCGCTCGTGCCCGCCGAAGCGCCGGTCGCGCTCGCGCTCGCCGGCGGCGGGGGCTCGGCGCTCGCCGACCTGCGCCGGGCCGGTCTCGCCGGGGCGGCGCGCGCGGCGCTGGCGCGGCTGGCGGAGGACCCGGAGGTCGAGCTCACCGGACACGATCTCAAGGAGGTCCTCCGCCTGGCGGCGCCCGGCGGCCGCGCGCGTTGCCGCCTGTTCGACCTCATGCTCGTCTCCTACCTGGTGCGCACCTCGTCGCACGGCCATCCGTTCGAGGAGATCGCGGTCGAGCGGCTGGGCGTGCAGCCGCGGGGCGCCAGGGAGGCGGGTTTCGAGCGCGGTGCGGAGCCGGCGCCGGGCGACGCGCGCATCGCGGCCTTCGCGGCGGAGCGGCTGGAGCTCACCCGCCGCCTGGCGGCCGACCTGCGCCGCCAGCTCGACTCGACCGCCGCCGCGGCGGTCTACCGCGAGATCGAGGCGCCGCTGGTGCCGGTCCTGCTCGCCATGGAGGAGACCGGCATCGGGCTCGACGTGCCCTTCCTGGAAGGGATGTCGCGCGAGATGGCCGCCGAGCTCGAGCGGCTCGAGCGCCGCATCCACGAGCTCGCCGGCGAGAGTTTCAATATCCAGTCGCCGCAGCAGCTGGGCGTGATCCTGTTCGAAAAGCTGAAGCTCCCGGTGCTGCGCCGCACCAGGAAGACGAAGAGCTGGTCGACCGACGCCGAGACGCTCGAGGAGCTCGCCGAGCGCGGCCACGAGCTGCCGCGCGAGCTGCTGCGCTTCCGCGAGGTGTCCAAGCTCAAGTCCACCTACGTCGACGCGCTGCCCACGATGGTCGCCGCCGACGGGCGCATCCACACCCGCTTCCAGCAGGCGGTGGCGGCGACCGGGCGGATCTCGTCGTGGAACCCGAACCTGCAGAACATCCCGGTGCGCACCGAGCAGGGCGAGCGCATCCGGCGCGCGTTCCGGGCGGCGCCGGGCAACCTGCTGGTGGTGGCGGACTACAGCCAGGTCGAGCTGCGCATCCTCGCCCACATCGCGCGCGAGCCGGCGATGATCGAGGCGTTCGCGCGCGGCGAGGACATCCACCGCACGACCGCGGCCTCGATCTTCGGCGTCGCCCCCGACCTGGTCGGCGCCGACCAGCGGCGGGCGGCCAAGACCATCAACTTCGGGCTCATCTACGGCATGAGCGCCTTCGGCCTCGCCAACCGCCTCGGCATCCCGGCCAAGGAGGCGGAGCAGTTCATCGCCGCCTACTTCGCGCGCTTCGGGGGCGTGCAGGAGTACATGCGCGCCACGCTCGAGGCCGCCGAGCGCGACGGCCGGGTCGAGACGCTCTGGGGGCGCGCCCGCTACCTGCCCGAGGTCCGGTCGCCCAACCACGCGGTGCGCGAGAACGCCCGCCGCATGGCGATCAACGCGCGCATCCAGGGCTCGGCCGCGGACCTGCTCAAGCGCGCCATGATCGCGGTCGACCGGCGGCTCGGCGCGGAGCATCCGCGCGCGCGCCTCCTGCTCACCGTGCACGACGAGCTGGTGCTCGAGGCGCCGGAAGCGGAAGCCGGGGCGGTGGCGGAGCTGGTGCGCGCGGAGATGACGGGCGCGGCCGAGCTCGCCGTGCCGCTCGAGGTCGAGGTCGGCCTCGGCGCGACCTGGTCCGACGCGAAGACTTGAGAGGGTCTAGAGCGAGCGCTTGCGGGCGCGCACGTTGCGCCGGCTGCCCTTGGGCTTGCCGCCGCCGAAGCCGCCGCCCTCGCCGCCGCCCGGGCGCGGGCCGAAGCCGCCGAACGAGGGGCGCGGGCCGCCGCCGCCGGGGCGCCGCTCCTCGGCGGCGTTGACGCGCAGGGCGCGACCGCCGAGCTCGAAGTTGTTGAAGCGCTCGATCGCCTCGCGCGCGTGATCCTCGGATTCGTACTCGACGAACGCGAAGCCGCGCGGCCGCCCGGTGGCCCGGTCGTTGGGCAGGAAGACGTCGCTGACCGGTCCGACCTGGGAGAAGAGCGCCTGGAGCTCTCCCTGGGTGGTCTTGAAATCGAGGTTGCCGACGAAGAGTTTGGTGCTCACCTGAAGACGGCCTTTCCGCGGGCGTGCCGCGGGAGCCGCCATGGCTCCAGGACCCTCCGCGAGCCCATCCTACCGCGATCCGGCCGGGAGGGCACGCCGAGCGCCGGCGGACCCCGCGCCGGCACCCCGCACGTCCGGCGTAGAATCCGCCGCGCTTGCCCGCCGACCGACTCCCCCCGGTACCGCCGGTCGCCCGCCGCGAGATCGTGGCCTGGGCGATGTTCGACTTCGCCAACTCGAGCTACACCACGATCATCGTCTCGTTCTTCTTCAGCAACGTCTTCATCCAGCTCATCGCGGCGGGCCCGGACGCCGACCTCTGGTGGGGGCGGGCGACCGGGCTCGCCAACCTGGTCGTCTTCCTGCTCTCGCCGCTGGTCGGCGCGATCGCCGACGAGTCGGGCCGCAAGAAGGGCTTCCTGTTCGCCACCTACGCCTTGTGCGTCGGCGCGACCGCCGCGCTCTGGCTGGTGCGGCCCGGCGAGATCCTGCCCGCGATCGTGCTCTTCGTGGTCTCCAACATCGCCTTCTCGTTCGGCGAGAACTTCGCGGGCGCCTTCCTGCCCGAGATCTCGACGCCGGCCAACGTCGGGCGCGTGTCCGGCTTCGGCTGGGGCCTGGGCTACCTCGGCGGGCTGCTCAGCCTGGCCCTGGTCTTCCCGCTCGTGCGCGGCGGCATCACGCTCGACAACTACGAGAACCTGCGCCTGGTCTGGCCCGTCACCGCGGCCTTCTTCCTGGTCGCGGCCCTGCCCACCTTCCTGATCCTGCGCGAGCGCGCCCCGCGCCGGCGCGAGCCGTTCGGCTACTACCTGCGCAACGGCTTCGGCCGCCTCGGCCAGACCGTGCACGCCGCGCGCACCTTCCGCGAGCTGGTCCGCTTCCTGGCGGTCTTCTTCGTCTTCTCGATCGGGCTGACCGCGATCATCGCCTTCTTCGGCGTCTACGCCGTCACCACCCTCCACTTCACGCCGGTCGAGATGGTCCTGCTCGGCGCCCTGCTCCAGGTGCCCTCCGCGCTGGGCGCGGTCACGTTCGGGCTGCTCCAGGACCGGCTCGGCGCGCGGCGCACCCTGCAGGCGGCGCTGCTGCTCTGGATCGCGGTGTCGGCGACCACCGCGCTGGTCGACGAGAAGCGCACCTTCTGGTTCGTCGCCATGGCCGCGGGCCTGGGCATCGGCTCTCTCCAGGCGGCGTCGCGGGCGCTCGTCGGCCTGTTCTCCCCGGTCGACAAGAGCGGCGAGTTCTTCGGCCTCTGGGGGCTGGCGGGCAAGGGCGCCTACGCGCTGGGGCCGTTGCTGTTCGGCTGGATCTCCTCGGCCTCGGGCTCGCAGCGCACCGCGGCGCTGGTCAACGGCGCCTTCTTCGTGGCCGGGCTGCTCGGCATGTTCCTGATCGACGAGCGGCGCGGGCGCGAGGCGGCCGCGGCCTGGAACGGGCGCCGGGAGGCGAGCGCGTCGCCGTGACCCGCGGCGCGCTCGACCGCCTCGTCGGCTTCCTCTGCCGGGTGGCGCTCGGCGTCTTCTTCCGCCGCATCGAGGTCGTCGGCCGCGACCGCCTGCCGGTCGCGGGGCCACGCATCGTGGTCGCCAACCACGTCAACGGCCTGATCGATCCGCTCTTCGTGTTCGGACCGCTGCGCGTGCGCGCGCGCATGCTGGGCAAGAGCACGCTGTGGCAGATCCCGGTGCTGCGGCAGCTGCTCGACCTGGCGGGGGCGATTCCGATCCACCGCCGCATCGACGCGGGCGAGGGCGCGGACCCGGCGAAGAACGCCGAGGCGTTCGCGCGCTGCCACGAGGCGCTCGCGCGCGGCGAGGCGATCTCGATCTTCCCGGAGGGGGTGAGCCACGATCGGCCCTTCCTGCAACCGCTGCGCACGGGCGCGGCGCGGATCGCGCTCGGCGCGGAGCTCGAGCGCGGTCCGCTGGGCGTGGTGATCTCGCCGGTCGGGCTCGTGTTCGAGGAGCGCACGACCTTCCGCTCGCGCGCGCTCGTGGTGGTGGGCGAGCCGATCGACCCGGCGGGCGAGCTGGCGCTCGCGCGCGCCGACCTGACCGAGGCGGCGCGGGTCCTGACCGCGCGCATCTCGGACGCCCTCGAACGGGTGACGCTCAACTACCCGAGCTGGGAGGAGGCGCGCCTGATCGACCTGGGTGCCGAGATCCGGGACCGGGGCCCCGAGGAGCGCGGCCGGCGGGGCCGGCTGGCGGCCGGCTTCGAGGCGCGCCGGGCGCTCGCCGGCGGGCTCGAGCGGCTGCGCGGCGCGGTGCCGGACGAGGTCGCGGCGGCGGTCGAGGCGGCGCGCGACTACGAGCGGCTGCTGCGCACCGCCGGGCTCTCCGACGAGCAGGTCGCGGCCGGCGTCGGCTGGCGGCGCGGCGCCGCCTTCGTCCTGCGCACCCTGGCGCGCCTGCTCGTCGCCTCGCCGGTGGCCGCGCTCGGCACCGCGCTCCACGTCGTGCCCTACTTCGCGGTCGAAGCGGTGTCGCGGCGGGTCGAGGACGAGCCCAACCAGATCGCGACCTACAAGCTCTTCCCGGCGCTCGTCTTCTACCCGCTCACCTGGACGCTCGCCGGCCTCGCCGCCGGACACTGGCTGGGCGCCGCCTCGGGCCTGGCGCTGGCGCTGGTGGCGCCCGCCGCGGGCTGGGTGGCGCTGCGCTGGCACGAGCGGCGCGCGATGCTCTGGCGGGAGAGCCGCGCCTTCTTCCTGCTGCGCAACCGGCGGCACGTGGCCGAGGAGCTGCGCGCCCGGCGCGCCGCGGTCGAGGCGGCGATCGAGCGGCTCTACGGGCGCTGGCGGGAGCTGCCGCCGGACGCGGAGCCGCCGCCGCCGAGCTCCGCGAGCAGCCGGGCGTAGTCGTCCTCGGTGTCGACGTCGAAGCGGCCGCCGGGGAAGGGGACGAGCGCCAGCTCGCCGCGCGAACCCACCGGCTCGAGCAGAGAGCGCGCGCCGCGCTCGCCGGACAAGCCGGCGAGCGCGGGCAATTCCGGAGAGGGAAAGCAGGCGGGTGCGCCCCACGCGCCCGCGCCGTAGTCGCAGGCCGCGAAGCCTCGCGCCCCGCGGGCGGCCGCGAGCAGGTCCTCGAACAGCGCA
>JAFNAE010000071.1 GCA_017860005.1 Acidobacteriota bacterium | reverse complement strand
AGGACGTTGAAGTGGACGCCGGTGTAGCCGCTCCACATGAAGATCTGGCCGAAGACGACGCGCCCGTCGGCGGTCGCCGGCCCGGTTGCGGCGAGCGCCGAGCACTTGTGGGTGCCGTCGGGAATCTCGAGCTCCTCCTCGGCGGTCAGGAAGCTGCGGCCGGTGAGCGCGTGCGGCAGCGTCGCGAGGCCGCTCTTCAGATAGTCGACGTCGATCGAGGAGTTGAGCGTGACGACATCGAGGAAGTCGATCGCCTTGTCCTCGAACTCCGCGCCGCCCGCCGCGGCGCCGTCGGCGATGCCGCGCATCTCGGTCAGCAGCTCCTCGGAGAAGCCGCGCAGCATGGTGGCATCGGCCAGCGTGCGCATCGCGCTCCAGCCCGCCGCCGGGTCCTTGCCGTTCGCCACCTGCGCGAGCTTGGCGAGGTAGGCGGCGATCTCGTCGGCCATCAGGTAGCCGTGCTGGTAACCGCGCGCGTAGGGCTCGCCTTCGACGTGGAGCAGGATCCAGCCACCCTGCTCGGCGCGGAATCCCTTGTCCGCCCAGCGCACGGTCTCGAGCGGCACGAATTCGGCGACGTCCTCGACCTTCTCGAGCTGGATGTCGTCGAACCAGGCGCGTCCGCGCGCGCTGCCGTTCCAGCCGAGGGCGAGGCGGACGCGGTCCTCGCCGCGCGTGGCGACGAACAGCGACGAGACCTCGGTCCAGTCGCGCGTCGCGCCGAGGGCCGGCGAGTGGTTCGTGAACGGGAACGAGAGCATCGAGAGGCAGGCCGGCACGGCGGTGGGATAGCGGGCGAGCGGGTCGGAGACCACGCCCTCGGTCCGGATCCGGGCGCGGAGGCGATAGACGTGCCCGACTTCGAGCGCGACCGGCGGCGAGAGGACGGCGACCGACGCCCCGCCCGGGCTCGCCAGCCGGAGGCTCGCGCCGCCGCCGCGGCCGACCGCACCGTCGTGCGTCGCGCTGCCCGCGCCCGAGGGCTCGATGCGCTCGACCTCCCAGCCCGCGGGCAGTGCGCCCGCCGGCGCCGTCTCGAAGTCGCCGCCCGGCACCTCGAGCGCCGCTGCCGCCACCGCGCCCAGCACGAGCGCCGTCCCGACCGTCGAGAGCACCTTCGCCATCCTGCCGCGTATCGCTGCCAAGCCCATCCCGGGCCTCCTTGTCGTCGTTCCTGCGTACGGAGCCGGGCGCCGCACCCCGACAGGGCGCCTCGACGGTCCTACTCCTCGTCGCCGCCCCCCGGATCGCCGCCGCCGCGCGCGGGACGGCGGGTGGCGAGCAGGTCCCGGCAGCGCTTCGGCTCGAGCGTGGTGACGAGCGCGAAGGGCGCCTCGACTGGCCGGCCGGCTGCCAGCGCGGGCTCGAAGGTCCAGGTGCGCAGCGCCTCGAGCGCCGCGCGCGAGAGCAGCGGGTCCGCCGCATCGAGGCGCGGCGCGCGCGGCCGGCCGTCGAGGCCGACCGTGACGCGCGCCTCCGCCGACGCCTGCGCGGCCGGGCTCTCGGCGCAGGCCACCAGCCGCGCCAGCGGGATCTCCACCGCGCGGCCCTTCTTGCGCACCACCGGCGCCGGCCCCCCGGAGCTCTCGGCCGGCGCCGGCGCGGCCGCCGCCGCGGCGGCGAGCCGCGTGCCGGCCTCGCCGTAGGGCGCGAGATCGAGGGTCGCGAGCGAAGGCAGCAGCGCGCCGGCGACCTGCCAGTCCCACAGCGCCGCCTCGACGTCGCCCAAGCCCGCCTCGGCGAGCGCGAGCGCCGCGCCCGCGCGCCCGACGAGCTGCTCGGCGGCCGGTCCGGTGCCGACCACCTCGGTCATCACCGCGAGCAGGTCGCGCGCGGCCCGGCGCGCCTTCTTGTGCTCGCCCGCGCGCAGCTGCTCCTCGGCGCGCGCCAGTTTCTGATCCCACTCGTCGACGACCTCCTGCTGGGCGAGGGCGCTCCCCGGCGCGAGGAGCGACAGGACGAGAGCGACCGCGAGTCGACCCGCCGACCGCGCGCTGGACCTGCCTGCGACCACGAGGACCTCCGGTTTCAGGGGTTGCCCGGCCGGCCGCTCGATCCCGCCGCTCGGCCCGGCTCCGGGGCGGCTCCGGGAGCCGCGCCGGGAGCGTATCGCTCCGCGCACACCCGGTCCATCCGGAAGCCCAGGTTCTCGCGCAGCCCGATCTCCGCGTAGCGCCGGCGCAGCTCCTGCTCACCGGCAGGCACGAAGGTCGCCGGCGCCCGGCGAAAGTCCTCGCACAGCCCGGGCAGATGCTCGGTCAGATAGCGCGCCAGCGCCGGGCTCATGAAGGAGGGGTTGAGCGCCTCGTCCCAGAAATCGTTGACGTGGTCGCTCCACGTGAACGGGCGCTCGATGCGGGCGCGGCCGGCCTCGAAGCGCACGATCGGCCCCTTGCCCGGCACGATGCCGTCCTCGAACAGGCTCCGGTAGAAGCGATAGCCCTCCCAGTTGGCGACCAGGTCGGCGTTGGAGTAGATCGAGGTCGTGGCCTGGCCGAAGATCCACCGCTCGTTGAACCGCCCGCGCCCGGCGACGCGTTCCTCGCTCCAGCCCGCCTGGTGGCTCCGGTAGTACTTGAGGCCCTGGGAGAAGAAGTGGCCGAGCTTGTCGCTGCCGACCAGCGTGCCCGCGAGGCGGATCGTGCGCCCGACGCCGAAGAAGAAGTTGACCCGCGTCGCCCAGACCGGGGCTCCCTTGTAGACGCTCTGCCACCGCTTCTGCGGGAGCTTCTCGACCTCGCCCGAGCGCATCGCGAAGCGCTCGATCCGGTCCACCCAGTGCAGCCCCCCCAGCTCGCCCCAGACCCCGTAGGCGAAGGCCAGCCGGTCCTCGCCGCCGCGCTGGCGCTCGGCCACGCGCGCGAGCGCCTCGTTGACGGCGCGATCGAGCACCGGCTGCGCGTCGCCGATCGGCTCCAGGCGGTGGGTGTACTGGTCGCTCTCGTAGCCGCGGCCCGGAGCGCCCGCGACGAGCAGGAGCGCCAGGGCCGCGCCCGCCGCCCGTCCGCTCCGCCCGCCGCGAGCCACGGTCCCGCCCCTCCCGGCCCTCAGAACCGGTAGACGACGGTCGCCGACGCGCTCGTGCGGTCCCCGAACCCGCCTTCCAGCTCGAGGTTCCAGTGGCCGTCGAGGTCCGCGTGAACGCCCACCAGCCCGTTCCACTCGTTCTCCTGCGAGAGCTCGAGCTCGAACGGCACCGGGCCGATGAAGGGCAGAGCGATGGTGCCGACGTGGTGCTCGTCGGCGCGCTGGTACATGGCGCCGACCCAGAGCGAGCCCCGGTCGTCGTGGAGTCCGACCCGCGGCGCGGCGACGAAGGCGTCGGCCGAGGAGTCGAAATCGCCGGACAGGCTGGTGCGCGTCCACACCGTGTTGACCGAGGCGAACAGGCGCTCCGTGCCGGCCACCAGCGTCAGGCCGCCGCCGTAGACCTCGCCGTCGTAGTTGATCGAGACACGGTCGAGGGGGAAGGGCAGGGCGACGTCCGAGAAGTCGACCACCGTGCGCCCGTCGATCTGGCCGCCGAGCACCATGACGTTGAGGAACGGGAACAGCCAGGCGTCGAGCTGGACGTTGAGCTCGCGGATCCGGTTGTCGATGCCGAGCCGCTCGGTCGGCAGGGTGTCGAACCCGGGCACGCCGACCGCGAGGCGGTCGATCTTGTAGCCCTGGCGCTGCTCGTAGACGGTCAGGCCGGCGCCCCAGGGGAGCGGCACCGTCCGTCCCTGCGCCCACTGCGAGCCGAACAGCGCGCCTTCCCCGGCGCGCGCGGCGCCCGCTCCGGCGGCCAGCCCGATCCCCATGCCCAGCGCCAACGCGATGCCCGTGACTCGACGCACGCAGACCCCCCTCTCTGTGACGTAAGACGCGCCGAGTTTACGTCAGCGCGGGTCCTGGGGGCTGTCGGCGGCCCGGCCGGGCGCGAGCACCAGCCTCGACTCCGCCACGATCGGGCGCTCCGGGTCCGGCCACGGCAGGGGCAGCGTGCCGCCCGCCAGGAAGACCGGCAGCTGGTCGGCGTAGTGGGGATCCGCCGGATGCCCGGACTGGCCGCCGGGCAGCACACCCGTGGTCGCCGCCGGGTCGCCGGCGTCGGTCACGAAACGCATCGAGGGGCCGTAGGCGACGTCGATCGCCGCGCCGCGCCAGGGACCGCCCAGGGCGAAGAGGGTGGTCGCCGAGCCCGGCAGCGGGAACGGCCCCCGGTTCCACCAGCGGCCCAGCCCGGGCAGCGAGCCGAGCGGGTGGTCGAGGGTGAGGGTGTGGATCGAGCCATAGGGCCAGCTCGCGACGTCGTCGCCCCATCGTGCGGCGCCCTCCCGCCAGGCGGCCTCGAGCGCACGCGCGAGGATCGCGCCGCGGTCCTCGCGCGCGGGGGTGGCGACGTCGTCGAACCAGTCCGGCGACATCCGTCCCTCGAGCAGACGCAACAGCCGCCAGCGCGTGCCGAAGCGCGGCAGTCCGGCGCGCGCCGCTTCGTCCTCGAAGGCCGCGCGCAGCAGCTCGCGCTCGGCGAGCGCGAAGAGCGCCGCCGGGCCGCGCACGGCCATGGTGCCGTCCCAGGCGGCCAGCGCTCCGGCGGCGCGCCCCGCGTCGCCGGTGAATCCGGTGCCCACCAGCGCCACCAGCCGCCGCGCCCAGTGCGACACGATGTCGTGCTGGAGCGCGCCAAGCTCGGCCACGGTCCAGCCGGCGCGCGCGGCGAGCGCCTCGTGGATGCGCTCCATCCGGAAGGGCGTGTCGAAGTCGCCCTCGAACCACTCCGGCTGCGTCACCGGCAGGAAGCTGTTGGCGGTCGCCAGCAGCCCCGCCTCCGGGTCCCGGAGCACCGGGTTCTCGGCCGCGGGCACCAGGCCGGACCAGCCGACGTCCTCGCGCCAGCCGGGAGCGGGCAGCCGGCCGTCCCAGCCGAAGCGCCGGGGTGCGCGGCCGAGCGGCGTCCAGATCAGGTGGCCGTCGGCGTCGGCGGCGACCAGATTCTGGGCCGGGAACGAGAAGCCCGCGATCGCCGCCGGCACCTCCTCGACCGTCCGCGCGCGGGCGAGCGCCACGAACGTCCCCAGCTGGTCGCCCGCCTCCCAGCCCACCCAGGCGACGCTGCGCGCCGGCAGGCCGTGCTCCGGCTCGGCGTCGAGCAGCGGACCGCGCTCGGTCGCGCGCACCTCGACCGCGACCTCGCTGCCGTCCTCGACCCGGATCGTGTCGTGGCGCACCGAGATCGGCAGCCAGCGCTCGCCGCGCCGGACCTTCGTGCCGCTCTCGTCGAGCCGCTCGGCGAAGACGTCGACATCGTCGAGATAGAGGTTGGTGCACCCCCACGCCAGGCGCGGACCCCGCCCGAGCACGACGCCGGGCGCGCCGGGCAGGGTCATGCCCACGGCCCGGTAGTCGGGCGCGTCGAGCGCCGCGCTGTACCAGACGTTGGGCAGCCCCAGCCCCAGGTGCGGGTCGTTGGCGACCAGCGCCCGCCCGCTGGCGCTCAACGCCGGGGCCACTGCCCAGTTGTTGCTGCCCAGCCCCGCGCCCTCGGCGCGGCGGTCGAGCTCCTCCGGACGCGCCGGCAGCTCGCGCGCGAGCGCCACGATCTCGTCGAAGACGACCGCCTCCGGCGCGCCCAGCAGCTCGCGCGTGCGCTCGGCCCCGAAGGCGCGCAGGAAGCGGAAGGCGTCGTCCTCGGACGGCTCGGCGACCGGCGAGAGCATGCGCGCCATGACGAAGATCACCGCCACGCTGTCGGCGGCACGCCACGGCTCCGGCCGCTTGCCGAGCAGCCGGAACTCGGGCGGCAGGCCGGCGCCGCGCGCCGCCACCCAGGCATCGACCCCGCGCGCGTAGGCGTCCAGCAGCTCGCGCGTCTCCGGCGAGGCGGTCCCGAGCAGGCGCTCGATGGCGGCGGGGAAGCCCAGGCGCCGCACGCGCCGGTCGAAGCCGAGCGCGCGCTCGCCGAACAGCTCCGCCAGCCGGCCGCGGGCGGCGCGCCGGGTCAGCTCCATCTGGAACAGGCGGTCGTTGGCGTGCAGCCAGCCGAGCGCGGCCGCGGCGTCGATCGCCGAGCGGGCGCGGATCGTGGGCACGGCGAAGCGGTCGAAGTCGACCTCGACCTCGGCCGCGAGGCCGGGCAGCGCGAACCGCCCCTCCCGGCGCGGACGGCCGCTCGAGGAGAGCCAGGCGAAGGCCGCCGCGGCGAGCAACACGGCGGCGAGCGCGACGAGCGCCAGGGCGCGCAGCGACCTGCGAAAGCGCATGGCGGCGCAGTCTACTGCGGCCGAATCGGATAGCGTCGCGCCCGCATGCCCGAACCGATCCGCTACCGCTTGCGCTTCCCCGACCGCGCCCACCACTACCTCGAGGTCGAGGGCCGCTTCCCGGCCGCGGGGCGCACCGAGCTCGAGCTGGTGATGGCGGTCTGGACGCCCGGCTCCTACCTGGTCCGCGAGTTCGCCAAGCACGTCGAGGCGCTTTGCGCCGCAGCGCCCGACGGCGCGCCGCTCGCGGTGGTCAAGAGCGCCAAGAACCGCTGGCGCGTGACCACGTCGGGCGCCGCCGAGGCGGTCGTGCGCTACCGCCTCTACGCCCGCGACCTCTCCGTGCGCGGCAACTTCGTGGACGCCGAGTTCGCGCTCGTCAACGGCGCCGCCACCTTCCTGGCGCCCGCCGACGGGCCGGCGCGCCCGTTCGAGGTGTGCGTCGAGCGCCCGGACGACTGGGAGCGCCTGGTGGTCGCGCGCCCGGCGTGCGGCTCCGACCCCGACTCCTACCTCGCGACGGACTTCGACGAGCTCGCCGATTCGCCGCTCTGGGTCGGCAGCGCGCCCGTGCACCGCTTCGAGGTGGACGGCCGCGAGCACCTGCTGGTCAACCAGGGCGAGGACGGTGAGATCTGGGACGGCGCGCGGGCGGCCGCCGACGTCGAGCGCATCGTGCGCGCCGAGGCCGAGCTGTGGGGCGAGCTGCCCTACCGGCGCTATGTCTTCTTCAACCTGATCACCGAGGCCGGCGGCGGGCTCGAGCACCGCGACTCGACGGTGCTGATGACCAGCCGCTGGAAGGCGCGCACGCGCGCGGGTTGGCTCGACTGGCTCTCGCTCGTCGCCCACGAGCTGTTCCACGTCTGGAACGTCAAGCGGTTGCGGCCGGTCGAGCTCGGACCGTTCGACTACGAGCGCGAGGTGCACACGCGCAGCCTGTGGATCGCCGAGGGGATCACCTCCTACTACGACGACCTCGTCCCGCGCCGTGCCGGCGTGGCCACCGACGAGGAATACCTCGAGCTGCTCTCCAAGCAGATCGAGGCGGTCGAGAGCGCGCCCGGCCGGCTCGTCCAGCCGCTCGCAGAGGCCTCCTTCGACGCCTGGATCAAGTTCTACCGGCGCGACGAGAACTGGCGCAACACCACGGTCAGCTACTACGCAAAGGGCGCCGCGGTCGCCTTCCTGCTCGACGCCGAGCTTCGCCGTGCGACCGGCGGGAGCGCCAGCCTCGATCACCTCCTGCGCGAGGCGTACCGGCGCTTCTCCGGCGCGCGCGGCTTCCGCGAGGAGGAGTTCCGCGCGCTCGCCTCCGATCTCGCCGGGCGCGACCTGGCCGGGTTCTTCCGGCGCGCGGTCGACGGCACCGAGGAGCTCGACTACGAGCCGGCGCTCGACTGGTTCGGCTTGCGCTTCCGCGCCGCCGGGGCCCCCGAGCCCGGCGCCGAGCCGCCTCGCCGCGGCTGGCTCGGCGCCACGATCGAGGAGACCCGCGGACGTCTCCTGGTCACCGAGGTGTTGCGCGAGACGCCCGCCTTCCGGGCCGGCCTCGCGGTCGACGACGAGCTGCTCGCCATCGGCGGTTTCCGGGTCGCCCCCGCGCAGTGGCCCGGGCGGCTCGAGTCCTTCCCACCCGGCAGCCGGGCGATCCTGACCGTGGCGCGCCGCGAGCGCCTGATCGAGCTGCCGGTCGAGTTCGCCGAGGAGCCGGACCCCCGGCGCTGGCGCCTCGAGCTCGACCCCGGCGCCGGCCTGGAGGCCGCCGAGCGCCGTCGCGCCTGGCTCGGGCCCGCGGAGGCAACCGCGGTGGAGAGGGCTCCGTAAGAGTGGCGATGCCGTCCCGCCCGCGCCTCGCGCTCGTCCTCGCCGCCACCCTCGCCTCCAGCGCCGCCGGAGAAGCCACGGTGGGTGGCTGGGTGGACCAGGGCGAGGCGCGCGTGCGGCTGGTGTCGAGCCTCGCCGAAGCGGCGCCCGGCGCCGAGGCCGGCCTCGGTGTCGAGTTCGTGCTCGCGCCCGGCTGGCACGTCTACTGGAAGAACGCCGGGGACGCCGGCTACGCGCCGCGGCTCCGGGTCGAGAGCGGTCTCGCGCCCGGAGCGACGCTGCTCTTCCCGGCGCCGGAGCGCTTCGAGCTGCCCGGTTACCTGGTCGCCTTCGGCTACGAGCACGAGGTCGTCTACCCGGTCGCCGCCCGCCTCGATCCCGGAGTCACCTCCGGCGCGGCCGTGATCGCGGCGCGCCTCGACTACCTGGTCTGCGCCGAGACCTGCATCCCGCACGAGGCCGGTCTGGAGCTCTCGCTGCCGCTCGGCGTCGAACGCCGGGATGCCGGGACGGCGCCCGCGCTCGAGCGCTGGCGCGCGCGCCTGCCGGTGGCGTCCGGGGCGCCGGGCGCGCCGACCGCGCACGCGCGGCTCGTGCGCGGCGAAGGCTCGGCGCTGGCGCTCGAGCTGGCGCTCGTCGACCCCGGGCGCGCCGCCGCGCCCGACCTGTTCTTCGAGGTCGACGAGACCTTCGCGCTCGGCCGTCCGGTGTTCCGCGCCGGCGCCGAGGGACCGCGCTTCCGCGTGCCGCTCGCGCCGCTCGACGCCACGAAGCCGCTGCCGGAGCGGCTGCGTTTCGCCTGGACGGCCACCGGCTTCGAGCGCGCCGGCGAGCGCGCCGCCTACGAAGGAGTGGTCGAGCTCGCCCCGCCGCCCGCGCCGCGCACCGGCCGCATGCTCGGCCTCGTCGCGCTCGCCGCCCTGCTGGTGACCCTGACCGCCGCCGGCCTCGCCCGGCGTGCCCGCCGCACCCCGATCGCCAACCCCTGAGGAGATCCCGTCATGCGCTCGCGACCCCTGCTCCGCTCCGCCGCCGCGCTCGCCCTCGTGCTCGCCGCCTGCGGCGGCCCGACCCTGGCCGAGATCGCGGTCGGCCAGGCCGCGCCCGACTTCCGGTTGAAGGACCTCGACGGCCGCGAGGTCGCCCTCGCCGACCTGCGCGGCAAGGTGGTGGTGCTCGAGTGGGCCAACCCCAACTGTCCGTTCTGGCGCGGCCACGCCGAGCGCAAGACCATGGTGACCGTCGCCGCCAAGCACCCGCAGGCGGTCTGGCTCGCCATCGACAGCACGAACGCGAAGCACGGCGACTACCTCGACGCCGCGGCGTGGAGGAGCTTCCTCGGCAAGAACGGCATCGGCTACGCCGTGCTGCGCGACAACGACGGCGCCACCGGCCGCGCCTACGGCGCGCGCACGACGCCCCACCTGTTCGTGATCGACGCCGAGGGCAAGGTCGCCTACATGGGCGCCATCGACGACGACCCGCGCGGCTCGCCCAAGGTCAACTACGCCGACGCCGCCCTGGCCGCGCTCGAGCAGGGCGCCCGGCCGGAGCCGTCCTCGACCCGCCCCTACGGCTGCTCGGTCAAGTACTGACCGAGGCGGCGGCCTTCGATCAGTACGGCCCGCCCAACTCGCGCATCGTGACGCGGCGCTTGACCGCGAGGCCGACGCCGTCGCCCAGCGGCAGCAGCACCGTGGCGAGCTGGGGGTGGATCATCAGGTAGGGGTTGAACGCCTCGATCGCGGCCGCGTCGCGGTCGCCCTCGGGGCGGAGCTGGGGGTCCGCGATGCGCCCGTGCCAAAGCAGGTTGTCGACCACCACCCGGCCGCCCACCGGGAGCTTGGGCACCACCAGGTCGAGCTGGCGGCGGTACTCGGTCTTCTCGGCGTCGAGGAAGACCAGGTCGAACATCGGCTCGAGGCGGGCGAGCACCTCGAGCGCGCGGCCGTGGACGAGCTCCACCCGGCCGGCGACCCCGGCGCGCTCGAGGTAGCCGCGCGCGCGCTCGAGGCGCTCCGCGTCCGAGTCGATCGAGACCACCGTCCCGGCATGGGCGCCGCGCGCCAGATGGAGCGTGCCGTAGCCGATCGCGGTGCCGACCTCGAGCACGCGCCCGTCGGGCCGGATCGCGGCCAGTGCCTCGAGCAGGCGCGCCAGGTCCGGACTCGCGATCGGGATCCCCTCCGCCGCAGCCGCCGCCTCCATCTCGCGGCGCAGCGGATCGCGCGGCGGGCGCAGGCGCTCGAGGTAGCGCGCCTGGCGCGGCCTGAGGATCGGGTCAGCCGCCGCCCGTGCCATCCGCGGCGGGGCCCCAGGAGAGCGCTTCGAGCACCACCGAGGTGGCCTCCGCCCGCTCGCTCGAGGTGACCTGGAAGTTGGGCACGATGGTGATCTCGCACTCGCGCGTGCCCACCGCCGGCGGCACCTCGAGGTCGACGTCGATCCGGCCCAGGCCCGAGACCTCGGGCTGGCCGCCGCCGCAGCTCGACTGGATGCGCACCTTGGGCAGCGTGCCGCCGTCGAGCACGTCGAGGCGCGCCGACGGCCCCGGATCGCCGGGGATGAGCAGCCCCACGAAGAGCCGGCCCGCACCCGGCACGGGCCCGAACCGGATCGTCCCCGGTCCACCGCCCCGCAGCGCGCGCCGGGCCACCACCTGGCGGTCCGCGCCGGGCTCGGTCGGCAGCCAGTTGTCGGAGAAGCGCGCGTGCGGCGTCGTCTCGTCGGGCGACGCCACCGAGACGGTCGCGATGCGGTACTCGAACCGGCTCACCGGCTCGCCCTCGGCGGCGAGCGGGAAGCGCTCGAGCCCGGGCCGGTAGAGACCGGCCGAGAGCAGGTAGACGCCGGCCTCGAGCGGCTCGCCCAGCGCCGACTGGTACAGCCGGACCCGGTAGACGATGGGGCGCCCGACGCGCCAGGGCTCCGGCAGCACGTGGTCGAAGGTGCGCACCACCGAGCCGGGCTCGTCGAGCAGGTGCAGGAAGACGATCGGCGCGCCGGCGCCTGCGGGCAGTTCGGCGCTCGGCTCGATCGCAATCTCGATCTCGGTGAATTCCGGCCAGCCCAGGTCGATCTGGGCCGGGCTCGCGGCGAGCTCGGCGACCGGCGGCTTCTCCGCGGCGCAACCGGCGAGCGCCGCCGCGAGCAGGACTGGAATCGTGCGCCTCATGCCTCGCCTCCCTCCGCGACGTAGGTCGCGCTCGCGTCCGGGCCCTCGAACACGGTCACCGCCGCGAGCGGCGCGCCCGGGCCCAGCTCGCGCCGGAGCTCGGCATGGAACCATTCCGCGAGCCGCTCCGTGGTCGGGCTGATGTCGTCGAACGGCGCCACCGAGTTGATGTCGCGATGGTCGAGGCGCGCGGCGAGCCGGCGCAGCGCGTCGCGGACGGCGACGAAGTCGAAGGCGATCCCCTCCGCGTCGAGCCTCTCCGTCGCGAGCCGGGCCACGACCTTCCAGCTGTGGCCGTGGACCGGCTCGGGGGCGCCCCGGTACGAGCGCAGGTGGTGGGCGGCCTCGAAGCGGGCCGCGACCTCGAGCACGTAGCGGGCCATGCCCGGAATCGTAACGTAGACTGCGGCCCCGATGTCGGCGGCGCTCCTGGTCGGTCTGCTCGTCTTCATGCTCGTGGCTTCGGCGCTCGAGTGGCTCGCCGTCGAGGTGGTCGCCCTGGTCGTCCTGGTCGGGCTCCTGATCTCGGGCTTGGTCACCCTCGAGGAGGCGATCTCGGGCTTCTCCGACCCGGCGGTGGTCACCGTCCTGCTCATGATGATCCTCTCCGAGGCGATCGCCGAGAGCGGGGTCGTGGCCCAGGTCGGGCACCGCATCGGGCGCTTCGCGCGCGGCTCGCTGCGCGTCCAGGTCGCCCTGCTCTTCGTGATCGCCGGCGGGCTGTCGATGTTCATCAACAACACCGCCGCGATCGCGATGTTCATCCCGATCGCGATCCAGATCGCCAAGCAGACGCGTCGCAGCCCGTCGCGCCTGCTGCTGCCGCTCAACTACGCGGTCATCGTCGGCGGCACCTGCACGCTGGTCGGCACCTCGACCAACATCCTGGTCTCCTCGCTCGCCGCCGAGCGCGGCCTGCCGGCGTTCTCGATGTTCGAGTTCGCGCGCATGGGGCTCGTCTACTTCGCGCTCGGGCTGGCCTACAACTTCCTGCTCGTGCGCTTCCTGCCCGACCGCGGCGACCCCTCGAACCTGACCGGCAAGTACGAGCTCGCCACCTACCTGACCGAGGTGCGCGTGCCGGCCTCCTCGCCGCTCGTCGGCCGCACGGTGGTCGAGGAGACGATCAGCGACCGCTATCACCTCAACGTGCTCGAGATCCTGCGCGGCACGCGCAAGATCGCCTTCGACCTCCGCTCGACTCCGATCGAAGCCGACGACATCCTGATCGTGCGCGGCACCATGCAGGACATCGTCATGTTCAAGGAGCAGCAGGGCCTGCTCCTGCTCTCCGACATCAAGCTCACCGACGCCGAGCTCGCTGACCAGCAGAACATCCTGGCCGAGATGCAGCTCTCGCCGGCCTCGACGCTCGAGGGCATGTCGCTCAAGGAGATCGACTTCCGGCGCCGGTTCGGCGCGTTCGTGCTGGCGCTGTCGCGCGCCGGCGAGGCGATGCGCGAGAAGCTCGGCCTGATCCCGCTCAAGCGCTTCGACACGCTGCTCGTGTTCGGGCCGCGGCGGGCGGTCGAGCAGCTCTACAAGCTCGACGACTTCTTGCCGCTGCAGGAGATCGAGCTGCGGCTCCGGCTCCACCCGCGCTGGTGGCTGCACGCGGCGACCCTGGTCGGCGTGGTGGCGGCGGTGACGCTCGCCGACGTGCCTATCCTGGGCGCCGCGCTGGTCGGCGTGGTCGTGCTGCTCGCCAGCCGCACGGTCAAGGTGCAGCGCGTCTACCGTGCGGTGCAGTGGTCGGTCTTCTTCCTGCTCGCCGCGACGATCCCGCTCGGGGTCGCGGTCGAGAAAAGCGGGCTCGCGGCGCGTCTCGGCCACTGGATCGGGTGCCGATCGCGATGTCGATCTCGGCCCAGCTCGGCATCGACCCGAAGCCCTTGCTGATGGCGGTCTGCTTCGCGGCCTCCAACGGCTTCGTCACCCCAGTCGGCTACCAGACCAACGCCATGGTCTACGGCGCCGGCAACTACCGCTACCGCGACTTCCTGGCCGCCGGCATCCCGCTCAACCTCCTCTTCTGGGCCCTCTCGAGCCTGCTGATTCCGGTGTTCTGGAAGTTCTGAAGCGCGGTCAGCGCGGGGCCGGGGCCTCGGCGCGGGCCAGGAGCTGCTCGACGCGGGCGATGACCATCTCGAGGGCGACTCGGTTCTCGCCGCCTTCGGGGACGATCAGGTCGGCCCAGCGCTTGGAGGGCTCGACGAACTCCAGGTGCATCGGGCGCACGGTCGTCATGTACTGGCGCAGCACGTCGGCGATCGAGCGGCCGCGCTCGGTCAGGTCGCGCTGGATCCGGCGCACCAGGCGCACGTCCGGGTCGGTGTCGACGAAGACCTTGAAGTC
>JAFNAE010000009.1 GCA_017860005.1 Acidobacteriota bacterium | reverse complement strand
TGGTGAAGGTGGCCCACTTCCGCGAGATCGGCTTCAAGCTCGGCCGCTGGATCGACGTCGGCTATTGGCAGCGCACGCTCTGAGCCGCGCCCCGCTCAGTCGCAGACCGGCCGGTCTTCGGGCAGCAGGTCGATGCGCTCCGCGCGGCCGGCGACCTCGACCTCGAGCAGCTCGAAGGTCCAGCGTCCCGCTTCCTTGGTGGCGTGGACGTAGAGCGTGCCCTTCGCCGCCGCCCCCGAGAGCGGGATCGAGAGCTCGGCGTGCCCGGAGGGCCCGGTCACCTGGATCGAGCCGCCGGTGAAGAAACCCGCTTCGACCGGCGCGCCCAGCTCCCGCTGCACCTCGCAGTCCGCGCGCGCCCGCTCGAGGCCGCGCGCGTAGGCGTCCGACTTCTTCATCGCGCCGAACAACAACCCGACCATGCCGCCCGCGACGATCGCCGCCAGCACGACGACCGTCCCGCAGCCGGCGGGCACCACCCACTTCCAGTTGCGCTCCCACCAGGAGCGTTGCACCTGCGGCTCCATCGCCTCCCCCTTCCCGGCGGCAGCGGGCGATCCCCCGCACCCGCCGCGCTCGGGACTCCAACCGCGGTCGCGTCCATTCTGACCGATCCGCGGGGCGCAGGCGCGCGCGGGCGGGACCTTCGACCGGGCGGCCGCGCAAGGTACGCCGATCCGCGCAGCGCCCCGGACGGGGGGACGGACCGCTTCGGCCCGTCGGGCGGGGTACGGGCTCAGGGGCGGTGGGGACCCGGCGACGCGAGCGACCAGGACGAGGCGTCGCCGCGCTCGAAGCCGTCGGTGAACAGGCAGGCTGGGCAGCGCTCGAGCGCGCCGAGATCGGGCGCCGGGCCCTGCGGACGCGGCACGCGCTCGGCGTCCCACGGCGGCGCGAGCAGCGGGCTGCCGGCATCGACCGCGGGCGTCCCGGGCACCAGGTGGACGTCGAACGGCGGCGCGACGAACAAGGCCGCCGGATCCTGGACCTCGAGATTGTGGTCGGCGACGATGGCGATGCCGGTCAGGGAGTAGTCGGTCGCCAGGTTGTTGCGCACGACGACGTTCTGGCTGGGCGTGCCGTCGTCGTGGTCGTTGACCATGATCCAGGGCGGGCCCGGGTTCGTCCCGTTCAGGTCGATGACCGTGTTGTTGACGATGCGCGAGTCGCGCGCGCCGTAGAGACTGATGCCGTGCCAGTGGTCGGTGATCACGACGTTGTCCTCGACCACCCAGTCGACGAACAGGCCGTCGAAGCAGCCGATGCCCTGGAGCGTCGAGCGCAGGGGGTGCCCGGGGTCCAGGTGATTGATGATCACGTTGCCGCGCAGCACCACGCCGCGCACCTCCCCCGTGCCGACGCCGCCGGGTCCCACCGACCAGCTCTGGAAGCCGTCGTCGTGGTTGCCGTCGAGCGCGCCCCCGACGTAGGCGTTCTGGACCCGGTTGTACTCGAACACGTCGCCGTCGCCCAGGCCGCGCAGTCCGTCGGCCGAGAATCCGTCCACGAGATTCCAGGCGACGCGCGCGTCCGCGCCGCCCACGCCGATGCCGAAGCGCACGTTGCGGATCCGGTTGTCGCGGATGGTGATCCGGTCGCCGCCGACGCCCACGCCGCTCGAGGCGTCGTTCACCCATTCGTCGGCGCCCCACGCCGAGGCGTCGGCGACGGTGAAGATCTCGCAGTCCTCGATCGTGTCGTCCCAGGATGGGCCCCACCAGTCGTGGCTCTCGACCTCGACGATGGTGCCGGGCCCGAGCGGCGGCGCGGCGTGCGCGGGACTGACCGAGAGGCCGCGCACGATCCAGTTCTGCGTCGCCTGGAGCAGCACGCTCGACAGGCGCGGCGCGTGGCCCGGCTCGGCGGCGATCGTGATCGGAGCGGCGTTGTAGGCGCCGCGCAGGAAGAGCTCGCCGTGATACCCGGTGCGCAGCCAGATCGTGTCGCCGGCGCCGACCGGCGCGCCGGGGTTCACGATCACGAAGCCGAGACCGGGTACGTACGGGTGCGACTCCCAGTCGCGGGTCTCGATCAGGCCCGCCTCGACGACCTCCTGGAGCGTACGCCAGGGATTCGCCGCGCTGCCGTCGCCCGCAGGCGAGCCGAGCACGGGGTCGACGTAGAAATCGTCGGCCGGCGCGGCTGCCGCTCCCGCGAGCGCCAGCACGATCGCCGCCAGGGCCCCCTTCATCGCGCATCGAGGCTGGCGCGCCCGCCGGGCGGCGTCTATGCAGCGCGCCACTCCCGGAGCGGACCCGCGCCGCGCCCGCCCTCGCCTGCGCGCCGCCGCGCCCGCTATCCTCGGCCCCGGTGGACCCGGTGACCTCGGACGGCGGGCTGGAGACCGCGCGCGCGGGCGCACGCTCGCGCCTGCCGATGCGCGCGGCGGGGCTCGGGCTGGCGCTGCTCTCGATCGCCGCCTACTACGCCGCCGGCGCCCAGTTCTACGACGGCTACTGGCTGCCGCAGGGCTACGGCAGCTTCCACCTGCTCACCAAGGAGCTCGCCCACGGCGCCCTCTTCGTCCTGTTCGGACTCGCCGCCACGGCCGGCCTGGTGGCCGCCGGCGCGGGCTCCGGCGGCGGCCGCGTGGCCCGGCTCCTCCGCCGCGCCGGGACCCGGCGCGGCGGGCTCGCGGTGGCGTGCGCCGCCGCCCTGCTCGTGCTCGCCGCGACCTGGGCGATCGGGCGCTTCGTGCTCGGCCACGCCGCCGTGCTCGACGACGAGCACGTCTACCGCTTCATCGCCCAGACCCTGCGCACGGGCTCGTTCACCGCGCCCTCTCCCGGCTCGGACCTCGAGTTCTACCGGGAGCAGTACGTGGTGCTCACCGAGGCCGCGCGCTACGGCAAGTACCCGGTCGGGCACCCGATCCTGCTCGCGGCGGGCGGTGCGCTGGGCGCCGAGCACCTGGTCGTGCCGGCGCTCTGCGCGGCGCTCGCGCTCGCCACCTTCGCGCTCGGCCGCCGGATCTTCGGCGGCGCCGCGGCCGCGTTCGCGGTGGCCCTGTTCGCGCTCTCGCCGCAGGTGCTGCTGACCGGCGCCACCGCGCTGTCGCAACCGGCTTCGGCGCTCTGCCTGGTCGCGGGTCTCGTCTGCCTGGCGCGCGCCGAGGAGGCGCGGCGGCCGCTGCCCTGGCAGCTCGCCGCGGCGGGAGTGCTCGGTTTCGGCGTGCTGGTGCGGCCCTTGCCCGGCGCGCTCTTCGCCCTGGTCGCGGCGGCCTGGGTGGCGCTCCGCCAGCGCCCGGCTGGAGGCTTGGCGCCCTGGCGCCGCGCGCTCGCCTTCGTGGCGCCGCTCGCCTTCGGCGCCGCGCTCTTCCTCGCCGCCAACCGGTACCAGACCGGCAGCGCGCTGGTCAGCGGCTACGAGGCCTCCGACGCTCCGGGGCGCGGCCTGGCCGGGCTCTTCGTGCCGGGCAGCCTGGGCCTCTATGCGATGTCGCTCGGCGGCCACCTGCTGCGCCAGAACCTCTGGCTGTTCGGCTGGCCGCTGTCGCTCGCCTTCTGCGCCTTCGCCCGCCGTTCGCCGCGCGCGACGCTGCTGTGGGGAATGGTCGGCGCGGCCTGGGTCTATCGCGTGCTGGCGCCCAAGACCGGTGTCGGCGCGACCGGACCGCTCTACCTGTTCGAGACCGTGCCGCTGCTCTGCCTGCTCTCCGCCGACGGCCTCCTCCGGCTCGCCGCCGCCGGCCGGCTGGGCGGCTCCCCGGCGACCTCGGCACGGCGCGCGCTCCGCCTGGTCGCCGCGGCCACGGCGGTCGGGCTCGCCATGTTCCTTCCCGTCCAGCTCGCCAATCTCCACCGCATGGCGGAGGCCCAGCACGTCCTGCCCCGCCTGCTCGCCGCGCGCGGCATCCACCATGCGGTGGTCTTCCACGACACGGTCGTGCCGCCGAGCCTCGAGCTGAGCTGGGCCTTCTTCCCGCGCTACAACTCGCCGCGACTCGATGACGACGTCCTCTTCCTGCGCTACCAGGGGCCGCGGCGGGACGCGTCGGCCAACCTCGAGCTCTGGCGCCGCCGCTATCCCGACCGCTCCGCCTGGTACTTCGGCTACGCGGGCCGCACGCCCCGGCTCCTGCCGCTCGAGAAGTACGCGCGCAGCGGCCTCGACCTGCCGCGCCGGCGCCGGGCAGCCGGCGCGGATCGGGACCCGCCGCGCTGAGCGCGCCGGACCCCGGCGCCGGCGGACCGATCAGGGTGCCGGCGGCGCGGCCGCCTCGGCGCCGTCCGTGCCGAGCACGAACTCCCGCAGCCAGCGCCAGGTCGCCCGGAGGCCCCGCACGATGCGCCCGTCGAGCACCTCGCGCGCGCCGACGCGCTCGGCGAGGCCCGCCTCGGCGCCGCGGAAGCGGGGCGGGAATCGCACCAGGGCGGTCTCGCGCAGCGCGCCCGTGCGCACCAGCCGCGGCGAGAGCGCGCCGCGCACGATCGCCAGCGCCGCACCCCCGCCCAGGCTCGCCCGGCGCGCGGGCAGGACCAGCCAGGGCCGCCAGCGGAAGCTCCAGTCGCCGCCCGCGTCCACGTCCAGGTGCCCGAGAGCGCGCACCGGCGGGCCGGCGAGGCCCTTGCCGGCGAACGCCAGCAGCGGGGCGCGCGCCGGGTCGCCGGTCCCGGCGCGGCCGGTCAGGAACTCCCACGAGAAGACCGAGCCGTAGACGGTCAGCCGGAACGACCAGCCCGCGACCAGCCAGCAGCCGGTGAGCAGGACGAGCGCATAGGCCGCGCCGAGGTAGGGGTGGACCGCCGAGGCCGCCGCCGCCGCCCCGAACAGGGTCAGCCGGGACAGCCGCAGCCCGAGGTCGACCAGCGCCGAGGGCGAGAGGGCGATCAGCACCTGCACGGCATGGAAGGCGAGGAAGACCACCGCGTAGATGGTCAGCACGAGCGTAGCCCCGCCGACGCGCGCGAGCAGCTCGAGCGCCGCCCCGGCCGGACCGGAGAGGGAGGCCAGGCCGGCTCCGGCCAGCCCTCCTCCGGCCACCGCCGGCTCGGGGACCAGCGCCGACAGCAGCCGCTCGACCTCGGCCACCACGATCGGGCTGGCGAGCAGCGCCGAGACCTTGTTCTCGTGCTCCTCGACGAAGTCCATCGGCTTCTTGAGCCCGGGCACCAGGCCGCCCAGGGTCGTGTTGGCCGCGAACAGGAAGACGAGCGCGAGTCCGGTGCCCCAGAACCAGGGCCGGGCGTACCAGGGCAACGCCGCGCGCGCCGACTCGGGCGCCCGCCACCAGCGCAGTGCCCCCAACGCCGAGACGCCGAGCAGGGGCGAGATCGGGACGCCGGTGGCCAGCGCGAACGCGCGGGCCAGCTCTTCGCCCGCCGCGAACGGGGACCCGGCCGGCCGGGGGGTGACGCCGGACGGGGCGACCTGGGCGGAGGCCGCGCCGCCCGCGAGCCCGGCGACGACCACGGCCGCGGCCCAGCGCCGCGCGCGACGGAGGAGCGTCCTGCTCGCCACGGCCGGAAGTGTACCCGCGCCGGCCGCCGAGCCGCCCCGCCGGGTGGCGGTCCCCCGCGGGACGGCGCGTATCTTGAGCTCATCATGGCCGTCACCGAATCCGCCCCTCCCGCGACCGCCCCGCCGGTCACCGTCTGGCACGATCGCCTTTCGGCGCGCATGCGCGGCATGAAGAGCTCCGCCATCCGCGAGCTGCTCAAGCTGACCACTCGCGCCGAGGTCATCTCCTTCGCGGGCGGCCTGCCGGCGCCCGACTTCTTCCCCTGGCAGGAGATCGAGGCCGCCACCGACCGCATCCTCGAGACGCGCGGCAAGGAGGCGCTCCAGTACAGCACCACCGAGGGCTTCCTGCCGCTGCGCGAGCTGCTCGTCCGTCACATGGCCCGCTACGGCATCGAAGTCCAGGCCGGCAACGTGCTGATCACCTCGGGATCGCAGCAGGCTCTCGACCTGGTCGGCAAGCTGCTCATCAACCCGGGCGACCGCGTGGTGGTCGAGGACCCGAGCTATCTCGGCGCGCTGCAGGCGTTCACCGCCTACCAGCCCGAGTTCCTGACCGTGCCCGTCGACGAGGGTGGCATCGACACCGAACGGCTCGAGGTCGCGCTCCGCTCGGGCCCCAAGTTCGTCTACGTGCTGCCCAACTTCCAGAACCCGTCCGGCGTGACGCTGTCGCTCGAGCGCCGGCGGCGGGTGATCGAGCTCGCCAGCCACTACGGCGTGCCGATCGTCGAGGACGATCCCTACGGGCAGCTGCGCTACGAAGGCAGCCACCTGCCGCCGCTGGTGGTGCTCGACGCCGAGTTCCACGGCACCGGCAACCACGTCCACGCCTATCGCGGCGACCTCATCTACCTCGGCACGCTCTCCAAGACGCTCGCCCCGGGGCTGCGCATCGGCTGGGTGGTCGCCCCCGAGGAGGTGGTCGACAAGCTGGTCCAGCTCAAGCAGGGCGCCGACCTGCACACCGCCACCTTCACCCAGATGGTGGCCTGGGAAACCGCGCGCGGCGGCTTCCTCGACCGCCACGTGCGGCGCCTGCGCGAGGTCTACCGCGAGCGACGCGCCGCCATGCTCGACGCGCTCGAACGCCACTTCCCGCCCGGCGTGCAGTGGACGCGGCCGCAGGGCGGGCTCTTCCTCTGGGTCACGATGCCGCCGCCGCTCGACAGCGCGCGCATGCTGCCGCGCGCGCTCGAGGCGGGCGTCGCTTACGTCCCCGGGCATTCCTTCCACGCCCTGGGCGGCGGCGAGGGCTCGATGCGCATGAACTTCTCCTACTGCCCGCCCGAGGTCATCGAGGAGGGCGTGCGCCGGCTCGGCGGGGTGATCGCGCGCGAGATGGCGGCTTGCGCGACCTGACCAGCAGCACCGAGCAGGGCGCGAGCAGCGCGACCCGGTAGCTGATCGTCAGCCAGTCGCGCCCGGGGGCCCCTCGCTCTATCGTGTGCGAGGTGAGCACCACCAGGTCGCAGGCGAGCCGGGCCGCCGCCTCGACGATCTCCTCCACGCGCCGGCCGACCACGACCTCGGTGCGCGCCCGGCGCCCCGAGCGCGCGACACGCGCCGCCAGCCCGTCCAGGCCGGCCCGCGCCCGGCCCTCCAGCCGGCGGTAGAACGCCTCGAGCTCGGCGGCGTCGTCCTCGATGCGCTCGATGACGTGGAGCAGCACGATCTCCGCGCCCGGCGAGGCGAGCGCGAGCGCGCGCGCGACCGCGGCGGCGTTCTTGTCGGTCAGGTCGACGGGCACCAGGATGCGGTCGAACACGGCGGGACCTCCTCGCGACTCCCCCGCCGCCCAGCTTGCCTCCCGGCGGCGCCTCGCCCGCCACCCGCCGGGGTGGCGGGAGCGCTTTCGCGCGGCCCTTACAATGCGCTGCGGACGCGCTCGCCGGCAGCGTGCCGCCGGGAACCCGAGACCCGCAGCCGCCGCCGGCGAACAAGGGGGGGATCCGAGTGCTCAAGCTGAAGTCGTTCTTCGGCCTGCTGATGAGGCATCCGTTGAGCCTCGCCGGCACCGCGATCACCACCGCGGCCGCCATCATCTTCCTGGTCTTCTTCTCCCTCGACCTGGCGGGACTCCACGGCCATCCCTACGTCGGCATCCTGACCTACCTGGTCGTGCCGGCGATCTTCGTCGCCGGTCTCCTGCTCATCCCGATCGGCCTGCGCCAGGCGCGCAAGCGCGCCGCGCCCGCGGGAGCGGAGCTCCCGGTCATCGACTTCAACCGCGAGGTCGTCCGCAACCGGTTCCTGGTCTTCGTCGTCCTCACCACGCTGAACGTCGTGATCGTGGCGGTGGCGAGCTACAAGGCGGTCGAAGTCATGGACACCACCGCCTTCTGCGGCGAGGCGTGCCACTCGGTGATGGCACCCGAGCACACCGCGCTGAAGCGCGGCGCGCACGCCTCCGTGAGCTGCGTCGAATGCCACATCGGCCCGGGCGCGGGCTGGTTCGTGAAGTCCAAGCTCTCCGGCTCCTGGCAGGTGGTCTCGGTCAACCTCGACCTCTATCCGCGCCCCATCCCGACCCCGGTCCACAGCCTGCGCCCTGCGCGCGAGACCTGCGAGCAGTGCCATTGGCCGCAGAAGTTCGTCGGCGACCGGCTCAAGGTGGTCACCAAGTACGCCGAGGACGAGGCGAACACCGAGAAGAAGACGGTGCTGCTGATGCGCGTGGGCGGCATCGAGGGACGGGTCTCGAAAGGCATCCACTGGCACGTCGATCCCGCCAACCGGATCCGCTACCGCTCCGACGAGTCGCGCGAGGAGATCCACGAGGTCGAGCTCACCGGACCCGGCGGCGAGGTCGAGCGCTGGTTCGCGCCGGGAGCCGACGAGGGCGAGAAGGCGAGCGCGGGCACCTGGCGTCAGATGGACTGCGTGGACTGCCACAACCGGCCCAGCCATACCTTCCACTCTCCCGAGCAGGAGGTCGACCGCGCCCTGCAGGCCGGCGCCATCGCGCGCGACCTGCCCTTCGTCCGCCGCGAGGGTCTGAAGCTGATCCGGGCCGAGTACGCCGACGCGGGCGCGGCGCGCGCCGGCATCCGCGCCGGGCTGGAGAGCTTCTACGCCGCCGGCTACCCCGAGGTCGCGCGCGGCCGCGCCGCCGATCTCGACGCCGCCGCGGCGGCGCTCTTCGAAGGGTGGTCCTCGAACGTCTTTCCGCAGATGAGCGTCACCTGGGGAACCTACCCCAACCACATCGGGCACGAGCAGGCGCCCGGCTGCTGGCGCTGCCACGACGACCAGCACACCTCGAAGAGCGGCCGCACGATCTCGCAGGACTGCGAAACCTGCCACTCGCTGCTCGCCGAAGAGGAGCAGGATCCAGAGATCCTGCGCACGCTGTCCCCGTGAGCGCGCCGCCCCTGATCGACCGCCGCCACGTCGCCGGGCTCCGCCGCGCGGCGTTCGCCGCCTTCGCCCTCGCCGCGGCGCTCGCCGCGCCGGCCGGCGCCCAGAGCGCCGAGGACTGCCTCGGCTGCCACGCCGACGACAGCCTGACCGCGACCCGCGCGGGGCGCGAGATCTCGGCCTTCGTGGACGGCGAGAAGTACGCCGGCTCCGCTCACGCGCAGCTCGCCTGCGTCGACTGTCACCAGGACCTCACCGGCCAGGGCGACGGGCACGGCGACGACGCGGCGCCGGTCGACTGCGCCTCGTGCCACGACGGCGAGGCCGCGCGCTGGCGCAGGGGCGCCCACGCCCGGAACGCGGGCGAGGGCGTTGCAGCCGGGTGCGCCGACTGCCACCGCCCCCACCTGATGGTGCGCGGCGCGGAGGCGCTCGCCGCTTGCGACGTCTGTCACGGCGAAGTCGCGGCCCAGCAGCACGAGAGCCTGCACGGGCGTGCGGCAGCGCGCGGCGACAGGCTCGCCCCCACCTGCGTCACCTGCCATCACGCCCACGACATCGCGCCGCACCGCGACCCCAAGGCCCCGACCGCGGTGATGAACGTCCCCCTCCTGTGCGGCCAGTGCCACAAGGAGGGGACGCCCGTCTCGCAGTTCCGGGACATCCCGCAGCAGAGCATCCTCGAGAACTACGTCGATTCGATCCACGGCGAGGGCCTGTACAAGAAGGGGCTCACGGTCACCGCGGTGTGCACGTCGTGCCACACGCCGCACCACATCCTGCCGCACACCGACCCGAAGTCGAGCATCAGCCAGGGCAGTATCGTCGCGACCTGCACGCAGTGCCACGCGCAGATCGAGGAGGTGCACCGCAAGGTCATCGACGGCAAGCTCTGGGAGAACGAGCCGCATCGCGTCCCGGTGTGCGTGGAATGCCACCAGCCGCACAAGGTGCGCAAGGTGTTCTACGAAGCGGGGATGGCCAACCGGGACTGCCTGACCTGCCACGGCAAGCCAGACTTCGCGGTCGAGCGGGACGGAGCCAGCCATTCGCTGTTCGTGGATCCAGTCGCCTACGAGAACGCCGCCCACGCCAAGATCGCCTGCGCCCAGTGTCACAGCGAGGTGGCGCCCTCGCACGACCGGCCGTGCGAGACGATCCGCACTCCCGTCCAGTGCGGCGTCTGCCACGCCGCCCAGGTCGACCAGTACCAGTCGAGCATCCATGGCCGGCTGGCCGCCGAGGGCGACGGCGACGCGCCGGGCTGTCTCGACTGCCACTCGCAGCACGCCACCCAGAGCAAGCGGCTGCCGACCTCCCCCACCTTCGCGCGCAACGTGCCGGCCCTGTGCGCCCGCTGCCACCGAGCGGGCGAGAAGGCCGCGGTCCGCATCCACGCCGAGGTGCCCGACATCGTCGCCAGCTACGCCGACTCGATCCACGGCAAGGGCCTCACCCAGAGCGGCCTGGTGGTGACCGCCACGTGCGTGAACTGCCACACCTCGCACGGCGAGCTGCCGCCCGACGACCCGAAGTCGTCCGTGAACCCCGCCAACCTGCCCGCCACCTGCGGCCTGTGCCACCATGGCGTCGCCGAGGCGTTCGCCAAGAGCATCCACGCTACCGGAGAGCCGAAGGACGGCAAGCGCCTGCCGGTGTGCGAGGACTGCCACAGCTCGCACTCGATCGCGCGCGCCGACCTGCCCGGTTTCCGCACGCGAATGATGGAGCAGTGCGGCCAGTGCCACACCGAGGAGGCCGAGACCTTCTTCGAGACTTTCCACGGCAAGGTCTCCATGCTCGGCACCGAGGGTGCCGCCAAGTGCTCGGACTGCCACGGCAGCCATCAGATCCTGCCCACCTCGAACCCCGATTCCACGCTCAGCCGCGCCAACGTGGTCGCCACCTGCGCCCAGTGCCATCCGGGCTCGAACCGGCGCTTCGCGGGCTACCTCACCCACGCCACCCACCACGACCGCGACCGCTTCCCCTGGCTGTTCTGGTCGTTCCGGTTCATGACCGCGCTGCTCGTCGGCACGCTCTTCTTCGCGCTGCTGCACACGCTGGCGTGGCTGATCCGGCTCTGGCGCACCCACGACCAGTGGCGTCACGTCAAGGCCGCGGCGCGGCTGGCCGGTCACGAGAAGCTCTACCGCCGCTTCACCCGCTTCCAGCGCCTCCAGCACCTCTTCATGCTGCTCTCCTTCTTCACGCTCGCGCTGTCCGGGATGGCGATCAAGTTCTCCTACGCGGGGTGGGCGCAGGTCATCGCGCGCCTGTTCGGCGGCCAGCCGACCATGGCGGTGCTGCACCGACTGGCCGCGCTCGTGCTGATCGCGGTGTTCGCCGTCCATGTCTGGGACGTGAACCGGCGGCGGCGCGCAGCGGGGAGGACCTGGCGGCAGCTGCTGGCCGGACCCGACACGATTCTGTTCCACCCGCGCGACCTCGGCGACGTGTGGGGCTCGATGAAGTGGTTCTTCGGCCGCGGTCCGCGGCCGTCGTACGGGCGGTACACGTATTGGGAGAAGTTCGACTATTTCGCGGTGTTCTGGGGCGTGATGGTGATCGGCTCGACGGGGTTCGTGCTCTGGTTCCCCGAGCTGCTCACGCGCATCCTGCCCGGCTGGTCCATCAACGTGGCGACGATCGTGCACAGCGACGAAGCGCTGCTCGCGGTCGGTTTCATCTTCACGATCCACTTCTTCAACACGCACTTCCGGCCCGACAAGTTCCCGATGGATCCGGTCATCTTCACCGGGCGCATGACCGTCGAGGAGCTGCAGCACGACAAGCCGGACGAGTACGCCGAGCTGGTGCGCACCGGGCAGCTCGAGGAGCACCTGGTGGGGCCGATCCCGAGCGAGGCCGAACGGGCGGCCCGGGTCTTCGGCTTCGTCGCGCTCGCCATCGGGCTGACGCTGATCGTGCTGATCGTGTACGCCATGTTGTTCGGGTATCGCTGAGCCGGAGCGACGCACCCGGCGCGGAACGCCGCGCTCGCGACAGGGAGGCAATCATGGCGCACCCTCGCAGATGGATCCTGTTGTGCGGCCTGGTGGCCGCGCTCCTGGCCGCTCCGGCGGCGCTCGCCGCCGCCGAGGAGTGCCTGTCCTGCCACGACACGGAGGACAACGTCGGCGACGCCGCCCTCGTGGTCCAGGCCGCCGCTTGGGAGGCGACCGTGCACGGCCAGGCGGGCATCGCCTGCGCCGACTGCCACGCCGGGCACGAGGACTACCCGCATCCGGCCGCTGATGCGCGCGCTTCGTGCGCGAGCTGCCACTCCGACATCACCGAGGGGCTGGCGACGAGCGTCCACGGCCGCCCCGACGCGCCCGACCTCAAGCACCCGGGCTGCACCTCCTGCCACGGGCCCACGCACGCGCTGCGCGCGCGCGACGACGCCGCTTCGCCGGTGCACCCGACCCGGCTCGCCACCACCTGCGGGGCCTGCCACTCGGACCCCGAGATGGGCGCCAAGGAGGGCATCCGGCTGGTGCAGCCGATCGCGGCCTACGAGGCGAGCGTCCACGCGCGCGCCGTTGCGGCCGGCGAGCACGCCGCCACCTGCAGCTCCTGCCACGGCAGCCACGACATCCGTCCGGGCGAGGACCCCGCCTCGCGCGTCAACCGGGCGAACGTCCCATCCACCTGCGCCGAATGCCACGCCGAGATCTCGGCCACCTTCGCGGACAGCGTCCACGGCCAGGCCGCGGCGCGCGGCATCGGCGAGTCTCCCGTGTGCTCCGACTGCCACGGCGAGCATCGCATCCTGGGCCCCGCCGACAAGGGCTCGCCGGTGTTCGCCTCCAACGTGCCCAAGATGACCTGCGGACGCTGCCACGGCGACCTGCGCGTGACCGAGAAGTTCGGCCTCACGGATACCGCGGTCACGGCGTTCGAGGACAGCTTCCACGGCCTCGCCGGCCGCTCCGGCAGCGTCACCGTCGCCAACTGCGCCTCTTGCCACGGCGTGCACGACATCCTGCCCTCCTCCGACCCGCGCTCGCACATCGCGCCGGCCAACCTGGCGGCGACCTGCGGCAACTGCCACCCCGGGGCGGGGGCGAGCTTCGCGATCGGTGAAGTGCACGTGCTTCCCGGCGACAAGGAGACCGCCCATCCGGCCGTCTACTGGGTGCGCAACGCCTACCTCTGGCTGATCTGGCTGACCATCGGCGGCATGGCTCTCCACAACCTGCTCGACCTCCGGCGCAAGGCGCGCACGCCGTTCACGCGCCCGATCGTGCCGATCGCGGCCCGCCGGCGGCGCATGTCGGGGGGCTTCCGCATCGCGCACGGGCTGCTGCTGACCAGCTTCATCGCGCTGGTCTGGAGCGGCTTTGCGCTCAAGTACCCCGAGGGATGGTGGGCCCGCCCCCTGCTCGCCTGGGAGGCGAGCTTCACCGTCCGCGGCTGGCTCCACCGCGGCGCCGCCCTGGTGATGCTCGCGGCGTTCGCCTTTCACGCCGTCCACATCGCCCTCGATCGCCGCGCGCGCGCCTGCATCAAGAACATGCTGCCGACCCTGCACGACGTGCACGAGCTGCGCGAGAAGCTGATGTGGTTCTTCGGCAAGCGCGTCGAGATGCCGCAGTCGCCGCCGCTCGGTTACGCCGAGAAGGCGGAGTACCTGGCGCTGGTCTGGGGCACGCTGGTCATGGCGGTCACCGGCTTCATCCTCTGGTTCGAGAACTGGAGCCTCGCCAACCTGCCCAAGTGGGCGAGCGACGTCGCCACCGTGGTGCACTTCTACGAGGCCGTGCTGGCGACCCTGGCCATCGTGGTCTGGCACTTCTACTTCGTGATCTTCGATCCGCTCGTCTACCCGCTCGACACCACCTTCCTGACCGGCCGCGAGGCCCCCGGCCGCATGCTCGAGCGCACCGCAGCGGTGGTCGAGCCGAAGCCGCGCGAGGACAAGAAACCGAAGCGGGCCGACACCGCCCGGACCTGACCCCGCCCGCCGGCCGCCGCCGCGACGACACCGGCGCCAGCAGGCGCGAGGTCAGAGGCGGAAGCAAAGGCTCCCCAGAAGGGAGAGCCCCGCGGGCGCGGCGCTGGCCTGTCCGCGCGGCCACCTTGGCGCCGGCGCCGTGTCGCCGGTGACCGCTCCGCGCCCGGGGCCGGGCGCTCCACCCGCCTCGCCCGCGGTACCGACCCACGGTCGCCTCCCGTTCACGCATCCCTCTGTGGAGCTCTTCGTCTCTGTCTTCTTTCCTACCCTTCCTGGCTTTGACTTAGGATCCCGCGATGCCGAGCGATCCGCCGCAGTCGCCGCCGCGCCGGCCCGGCATGTGGGCGAGCCTGCGCGTCGCGATGACGTCCTGGCGGACGGCCTCGGTCGCCCTGCTCTCCTTCTCCTCCGGGATGCCGCTCGGCCTGGTCTGGATCGCGATCCCGGACTGGATGCGCTCGACCGGGGTCGACTTGCGGGTGGTCGGCCTGATCACGCTCGCCCAGGCCCCGTGGACGTTCAAGTTCCTCTGGTCGCCGGTCATGGACCGCTGGGTGCCGCCCTTCCTGGGGCGTCGCCGCGGCTGGATCGTGATCGCGCAGGTCGCGCTCTTCGCCACCACGCTGGCCCTGGCCGGCGTCGGCTCGCACCCCGAGGCGCCCTGGGTGGTCGGGGTGCTGGCGCTCGCCATCGCCTTCACCTCGGCGACCTACGACATCGCCTACGACGCCTACACGGTCGACGTCCTGCGGCCCGAGGAGCAGGGGCCGGCGGTGGGCGCCAAGATCGCGCTCTACCGCGCGGCGATGTACCTCGCCGGCGCCATCGCCATCACCTTCGCGGCGCGCTGGTCGTGGCCGGTGGTGCTCGTGGTGCTCGCGGTCGCGCACCTGCCCTTCCTCTTCGTCACCCTGCGCGCGCCCGAGCCCGAGGAGGCGGTGGTCGCTCCCCGCACCCTGCGGGCGGCGGTGTGGGAGCCGTTCCTCGGCATCCTCGCCCGCCATCGCGCGCTCGAGATCCTGCTCTTCGTGCTCTTCTACAAGCTCGCCGACAACCTGGCGCAGGCGCTGCTCCGCCCCTTCCTGGTCGACCTCGGCTACTCCGCGTTCGACCGCGGCGTCGCGCTCGGCACCGCCGGGGCGGTCGCGACCTCGGTCGGGGCGCTGCTCGGGGGCGTGCTCACCACCTCGCTCGGGCTCGGGCGCGCGCTCTGGCTCTTCGGCGTCATCCAGATCCTGTCCAACGTCGGCTACATCCTGGTCGCGGAGAGCGCGGTCAACCGGCCGCTCATGTACGGCGCCATGGGCTTCGAAAGCTTCACCCAGGGGCTGGGCACCGGCGCCTTCCTGGTGCTGCTGCTGCGCCTGACCGAGAAACGCTTCTCGGCGACCCAGTACGCCCTGCTGTCGAGCCTGTTCGGCATCCCGCGCCTGCTCACCGGCCCGATCAGCGGCTTCGCCGCCGACGCCATGGGCTGGACCAGCTTCTTCTGGCTGACCATGCTCGCAGGCATCCCCGGCCTCGTGCTGCTCGCGCGCTTCGTTCCGATCGGGACCCGCGAGCCGGCCCTCGCCGTCGAGCACGGCAGGGTCGTCGGACCGCCGCTCGGCCGCGGCGCGCTCGCCGCGCGTGGCGTGGTCGCCGGTTGCGTGGCCCTGGCCGGCGGCGCGCTCCTGCTCGCCGCCATGGCGGCGATCAAGACGATGCGCGCCACGCCGGGCGCGGCGTTCGATCTCGCCACCCCGCTAGGAGAGCTGCTGCTGCCGCGCGAGATCGGCGACTGGGTCGGCCTCGTCGGCCTGGCCGCCTTCGCTGCCGTCTGCGGCCTCTGCGCGGCCGCGGTGGCGGCGGCGCGCCGGGGCATGGGCGGGAGCTCGGAGGCGGTCGCGCCCTGATCTCGCCCTCAGGCGGCATTGCTAGACTGAGCCGACGATCCGAGGCGCGGACGCGAGCGGAGGTGCGATGACCGACATACTCTGGCAGGAGGCCGTCGAGGCGGTGCGGCCCTACGTGGTGCGCCTCTCGACCCCCGAGCACGCCGGCTCCGCGTTCCTGTTCGCGGTCGCGGCCGAAGGCGGCATCTGCGGCTTCGCGACCGCGGCGCACGCGCTCGCCCACGCCTCGGCCTGGGAGCAGCCGGTGCGCATCGAGCACGCCGCGTCCGGATTCGAGCGCCTGCTGCGCCCCACCGAGCGCTCGATCGTGATCGACGAGGAGACCGACACCGCGGCGCTCGTCTTCCTGCGTGACGACTTCCCGCTGCCCGACACCCTGCTGCCGATGACGCCCGAGCACGTCGCCTACCGGGTGGGCGTCGAGGTCGGCTGGGTCGGCTTCCCGAGCGTGGCGCGCGACCGGCTCTGCTTCTTCTCGGGCCGCATCAGCTCGTGGAACGCGGAGCAGCAGACCTACCTGGTGGACGGCGTCGCGGTCAACGGCGTCTCCGGCGGTCCCGCCTTCCACGTCGACGAGGCCGGCCAGCCGGTGCTGCTCGGCGTGGTTTCCGCCTATCTGCCCAACAAGGCGGCCGGAGGCGCGCTGCCCGGCCTCTCGGTGATCCAGCACATCGGCCACCTCGAGAAGTGGGTGGCGAGCCTGCGCTCGCTCGAAGGCGCCTACCGGAGCCGGACCACGCGGCGCGAGCCCTCGCGCTAGGCCGCCCCCGCCCGCTCGAGCAGGGCGCCGGCCGCGGCGGCGAAGGCGCCGGTCCATTCGTGGCCGCCCGCGAAGACCAGCTCGGTCAGCTCGACGCCGCGCGCCGCCAGGCGGGCGCGGTCGGCGGCGATCTTCTCGGCCGTGTACCACTCGTCGCTCTCGCCGCGCGCCAGCAGCGCCCGGCGCGGGAACGGGGCACCGGCCGCGAGCCCGGCCAGCTCGGGGGGAAGGTCGCCGCCGAGCGCCGCCACGGCCGCCGTCTCGTGGCCGGCGAGCAGCGCCGCCCGCCAGGCCATCGAGGCGCCCTGGGAGAAGCCGAGCGCGACCACCGGCAGGCGCCAGCCGAAGCGCGCGCGCGTACGCTCGATCACGTCGCGCACGTAGCGCACGTTGTCCTCGATCGCCTCCTCGCGCAGGTCCCGCGTCATCCAGCCGCGCACGACGCGGCCGGTGCCCGAGCTGCGCGCGTAGAACGCGTGCAGGGCGTCCACCGAGACCAGCGCCCAGCGCTCCGCGCCGGGAATGGCGGCGAGCTCGTCGAGCAGGATCGCGGCGTCCTGCATGTAGCCGTGGAAGCCGACCAGCACGCCGCGCGCCACTCCCTGCGGAGCGCGCACCAGGAATCGCCCGTGCGTGCGCGCCTCGACGACGTGGACCTCGTGCGCCATTCCCGCCCCGGTCAGCCGCGGCGGGTCGCGGCGGCGAGCCGGGCCGCGCGCCGGGCGAAGAGCGGCAGCAGGTCCGGCTCGCCCGCGTGCTCGGCGGCGAAGCGCACCAGCGCGCTGCCCACCACGGCGCCGTCGGCGACGCGCGCCACCGCCGCGACCTGCTCCGGAGTCGAGAGTCCGAAGCCCACCGCGACCGGCAGGTCCAGCGCGCGGCGCAGCGCCCGGACCTCGCTCGCCAGCCCGGCGGGCAGCGCCGCGCGCTCGCCCGTGACGCCGGTGCGCGAGACGTAGTAGACGAAGCCGGATCCCGCGCGCGCCACGGCCCGGACGCGCTCGCGGGTCGAGGTCGGCGCGAGCAGGAAGACGGGGTCGAGCCGCTGCGCGCGCAGGGCAGGAAGCACCTCCGCCGCCGCCTCTTCGGGCGGCAGGTCGACGCACAGGAGGCCGTCCACGCCCGACGCCGACGCGTGCTCCGCGAAGCGCGCCGGGCCGTAGCGCAGGATGGGGTTGAAGTAGCTGAAGAGCACGATCGGCGCCTCCACGCGCCGCCGGATCCGCGAGACCAGCTCGAGGATACCCGCGAGCCGGGTGCCGGCCGCCAGGGCACGCTCCGCGGCGGCCTGGTTGACCGGCCCGTCGGCGATCGGGTCGGAGAACGGCACGCCGAGCTCGATCACGTCGGCGCCCGCGCCGGCGAGCGCGCCCACCAGCTCGCCCGTCCTTTCGAGGGTGGGATCGCCCGCCATCAGGAACGGCACGAAGGCGGCACGGTCCTCGCGTCGCGCGGCGGCGAAGGCCGCGGCGAGCGCGCCACGTCCGCTCACGGCGCGGCCTCCGCGCGCGCGCGGTCGTAGGCCAGCACCGACTCGAGGTCCTTGTCGCCGCGCCCCGAGAGATTGACCAGCACGAGCGCGCGGCGCGACAGGCGGCGCGCGCGCCGGACCGCCTCGGCCACCGCGTGCGCGCTCTCGAGCGCAGGCAGGATGCCCTCGGTCTCGGCGAGCAGGTGGAACGCCGCCACCGCCTCGCGGTCGGTGGCCGAGGTGTACTCGATGCGCCCGAGCTCGGCCAGCGCCGCGTGCTCCGGACCCACCGCCGGATAGTCGAGGCCGGCCGACACCGAGTGCGTGGCGGCGATCTGACCCTCCGCGTCCTGGAGCACACGCGTCCGGGTCCCGTGCAGGACTCCCACCGCCGCTCCCCCGCCACCGAAGCGCGCGGCGTGCTCGCCGGGCCGGTGGCCGCGCCCGCCCGCCTCGACGCCGATCAGGCGCACGTGCGGATCGCCGAGGAAGGCCGAGAACAGGCCGATGGCGTTCGAGCCGCCGCCCACGCAGGCGACCGCGAGGTCGGGTGAGCGCCGGCCGTAGCGGCGCCGGAGCTGGACGCGGGCCTCCTCGCCGATCACGCGCTGGAAGTCGCGCACCATGCGCGGGAAGGGATCGGGGCCGAGCACCGAGCCGAGCAGGTAGTGGGTGGTGCGCACGTTGGTCACCCAGTCGCGCAGCGCCTCGTTGATGGCGTCCTTGAGCGTGCGCGAGCCCGACTCCACGCCCACCACCTCGGCTCCGAGCAGGCGCATGCGCTCGACGTTCACATGCTGCCTGCGCATGTCCTCGGTGCCCATGTAGACCGTGGCCTCGAGCCCGAGCAGCGCCGCCGCGGTCGCGGTGGCGACGCCGTGCTGGCCGGCCCCGGTCTCGGCCACCACGCGGTCCTTCTTCATGGCGCGCGTGAGCAGCGCCTGTCCGAGCGCGTTGTTGAGCTTGTGCGCGCCGGTGTGCAGCAGGTCCTCGCGCTTGAGCACGATGCGCGCGCCGCCGACCTCGTGCGAGAGCCGCTCCGCGGGCCACAGCGGCGTCGGCCGGCCCGCGTAGCTCGCCAGCAGGTCGTCCAGGCGCCGCTTGAAGGCACGGTCGCGGCGGGCGTGGTCATAGGCGCGCGCGAGCTCCTCGAGCGGCGCCATCAGCGTCTCCGGCACGTAACGCCCGCCGTAGCCGCCGAACCGGCCCGCCCGGTCGGGCCACCCGCGTCGGTTCCTAGCCCACTTCAACGCGCACCTCCTCGATCAACCGCCGCATTCTCTCAGCATCCTTCACGCCCGGCGCCGACTCCACCCCGGAGGCGACGTCGACCCCGGCCGCGCCCGACGCCGCGAGCGCGGCGCGCGCCAGGCCGGGCCGCAGGCCGCCCGCGATCAGCACCGGCGAGGCCGCCGCCGCCACCAGCGCGCGCGCCTGGGACCAGTCCCAGGCCTCGCCGGTGCCGCCGTAGCGCGCGCCTGCGGGGGCGTCGAGGATCCAGGCGACGAGGCGGCGATCCGGTTCGAACGACTGCCATTGAAGGGGGTGCGGGCCGTTCCGGTCGTGGCTCTCCGGTACCTCGGCGCCGCCGGAAGCCACCGGCGCCGCGCCCGCCGCTCGGGCCCGGAGCGCCCGCAGCGCGCGCGGGGCGAAGCGGTCGAGCAGCTCGTCCGGCTCGTCGCCGTGGAGCTGCACGAGGTCGAGCCCGGCCGACTCGATCCGCTCCTCGATGGCTGCGGGCGCCTCGTTCACGAACACGCCCACGACCCGGACGGCCCCGACCGGCGCGCTCGTCGCGCGCGCCGCGGCGACGATCTCCCGTGCCCGGATCGGGTCGGCCACCCAGCGCGGCGAGCGCGGCCAGAAGTTGATCCCGATCAGGTCGGCGCCCAGCCGGGCCGCCAGCGCGGCGTCCTCCGGGCGCGTGACGCCGCAGATCTTGACCGTGGGCCGCGGGTGGATCGCGCCGGTCATCCGAACAGCTCCCCGAGCCTGGCGCCCGGATCTTCGGCGAGCAGCAGGCTCTCGCCCACCAGGAAGGCGTCGAAGCCGGCCGCGGCGAGGCGCTCGACGTCGGCGCGCCGGGCGATGCCGCTCTCCGCGACCTTGAGCGCGCCGGCCGGCAGGCGCGGCGCCAGGAGCGCGCCGCGCTCGAAGTCCACTTCGAAGGTGCGCAGGTCGCGGTGGTTGACCCCGACCAGCTCCCAGGCGGCGCCGGCGAGCCGGGCGAGGTCGGCCTCGTCGTGGAGCTCGACCAGGGGCGCCAGGCCGCGCTCGCGCGCCGCGCCCGCCCAGGCCCCGAGCTCGTCGCCGGAGTAGAGCGCGCCGACGAGCAGGATCGCCGAGGCACCCGCTTCGCGCGCCTGGTCGAGCTGCCGCTCCGAGACCACGAAGTCCTTGGCGATCGCGGGCAGGCCGCTCGCCGCCCGGCAGCGCGCGAGCAGCTCCCACGAGCCGAAGAAGAAGTCGGGCTCGACCACGACCGAGAGCGCGGCGGCGCCCGCGGCGGCGTAGGCGGCGGCCTGCCGGAGGGGATCGAAGCGCCCGGCGAGCGAGCCCAGCCGCGGCGACCCCATCTTGACCTCCGCGATCGCCGCCCGTCCGGCGCGCGCCGCGAGCGCGGCCAGGAAGGGATGGGTGGGGGGAAGCACGGCCGCGCGCTCCCGCGCCAGGGGCGCGGCGAGCTCGCCGCCCGCGGCCGGCGCGTAGCGCCGGCGCCGCGCCTCGACGATGCGCGAGAGCACGTCCGGCACCGTCACGCAGGCTCCCGGCCGCTCACCGGAACGACCTCAGCTGCTCGAGCCGGTCGCGCGCCGCGCCGGAGGCGAGGATGGCGCGCGCACCGTCGACGCCCGCGCGCAGGGTCGGCGCCAGGCCTGCGACGTAGAGCGCGGCGCCGGCGTTGGCGGCCACCAGGTCGCCGAGCGCGCCATGGCCGCCCTCGAGCACCTGCTCCAGGCGGCGCGCGTTCTCCTCGGGCGTGCCGCCGGCGAGCTGGTCGAGGCGCGCCACGGGGAGGCCGAGGTCGGCGGGCGCAATCTCGTAGCTGCGGATGCCGTCGGCCCGCACCTCGGCGACCAGGGTCGGGGCCGTGGTGGTGATCTCGTCCAGGCCGTCGCGGCCGTGCACGACCAGCGCGTGCTCGCTGCCCAGCTCGGCGAGCACGCGCGCCACCGGCTCGACCCGGTCGGCGGCGTAGACGCCCAGCAGCTGGCGGCGCGCGCCCGCCGGGTTGGAGAGCGGACCGAGCAGGTTGAACACCGTGCGCACGCCGAGCGCGCGGCGCACCGGCGCCACCGCCCTCATGGCGGGATGGTGGAGGGGCGCGAACAGGAAGGCCAGCCCGAGCGACTCGAGCTGGCGCGCCGAGACCTCGGGCTCGACCTCGATCGCGACGCCCAGCGCGGCCAGCACGTCGGCGCTGCCCGAGCGTGAGGAGATCGCGCGGTTGCCGTGCTTGGCCACCACCGCGCCGCCGGCAGCGGCGACGAACGCCGCCGCGGTCGAGACGTTGAAGGTGCCGCGGCCGTCGCCGCCGGTGCCGCAGGTGTCGAGAACCCGTGAGCAACGGTGCGAAACCGCGCGCACGCGCGCGCGCAGGGCGCGCGCCGCGCCCGCGATCTCGCCGGCGGTCTCGCCCTTGGTGGCGAGCGCCGCGAGCAGGGCGGCGACCAGCGAGTCGGGAACGCGCCCGTCGACGATGCGGCCGATCAGCGCCTCGACCTCGGCGCCCGCGAGGTCCTCGCGCGCGATCAGCCGGGCCAGGATCGCCGATTCGCTCAAGCCGTTGCCCCGGCCTGCGCCCGGCACAGGGCGAGGAAGTTCCCGACCAGCCGTGGACCCGCGGCGGTGAGCACCGATTCGGGGTGGAACTGCACGCCCCACCAGGGCAGCTCGCGGTGGCGCAGGGCCATCACCAGGCCGTCGTCCGCGCTCCACGCCACCGCCTCGAGCTCGCCCGGCAGGCTCGCCTCCTCGACGTGCAGCGAGTGGTAGCGCGTCGCTTCGAACGGGCTCGGCACGCCCGCGAACAGACCCTCGCCGCGGTGGGTGACGAACGAAGTCTTGCCGTGGCGCGGCGCGGGGGCGCGGCCCACCGTGCCGCCGCACGCGGCGGCCAGGGCCTGGTGGCCCAGGCAGACGCCGAAGATCGGCAGCGCCGGACGCCGGGCGAGCAGCGGCAGGCAGAGGCCGGCCTCCTCCGGTCGCCCCGGGCCGGGCGAGATCAGGATGCCGGCCGGGCGCCGCGCCAGCAGGTCGTCCACCGTGACGGCATCGTTCCTCACCACCTCGAGCTCGGCGCCCGCCACCGCGAGCAGCTGCACGAGGTTGTAGGTGAACGAGTCGTAGTTGTCGACGACCACGATCACGCGCGCGCCTCCAGCTCCTCGGCGAGCGCCACGGCGGCCAGCAGCGCGGCCGCCTTGTTCTCGGTCTCCTGGAGCTCGAGCGCGGGGTCCGAGTCGGCGACGATGCCCGCGCCGGCGGTCACCGCCACCTCGCCCGCGTGCGCGAACAGGGTGCGGATCGTGATGCAGGTGTCGAGGTCGCCGGCGAAGGACAGGTAACCGGTGGCGCCCGCGTAGAAGCCGCGCGCCTCGGGCTCGAGCGCGTCCAGGATCTCGATCGCGCGCAGCTTGGGCGCGCCCGAGACGGTGCCGGCCGGGAAAGCGGCGAGCAGCGTGTCGAGCGCGTCGCGCCCGGGCGCGAGCTCGCCCTCGACCGCGGAGACCAGGTGCAGCACGTGGCTGTAGCGCTCGATTTCGAGGAACGAGGCGACGCGCACGCTGCCCGGGCGGCAGACCCGGCCGAGGTCGTTGCGGCCGAGGTCGACCAGCATGACGTGCTCGGCGCGCTCCTTGGGATCGGCGAGCAGCTCCGCGGCGAGCCGCTCGTCTGCGGCGGCGTCGGCGCCACGCCGGCGGGTGCCTGCGATCGGGCGCGTCGTCACGCGCGCGCCGTCCTTGCGCACCAGGGCCTCGGGCGAGGCGCCGACCAGCGCCCCCTCGGGCAGCTCGAGCAGGACCATGTAGGGGCTCGGGTTGATCCGGCGCAGGGCGCGATAGAGCGCTACCGGCGAGGCCGCGGTGCGCTTCGTCGCACGGCGCGCGAGGACGACCTGGAAGATGTCGCCCGCCGCGATGTGCTCCTTGGCGACGCGCACCGCGTGCTGGAAGGCCTCGCCGGAGAGGCTCACCGAGTCCGGCGCGACGGGCGGCGGCGGCCGCTCGGGCAGGCGCACCGCGCGCGCCGGCAACGGGCTCGACAACGCCGCCTCGAGCCGGTCGAGCGCCGCCTCGGCGTCGCCGGCGCCGGTCTCGCCCTCGATCTCGTTGGCGATCAGCAGCAGCTTCTGCTCGGCGTGGTCGAAGGCGACCACGGCGTCGAACAGGCCGAGCACCGCCACCGGCAGCCGCCAGGGGTCGGGCGGCCGGCCCGGGAGGCGCTCGATCAGGCGCACGAGGTCGAAGCCGAAGGTGCCCACGAAGCCACCGGAGAAGGGCACCGGCCCGCGCGCCGCCGCGAAGCCCGAGACCTGCGCTCTCAGGGCCTCGAGCGGCGGCCCGGGGATCCGCTCGCGCACGCCGCCGCGCTCGATCTCGAGCGCGTCCGGAGCCAGGCGCAGGAGCGCGCGCGGGCCGGCGCCGAGGAAGCTGAAGCGCGCCACGCGCTCGCCCCCGGTCACGCTCTCGAACAGGAAGCGCACCGGCGAGATCCCGGCCAGGCGCTGGTAGGCGGCCAACGGCGTGAGCGTCTCCGCGAGCAACTCGCGCACGCGCGGTACGACGGGTCGCGGCTCGCTCATGGTACGACCTCGAGCCCGAGCGCGCCCGCCGCCACGTCGAGCGGGAGCGCCCGGCCGGTCATGGCCAGGAACTGGGGCGCCGCCTGGCGCAGGAGCACCTCGCGCCCGTCGACCGCCACCAGGCCGCGCCGGCGCGCCTCCTCGACCAGGCGCGTCGGGGCCTCGCCGTAGACGAGGTCGACCACCGCGGTGCCCGGCGCCAGTCTCGCCACCGGCAGTGGCAGCTCGTCGGCGGCACCGCGGCCGAGCGGCGTCGCGTGCACGATCAGGCGGTAGGGCTCGACGTCGAGCTCGGCCAGGGGCACGAAGGGCAGGCCCAGGGCGCGCGCCGCCGCGAGCCCGCGCTCGCTGCCGCGATTGACGATCGACACCTGCGCTCCGGCGAGCGACAGGCCGAGCGCGGCCGCGCGCCCGGCACCGCCGCACCCCACCACCGCTGCGCGGCGCCCGCGCGCCTCGATGCCGCGCGCCGCGAGCGCCGCCACGACCCCCTCTGCGTCGGTCGACTCGCCTTCCCAGACGCCGTCGCGCAGGGTCAGCGTGTTGGCGGCCTGGAGGCGGTTGGCGAGCGGGCTGGTGGCGCCCGCGACCGCGAACGCCACGTCCTTGTGCGGCGTGGTCACCGACAGGCCGCCGAGCGGGAATCCGAGCGCCGCAGGGGCCTCGCTCTCGACGATCTCCAGCCAGAAGTCCCCGAACTGCGGCGCCTCGAACGGCACATAGAGGGCCGGCAGGCCGAGCGCGCGGTAGGCGGCGTTGTGCAGCCGCGGCGAGAGCGAGGCGAGCGCCGGCGAGCCGACGATCCCGAACAGGCGCTCGACCGGCGCAAGCTCGGGCAGGCCGTAGTCGCGCCGCAGGCGCTCGAGCGTCGGCTGGCCCGGCGCCGCCGCGCGCGCTCCGGCGGCGCCGTAGACCAGGGGCGCGCCCAGCCGCGGCGCGAGCAGGCGCGTCCAGAAGCCGATCTCGCCGCCGGCGAAGGCCGCCACGTCGCGCCGTCCGAGCTCGGCGAGCAGCTCGAGCGGGACCATCTCCTCGCCCGGGTGATCGGCGCGCGGCACCAGCTTGTAGAACGCGGCCGGGACCCGGGTCAGGTGCAGGAAGCGCGAGCGCAGGCCGGCCAGGTCGGTGGCCGGGCCGTGCCAGGAGACCAGCCGCCGCTCCGGCGGGATCGATTCGAGCAGCTCGGAGGCGAGGTCGCGGTCGGCCTCGAGGTCGACCAGGTCGTAGCCGCCGGCGGCCGCCGAGATCCGGCGCCGCCGCGCCTCGCCGCGGCCCGCGAACGCACCGCCCTCGGCGCGGCTGCGCAGGGTGTAGAGGAGGCGCCCCGCGAAGCTCGCGCGCAGGACCCCGGGATCGACGTCCCCGACCAGGTCCGCGCGCACCTCGAGCCAGTCCGCTTCCACCGCGAGCCGCTCGAGCGCGGCCGGCTCGAGCGCCGCCGGCTCGGTCACGGTCGCGATCAGCGTCGCGCGCGCGGGTGAATCGCTAGATCTCGGGTCCATGAAACCGAAAGACCTCCCCCGGTGGGCCCGAAGGAGGTCGGCGCTTCGACGGCGGATGGAATCGCGTCTCGCCCCGGGCCCGTCGGGCCGGAGCGGCAGGCTCCGGCCGTCAGCTCAAGCGGTGCTGGGCGCGGCCACGCCAGCAGGTGCCCGGATCGGGCGTGCGGATCGTGGCCGGTCGCGTCATCGTGCGGGGCATGAGACCAGAGCGTCCTGCGGCTGTCAAGCGCGGCGCCTGGTCACCCAACGGCGACCCCGCACCGGCCGCGCCGTCAGGGCGCGACGACGCTCCAGTTGGCGGTCGTCCCCTGGTCGACGCCGTCCCGGAAGATGACGCTCGTGCCCGGCACGAAGGCGAGGCAGGACGGGTTGGAGCCCGACACGGACGCCACGTGGGCCATCATCTGGTCCGGCACCCGGCTGGCGAGCACGCCGAACGGATGGCCCTCGCCGAAGGTGAAGGTCACGTTCGAGAAGCCGCCCGAGAGCAGGTGGCAGTAGCTCATCACCGTGCCCGCCCCGGTGCCGAGCGTGCCGCCGATCACGGTGCCCGGGCCGGGCGGGCCCTGGGAGCCGCAGTAGCAGCCCGAGCCGCCGCACTGGCCGTTGTAGCAGCCGTCCACCGGATTGGGGTTGCCGCCGACGTTGCCGTAGCAGTGGGTGTGCGGCGAGTCGAAGTTGTGCCCGATCTCGTGCGCGGTGGCGACGACGTCCCAGAGCACCCCGGGGCTCTCGTAGAGGAAGTCTCCGTCCATCGTACCGGTGTAGCCGTAGTGGCCGCCGTAGTTGGAGGTCCCCGTGAACGTGCACCCGGCGCCGGTCGCGTCGTAGTTGAAGGCTGCCTGGCAGAGCACGCCGATCCAGGCCACGCCGCCGCCGTTGTTCTTGCCGCTCATCATGTGGACGATGGTGCGCGACACCGCCGCCTGCGTGTCGTTCCAGACCTTGCCGAAGTCGAGCAGGTTGCAGATGGTGCTGGTCTGATTCCAGGGATCCGCGGCGGTGCTCCACAGCCGCAGGTAGGGCAGCGAGATCGCGGTGCCGACCTCGTCCTCGTAGAGGAGCGAGAGATAGGCGATCACGTCGGCGACGTAGTTGGTCGCGTCCTGCGCGTTGCCGAACAGCGAGAAGAACTCGAAGTCGGTCTCGACCGCCACCCGCGCGGTGTGCGGCGGCGGCGGCGTGGAAGGCGCCTCGGCGGCGAGCGCCGGCGCGGGCGCCAGGAGGGCCTGCGCCGGACCGCGCCGGGGGCCGAGCGCGGCGTTGTCGCACGCGAACGGCCGGCTCGGGAGCCGGGCGGCGTCGATCCTGCGCACCTCCAGGCCCGCGCCTTCGCCCGGCGCGGGCAGGATGAGCGCCGCCCCGCGCCAGTCGGTGGCGATGCCGCGCACGCCGCCGCTCTCGAGCACGGAGAGCAGCACGCGCGAGCCGGCCACGTCTTCGAACCGGCCCTTGAGATAGACGTTGCGCGGCGGCGCCTGCTCGCGGGCGCCGGCGGCGTCCATGACGACGACCTTCGCGTCGGGCGTGAAGACCTCGAAGCGCGTGCCGCGGAAGACCTCGCTGCGCAGGGCGTCCCGCTCGGCGAGCCCGGCGATCCGGACCTCCTCCCCGACCGCGAGCGAGCCCGCCTCCGCCGCCAGGCGGAGGACCGAGATCTCGCGCGCGGCCCAGGACGGCTGCGCAACGGCGAGGACGAACAGGGAAACAGCCAACGACGCGATCCAGGACCTGGACATCGCACACCTCCGGAGACCGGACTCGGTCTCGTCTCGACGGATAGTGCGCCGGATCGTGCCACGGTCCGCCACGCCGGGCCAAGCGGGCCGGCGCGTCCGGGGGTGCCTAGAGCTCCCGGCGAACCCAGGCGGAGCCGCGCATGCGGGCGAGGATGCGCTCGACGTGGCGGGCGTAGCCGCGGCCGCCGGCCCCCGGGTGCCAGGTCGAGGGGCGCGGCAGGGCGGCCGCGAGCTGGGCCGCCTCGCGCTCGCCCAGGCTCGACGCCGGCTTCCCGAAGTAGCGCCGGGCGGCGTTCTCGCAGCCCCAGACCCCGGGCCCGAACTCGACCACGTTGAGATAGAGCTCGAGGATGCGGCGCTTCGGGAGGTGGCGCTCGAGCTGGCGCGTGAGCGCGGCCTCCTTGAGCTTGCGCAGGGGATTGCGCGTCGGCGACAACCAGAGGTTCTTGGCCAGCTGCTGCGTGATCGTCGAGGCTCCGCGCGGCGCCTCCTTCTCCTCCCAGGCCTTCTCCAGCGCGCGCTTCATCTCGGTCGTGGCGAAGCCGCGATGCGAGAAGAAGTCGATGTCCTCGGCCACCACGACCGCGAGCTTCAGCTCGTTCGAGATGCGCCCGTAGGCGACGAAGCGCGGCCCGGCCTCGCCGCGCCTCCCCGCCGCGCGCTCGCGCGCGCGCCAGCGCTCGACGAAGGCGGTCGTTGCCGGGTCCTCGCGCGCCAGCGCCGCCACGTCCGGCCAGGTCAGCCACGCGTGGAGCGCGAAGGCCGCGAGCGACAGGGCGGCCACGAGAAGCAGCCAGCGCAGGAACCGTCGGGGCGAACGCGCCTTCATGGGTGAAGTCCGAAGCCCAAGACTCCCATAGAGGGAAAGACGACGAAAAGGGTGCGGCGACCTCGGGGACGATCCGCGAGACGTGGGCCCCACTGTACCGAGGGCGGTGGGGACGGGGCTCGCGTCGGGCTTCGGCGCCCACGCCATCAGGATGAGATCGACCGTGGGGTTCCCCGGGCACGCCGAAGCCCGACGCGAGACCCGGCACCGCCGCCCCGCGTTGATTGCTAGTCTCGAGCAGGATGAAGCTGGCGAAGATCGTGACGGCCTCGGGCTGGGCGGCCGCGGCGTTCGGCGCGCTGGGCTTCGCGGCCAGCGTCGGGCACGGAGCGCTGCCCGAGCTGCCCGGCGGCGCCGTGGTGCCGCTCCACGCCCTCCTGGTCGCGCTCGGCGCCGGCGCGGCCTGGGTCGCCGCCCGCCGCGGCGAGGAGATCGACCGCGAGCGCTTCGAGTTCGCCGGCGACCCCCACGCCACGCGCGACGAAGTCAAAGAGGCCCACCGCGAAGCCGAGCGGCGGCACCGGATCACCTTCACGGCGCTCGCCGCCGCGCCCGTCCTGCTCGGCTACTGGCTCGCCTACGAAGTGCCCGAAGGGCTCCCGCTCGGTCGCGCGCTGCCCGCCGCGCCGCTCGTCGGCTTCGGCCTGGGCGTGCTGCTCGCGCGCCTGCGCAGGCGCTGAGCCTCAGCCCGCGGCGGCCTCGGAGAGCGCGCCTGCGAAGACGGTGACGGCGCGGCCGCCGAGCTGCACGCGCTCGCCTGCGAGGCGCGTTCGCACCCGGCCGCCGCGGCGCGAGACCTGCAGGCCGGTCAGCTCGGCGCGCCCCAGCCGTGCACTCCAGAACGGCGCCAGCGTGCAGTGCGACGAGCCGGTCACCGGGTCCTCCGGCACGCCCACCGCGGGCGCGAAGAAGCGCGACACGAAGTCGAAGTCGCGCCCCGGGTCGGCCGCCGCGGTGGCGATCACGCCGCGCACGTCGAGCGCGCGCAGCGCCGCGAAGTCCGGGGCGAGCGCGCGCACCGTCCACTCGTCGGCGAGCTCGACCAGGACGTCCTCGGCGCTGCGCGCGGTCGCGAGCGGCTGCGCGCCGAGCGCCTCGGCCAGCCCCGGCAGCGCCGCCACCGGCGTCGCCGACCGGGCCGGGAAGTCCATCTCGATCGCCTCGCCGAGGCGACGGGCGACGAGGCGCCCGGAGAGGGTGTCGAAGCGTGCCGGCGCCGCGGGGGCCAGCCGGCCCGTCTCCCAGAGCACGTGCGAGGACGCGAGCGTGGCGTGCCCGCACAGCCGCACTTCGGCCTCGGGCGTGAACCAGCGCAGCCGCCAGGCCTCACCCTCCGGCCAGAGGAAGGCCGTCTCCGAGAGGTTCATCTCTGCCGCGAGGTCGCGCATCCACGGCTCCGCCGCCGGCCGCTCGAGCGGCACGACGGCGGCCGGATTGCCGGCGAACGGGCGCTCCGTGAAGGCGTCCACCTGGTAGATCGTGAGCGTCATCGTGCCTCTCCTCGGCTCTCGGGCGCCGCCCTCACGCCGCCGCCTCGAGCCGGGCCTTGACCCGCGCCGCGATCTCGCGACCGATCGCGAGCGACGCCGTCGCGGCGGGCGACGGGGCGTTGATCACGTGCAGCATGCGCTCCGCCTCGGCCCAGACGAAGTCGTCGAGCAGCCGGCCGTCGCGGCCGAGCGCCTGCGCGCGCACTCCGCAGCCGGCCCGGCGCACGTCGTCCTCCCGGAGGTCCGGCACGAGCCGGCGCAGTGACGCGACGAAGCGCCGGCGGCTGAACGCGCGCCGGTACTCCGCCCAGGCGACGCGGGCGTGGCGCGGCGCCATGCGCCAGAAGCCCGGATAGACGAGCGTCGTGGCGGCGTCGGCGAGCGAGAACGAAGTGCGCGAGTAGCCCGCGCGGCGCCAGGCCAGGACCGCGTTGGGCCCGGCCTCGACCGTGCCGTCCACCCGGCGCGTGAAGTGGACGCCGAGGAACGGCAGGTCGGGATCGGGCACCGGGTAGATCAGGCCGCGCACCATGCCGCGCGCGCCCGCCGCGAGCTCGAAGTAGTCGCCGCGGAAGGGCACGATGCGAGCGCCCGGCTCGAGCCCGGCCGCACGCGCCACGCGGTCGCTCTCGAGCCCGGCGCAGGCGACCAGGAAGGGCGCGCTGCGGCGACCGCCGCCGGCGACGGTGACCTCGACCGCGCCGCGTCCGGCGACGATCCGTCCCACCCGCGCCCCGGCCGTCACCGTGCCGCCGGCGGCGCGCACGTCGGCGGCGAAGGCTGCCGCGACCGCGCCGTAGTCCACGATCCCCGTCTCCGGCACCCACAGCCCGGCGAGGCCGGCCGCGCGCGGCTCGCGCGCGCGGATGCCGGCGCCGTCGAGACGCTCGAGGCCGGCGAGGCCGTTGGCGCGCCCGCGCCGCTCGAGCTCGTCGAGGCGTGCGAGCTCCGCTTCCGCGACCGCGACCACCACCTTGCCGCAGCGCTCGTGCGCGATGCCGCGCTCGGCGACGTAGCGGTAGAGCGCCTCGCGGCCGGCCGCGCAGGTCGCGGCCTTGACGCTTCCCGGCCGGTAGTAGAGGCCGGAGTGGACGACGCCGCTGTTGTGGCCGGTCTGGTGCGAGGCGAGGCGCGCCTCGGCCTCGAGCAGCTCGACGCCGAGGCCGTGCTCGAGCGCCAGGGCGCGCGCGGTGGCGAGCCCCACGATGCCTCCTCCGACCACCAGCACGTCCGGCCCGGCCATCGATCCGGAATCCTCCCACACCCACGCTCGGAGCATGGACTTCTCCATAGCTCGCGCGCGACGGCCGTGACCTGATACCTTCTTCGAATGGAGGATCGCGACATGTGGAAGCGAGACAACGAACCCGCCGCCCCGGGCTCCCCGACCCCGCCGCCCGCCCCGCCGGCGCGCGCGGAAGCCGAGCCGGTCCCGGCGCGCCACGCGCCCGCCGCTCCGAGCTCCGGCGAACGCGCCGTGTTGTCGCCTTCGATCGTCCTGCGCGGCGAGGTCTCGGGCGACGAGGACCTGGTCATCGAGGGGCGCGTGGAAGGCAAGATCATGCTGCGCCAGAACGTGGTGACGGTCGGCGCCAAGGGGCGCGTCGCGGCCGAGATCCAGGCCCGCGCCGTGCTCGTGGACGGCGAGGTCGAGGGCAACATGAGCGCCGAGGAGCAGGTCGTCCTGCGCAAGACGTCGCGCGTGCGCGGCGACATCGTCGCGCCGCGCGTGACGATCGAGGACGGGGCGCGCTTCAAGGGTTCGATCGACATGGAGCCGAAGCAGCGCTCGAGCTCGGCTCCGGCCCCGGCGCCCCGCCCGGCCGTCAAGGAGGACGCCGGTCCGCGCCCGCTCGAGTCGAAGCCTGCCGCGCAGGCCGGCTGAGCCGCGCATGAGCTGGATGCGCCGCCCGGCCGGCCGGGCGGAGCCTTCTCCCGAGCTCCCCCTGCCGACCGCGCCGCCGCCCCCGGCCGAGCATCCCGCCCCGGGGCTCAGGCACGCGCTCGAGCGGTTGCCGCGCCCGAGCGCCTCGGTGCTCGACCTGGGCGCCGCGCTGGCGGTCAACGTCGCCTTCTTCAACCGAATCGGCGCGCGGCTGCGCATCGCCGACCTCGACGCCACGCTGGACGAGAGCGGGTTGCGCGAGGCGGCGCCCGCGCTCTGGGAGCGCTCGCTGCCCGACCTGCTGCCGCTCGGCCCGGACGAGCGCTACGACCTCGTGCTCGCCTGGGACCTGCCGAACTACGTGGGACGCGCGCGCTGGCCGGCGCTCGCGATCCGGATCCGCGAGCACCTGGCCCCCGCGGGCGCCTTCCACCTGCTGGTGCGGGTCGGCCAGACCATGCCGGCGCGGCCCTGCCACTACCGGATCGTGGACGTCGGCACGCTCTCGGAGGACGTGCTGGTCGCCGAGACGGTGCCCGCGCTCCGCCTGCCGCACGCCGAGGTCGAGAAGCTCCACCCCGGGCTGGTGGCGCCGAGAAGCCATCTGGGCAAGCACGGCGTCCAAGAGTACGTGCTCGAGCACGCCGCGGCGCACCATCTGCCGCCGCGCGCCATCGCCCAGCCACGCAAGCGGCCGCCCGGCCCGGCGATCCGCGTCCCCGCCCCGCCCCCGAACAAACCGGTGTCAGAGCCCTGATTTCGGGACGCGGCCGCCTCGGGGCGGCGCGCGCTGCAGGAATCGGGAATCGGTGCTCTGACACCGGTTTCCAGCTCTTGACTTTCGCCTCTTTTACGCCTGATGATGCCCTCCGGAAGGCTCCGGAGGGACGCGACCCAGATGGCGGAACCCCTTGCGCGCGCGCTGCTTTCCCGGCTCGAGGCGCCACTCGCCGGGCGGTTGCGCACGGCCCGTGAGCTGGTCGCCGCCACCCGCCCGAGCGAGCCGGCCACCTGGGGTGCGGCGATGCCGGAGCTCGCCGCGCTCCTGCCCGGCGGCCTGCCCCGCGGCGTCCTGACCGAGCTCGCCGGCCGGCTCTCGAGCGGGCGCATGGGGTTCGTGCTCGCCCTGCTCGCGGCGGCCACCTCGGCGGGCGAGAACGCCGCGCTCGTCGATCTCGGCGACGGGCTCGACCCGCAGCGCGCAGCGGCCGGCGGGGTCGCCCTCGAGCGCCTGCTCTGGGCCCGCCCGCGCGATCTCTCCGAGGCTCTCGCCGCGGCGGAGGCGGTGGTCGGCGGCGGTTTCCCGCTGGTGGTCGTCGAGCTCGGCCTGCCTCCCGTCCCCGGTGGCCGCGGCCGCGACGCCCAGTGGCTCCGCCTCGCCCGCGCGGCGCGCGCGGCGGGGACCGTGCTGCTCGTCTCCTCCCCCTCGCGCCGCTGCGGCGTCGCCGCCGGAGTCGCGCTCGCCCTCGAGCGCGCCCGGCCACGCTGGAGCGGCGCACCGGCGGGACCGCGCCTGCTCGACGGCGTCGAGGCCCGCCTGGTCGGAGGGACCCGCCCCGGCGCGAGAGCCGGCGGCAGGTGCGGCGCGGCGGGCGCGCCGGTCGCGCTCCGCCTCGCCGCCTCCTGAAGCCGGCCATGGGAGCGCGCGATGGTCCGCCTCGCCTGCCTCGCCGTGCCGCTCTTCCCGCTCGCCGCGCGCCTGCGCGCCGAGCCCGAGCTCGCGCGCGAGGCGGTGGCGGTGGTCGAGGGGCAGGGCCCGGCCGCGCGCGTGATGGCCGCCACGCGCCCGGCGCGGCGCGCGGGCGTGCGTGCCGGATCGACCCTCGCCCAGGCGCGCGCGACGCTGCCCGGCCTCGCGGCGCGCGGGCGCGACAGCGAAGCGGAGCGCGCCGCCGCCGAGGCGCTGCTCGACGTCGCCGGCCGCTTCTCGCCGCGCGTCGAGGACGCCCTGCCGGGGCTGGTCTTCCTCGAGGCCGACGGTCTCGGGCGGCGCTTCCCCGGGTCCGACGGCGAGCGCGACCTCGGCCGCGCCCTGGCACGCGCCGCACGCGAGGCGGGACTGCCGGCGCGCGTCGGCGTCGCCTCCTCCCGGCTCGCCGCGCGCCTGGCCGCCGAGGGCGCGGCGCGCGAGGGCGAGCCCGAGATCGTCGCCGCCGGGCGCGAGGCGGAGTTCCTCGCGCGCCTGCCGCTCGCGCGCCTCTCCCCCGAGGTCGCGCTGGGCGAGACCCTGACGCGCTGGGGCATCGCCACGGTCGGCGACCTCGCCCGCCTGCCCGCCGCCGAGGTGGCGAGCCGCCTGGGCGCCGCCGGCGCCGCGCTGCACGCCGTCGCGCGCGGCCTCGACCCGCGCCCGCTCGCGCCCCGCCAGCCACCGCCCGACTTCCGCGAAGGCAGCGATCTCGAGTGGCCGCTCGCCACGCTCGAGCCCTTCCTCTTCCTCGCCCGCGCCGCCCTCGACCGCCTCTGCCGGCGGCTCGAGGCCGAAGGGCTCGGCTGCGCCCGGCTCGGCCTCTCGCTCGCGCTCGAGCCGGACGGCCACGACGAGCGTTCGATCGCGCTGCCGGCGGCGACCACCGACGCCCGCACCCTGGTGCGGCTCGTCCACCTCGAGCTCGAGACGCGTCCGCCCGGCGCGGCCGTCTCCGGTTTCGCCTTCACCGCGGCTCCCGATCGCCCGCGCGCCGCCCAGCTCTCGCTGTTCGGCCCGCCGGAGCTCTCGCCCGAGCTGCTCGCGACCACGCTCGCCCGCCTGTTCGCGCTGCTCGGGCCCGATCGCTCCGGCGCGCCGCGCGCGTCGGACGGTCATCGCCCCGAGCGCTTCGAGCTCGAGCCGTTCGCGCCCCCGCCGCCGCCGAAGTTCGAGCTCGCCGCGCCGCGGCCACGGGGGCTGCTCGCCGTGCGCGCGCTGCGTCCGGCGCTCGAGCTCGAGGTCCTGCTCGACGACGGCGGCGCGCCGCGCGGCGTGCGCCCGCTCGTCACCGAGGCGGGCGCGAAGCGCCCCGCGGTGTCCGGCGAGGTCGCGGTGGCCTCCGGGCCGTGGCGGCTCGAGGAGGGCTGGTGGAGCCAGGGGCCGATGACGCGCGACTACTGGGACGTCGAGCTCACGGGCGCCGGCCTCTGGCGGATCTTCCGCGACGCGGCGAGCGGGCGCTGGTTCGCCGATGGCTCCTACGACTGACGACCGGCTGCCCCGCGTGTTACCCTGCGCCGAGGCAGCCGCCCGCGTGACGACGAAGCCACCGCTCCCCGAGACGCTGCTCGAGTCCCTCGAGGACGCCGTCCTGCTGGCCGAGGCGGACGGGACGATCCTGTGGGCGAGCCCGCGCGTCACCGACCTGTGGGGCTACGGCGAGCGCGAGGCGCTGGGCAGGAAGCTGCCGGCCCTGCTCGCCTGGGAGGCCGGACGCGAGCCGGCCGAGACCCCGGCGGGGGCGGGCGCGCGCCGCCTGCAGGCCTACCGCAAGGACGGCTCGAGCTTCCCGGTCTCCGTGCGCCGGCAGCCGGTCGGCGAGAACGGCAAGATCCTGATCCTGGTGCGCGACCTCTCCGAGCTGAGCCTGGCGCGGGAGCGCCTGAGCGAGCTCGCCAAGGTGATCGAGACGGTGAGCGCCGGCGTTGCGATCGCAGACCGCGACCTCGCCATCCATCGCGCCAATCCCGCCCTGGCCGGGATGCTCGGCCTCGAGCCCGCGGAGCTGCTGGGCGAGGACCTGCGCAAGCTCTTCCCGACCGCCCTCGCCGGCCTCCAGTTCCGCGACCTCGCCGATGCGAGGAGCCTGCGTGTCGAGAGCGAGAGCCGACGCCGCGACGGCTCCGCCTTCCAGGTGGAGCTGCGCTTCGACCTCGTCACCGGCGACGACGACGCGCCGCTCGGAGTGGTCGCCATCGCCCAGGACATCACCGAACGGCGGCGTGCCGAGGCCGCGTTGCGAGCCTCGGAGGAGAGGTTCGCGCTCGCCGTGCGCGGCGCCAACGACGGCATCTGGGACTGGCTCCTGCGCGACGGCCGCGTCTACTACTCCGAGCGCTGGCAGCGGCTGATCGGCGCCGAGCCGGGCACGCTCGGCACCTCGCCGGACGAGTGGTTCGCGCGCGTCCATCCCGAGGACCTGCCGCATCTCACCGAGCGGCTGGACCGCCACCTCGCGGGCGAGACCGACCACTTCGAGGACGAGTACCGGATGCTCACCGCGGAGGGCAGCTACCGCTGGATGCTGGCGCGCGGCGCCGCGGTGTGGGACGCCGAAGGCCGCCCCACGCGCATGGCCGGGTCGCAGACCGACATCACCGACCGCAAGGTGCGCGATCCGCTGACCGGCCTGCCCAACCGCGCGCTGTTCCTCGACCGGGTCGAACACGCTCGCGCGCGCGCCCGGCGCGCGGGACAGGGTCAGTTCGCGGTGCTGTTCATCGACCTCGACCGCTTCAAGATGGTCAACGACAGCCTCGGCCATTCGGCGGGCGATCAGCTCCTCGTCCAGGTCTCGCGCCGGATCGAGGCCTGCCTGCGCGGCGGCGACACCGTGGCGCGCCTGGGCGGCGACGAGTTCACGGTGCTGCTCGAGGAGATCCGCACCTCCGACGAGGCGCTGGAGATCACGCAGCGCATCCACGAGGCGCTGCTCCACCCCTTCATGGTCGCCGGTCACGAGCTCTACGTCACCGCCAGCGTGGGCATCGCCCTGGGCGACCGCCTGGCCGGCGACCTGACCGGGCTGCTGCGCGACGCCGACACCGCCATGTACCGCGCCAAGGTCTCCGGGCGCGGGCGCTCCCAGCTGTTCTCCGGCGAAATGCGCAGCGAGGTCGTGGCGCGCCTCCAGATGGAGAACGACCTGCGGCGCGGCTTCGAGCGCCGGGAGTTCGAGGTCCACTACCAGCCCATCGTCTCGCTCGCCGACCACACGCTCGACGGCTTCGAGGCGCTGGTGCGCTGGCACCACCCCGAACGCGGACTGCTCCTGCCGGCCTCGTTCATCGGCGTCGCGGAGGAGACCGGGGTCATCCTGCCGCTCGGCATGTGGGTGCTCGAGGAGGCCTGCGCGCAGCTCGCGCGCTGGCGCGCCGAGGACCCCGCCTGGGAGGCGCTGACCATGAGCGTCAACCTCTCGCCCCGGCTCTTCGCCCAGCCCGACCTGGTGCGCCAGGTCGCGGCCGCGCTCGAACGCGCCGGCCTGCCCGCGCGCTGCCTGAAGCTGGAGATCACCGAGGGCCTGCTGATCGAGGACCCGGACCAGGCGCGCGCCATGATCCAGGAGCTGCGTGCCATGGGGGTCAGCATCTGCCTCGACGACTTCGGCACCGGTTACTCGTCGCTCTCCTACCTGAACCGTTTCGCCGTCGACGTGCTCAAGATCGACCGCTCCTTCATCCGCGATCTCACCAGCGACGGCGACAAGGCCGAGCTGGTCAAGAACATCGTGCGCCTGGCCGCCGACCTGCAGCTGACGGTGATCGCCGAGGGGGTCGAGACCGCCGAGCAACGCCGCCGGCTCGAGCAGCTCGACTGCCTCTGGATGCAGGGCTACGAGTTCAGCCGGCCGGTGCCGCCCGAGGACGCCTGGCGCATCTTCCACGCCGAGGCCGGTTGACCGGGCCGCGGCTCAGGCGGCTCGCGCCTCTCGCGCGCGGGCCAGCCAGCGGCGCACGAGCAGGTCGGCGGGGAGAACGAGCACCACCACCACGATCGGGATCGAGGCGGCGGCGAAGACGAGCGGCGGCAGCAGGGTCTGCTCGACGCCGAAGGGAGCCCACATCCAGTTCAGGTTCTGCTCGCGGCTGCCGAGCTGCTGGCCGGCCGGCAGCAGCAGCGCGACGATCACCGCCTGCAGCCGCCAGCCGCGCCGATCGTGACCGGTCCTCGCCACCAGCCAGAGCAGCAGCGGCACGGTCCACAGGTGGAAGAGCGACAGGGCGCGCAGGCCCAGCGGCGTGGCGGCGTCGAACATGTACTCGGTGCCGCCGATCGGGTGCGCCCCCGTCGCCAGCCGGCCCAGGAAGTCGGCCGCCCAGATCAGCTGGATGAACAGCACTCCGACCAGCTGCGAGGTGGCGAGCAGGGCGCTGCCGGTCCACAGCGCGGCGAGCAGCACGAAGTTGGCGAAGTCGCAGATCCAGAGGAAATTGGCGGGGCCGTTCTCGAGCCAGTAGACGGGCACCCAGACCGCCATCCAACCGGTGTAGGCGACGCGTACCGCGAAGGGAACGCGCGCCCCTCCCGTCACCAGAAGGGAAGGGCCGGAGCCCGCGGGCCCCGGCCCTTCGAGCGGCCGCGCCGGCCTTCGGCTCAGAAGCGGAAGCCGACCTGGCCGGTGACCTTGCGCGAGATGATGTCGCCGAAGATGTGCTGCTGCACGTCCTCGTCGAACACGTTGGCGGCGATGATCGACAGCGTCATGCGCTCGTCGAGCAGGCGCACGCCGGCCGCGACGTTGACCTGCGTGAAGGCGTCGGTCGAGCCGCGCACGTTGAGCACGTCGGCCCAGTACGCCTCGTCCTGGTAGTTGACGTTGGCGCTGGCGAAGAAGCCGCCGTTGTCGAACGAAATCCCCAGGTTGCCGCGCCACTCGGGCGGCACGTTCTGGTCGTCGGCCGAGACGCCCTCGAACTCGGGCGCGTCCTGCCAGGAGGCGTTGAAGAACCAGGACCAGTCGCCGAGCGCGCGCTGCTCGAGCGAGAACTCGACGCCCTGGTCGGTGGTCTTGCCGATGTTGCGGTAGCTGAAGTCCGAGGGCACCACGCCGGCGAGCCCGCCGCCCACCGCCGCGCAGGGCGGGAAGGTGCCGGGCGCGAACAGGAAGCAGGGCACCAGCTGCGGCGGCACGCCGGGAGCGGGCGGGATGCCGACCGGCGGCAGATTCCCCGGTCCGTACGTGCGCTGGACGTAGAAGTCGATCGAGTTCTCGGTCTCGTTGCGGTAGGCGGCGAGCGACAGGTTGAGACCGTTGTCGAGCGTCCCCACGTAGCCGACCTCGTAGGCGACCATGCTCTCCTCGACCAGCTCGACGTTGCCGTCGGCGCGGGCCGGAAGGAGGAAGGGACCGACCTGGTTGAGGATCGTGACGTCGAGGTAGTTGTTGATCGCCGACGGCGTGCGGAACGCCTCGTTGTAGGAGAGGCGGAAGGTGTGGTTCGGAGTGGGCGAGATGAGCAGGCTCGTGCGCGGCGTGAACACGCCGTCCTCGAGCGGCTCGATGTCGTCGTAGCGGCCGCCGATCAGCCAGCGCACCTTGTCGCCGAGCAGGATCTCGTCCTGCAGGAACACGCCCCATTCCTTCTTGTCGGTGCCCTCGGGCGCGATCTCGAGGTCGAAGTCGCTCCACCGGTAGTTGGCCCCGTAGGTGAAGATGTTGTGGGAACCGACGACGGAGGTGTTGGCGGCCTCGAGATTGTAGGTGTCGGTGGCGAACGCGAAGCCCAGCGGCTGGCCGTCGGATCCGCGCGTGAGCAGGTTGACCGAGTCCGCGTCCAGGAAGTTCGCGAACAGGTGGAAGTGGAAGGAGTTCTGGCTCCAGTCCGCCTTCGCGTAGGAGAGATTCGAGCTCTTGTCGATGTCGAACGGCCCGATGCCGGTGTGGATGATGCCGTCGGTGCCCGCGTAGCCCGCACCGACGCTCAGGACGGCGTCCTCGCGCACGTCGTAGTCGAGGCGCAGGTCGATCTTGGGCTGCTCGGTGCCCGAATTCTCGAAGTCGGGATAGCTGGTGGGCGGGTTCGAGCCCGGCACCACGCCGGTCGGCCGGTCGTAGGGATCCTGCTCGTAGTAGCCGGCCGAGACCTTGTAGCCGAGCTTGCCCGAGACGCCGGCGTGGCTGAGGCTGCCGTACAGGGTGCCGAGCTCGCCGCCGCCGAAGAGCAGGCTGGTGCCCACCATCTCGCGCGGCCGCTTGGTGATCAGGTTGACCACGCCGGTCATGGCGTTGGCGCCCCACACCGCGCTGCCCGGCCCGCGCACCGCCTCGATCTGCTTGATCTCGGCGGGATTGACGGGCAGGAAGTCCCACATCACGAATCCGAAGAAGTCGAGGTACAGGGAGCGGCCGTCGAGCAGCACCAGCTGGGAGGTCGAGAGCGTGTTGGTCGAGCCGCGCGCGGTCATGTTGATGTCCCGCGCGCTGGTCTGCGACACGTTGAGGCCCGGGACGTTGCGCAGGAGATCGCCGTAGTCGTCGGCCGGGATCGATTCGATGGTTCGGGAGTCGATCACCGTGATCGCCGCCGGGGCCTCGTTGAGCGACTGCTCCGTGCGCGACGCGGTGACGACGATGACCTCTTCGATCTGGTCCTTCGGCTCGTCGGCTGGGGGCTCCGTCGCGGGGCCGCCCGGCTCCTGCGCTACCAGCGCCGTGGCCAGCGCGAATCCGGCCATCGCGACCAGCCACCTGGTTCGGGTTCTCATCCTCGGACCTCCTCCTCCAGCAGAGCGACCTCCTCCCCACCACGGGGAGGACGTCCAGTGATTTCGAAAATTTCGCGGATGCTAACCCCGACCCGCTTCCCGGGCAAGCACCGCGGTTTGCTAGGGTTGCCGATGTGCAGGAGGACCGCTCGCCCGCTCCCTCGCCCGTGGTGGTCGGCTTCGACGGCTCGCCCGACGCGCGCCGCGCCGCGGCGTGGGCTGCCGCGCTGGCGCGCGCCCGGGGCGGCCGCGCCCTGCACCTCGTCCACGCGCTCGCCCTTCCCGCCATCCCGCACCACGGCTACGACCACCTGAGCGTGGGGGAACTGCTCGGGCGCCACGAGCGCGAGATGCGCGAGCGGCTCGAAGCCGAGCGCGACCTGTTGGCCGCCGAAGGCCTCCCGGTGGAGATCCACCTGCGCCGCTGGCTGCCCGTCGAGACGCTGATCGAGCACGCCCAGAGCCAGGGCGCCGGGCTGGTCGTGGTCGGGCGACACGGCAGCGGCGCCTCTCACCTGGTGCTCGGCAGCGTCTCGGCAGCGGTGGCGCGGCGCGCGCCCGTGCCGGTCGTGGTCGTGCGCGGCGAGACGAGGCCCTCGCCACCGCGCCTCGTGCTCGCGGCGCTGGACGGGTCGGCGCCGGCGCGCGCCGCCGTGGCGGCCCTCGCCGAGTGGGCACCCACGGCGGAAGTGCTGGCGGTGCGGGTGCGCGAGGCGGCCGCCGACGGCGCCGGCATCGACGAGGAGGACGTCGTGCGCGACCTGGCCGGGGCAGCCGACCTGATCACCGCCGGCCGGCGCGGGCAGTCCGCCTGGGAGGATCTGCTCACCGGCAGCGTCTCGGACAAGCTCCTCCAGCTCGCCCCCTGCCCGGTCCTGCTCGCGCACTGAGGGACCGCGCGCGAGCGCCCGGGCCGAAGGGGGGCCCGGCATCCGGCTTGCTCGAGTCTCCAGGCATGTCCCACGCGAGGTCGCCGGTCGTCTCCGCGCTGGTCGCCTGGGCGATCGCCGTCCCGGTCGCCGGCGCCGCGGGCCCGGGCCGCGGCAGCGCGCTGGCGCCCTATCGAGAGGAAGTCGTGGTGCGCGAGCTGGAGGTCGACTTCGATGCCTCGGTCCTGCCCCCGCTCGAGTCGCTCGGCCGCCGCGCCGACCGGGACTTCCTGGTGCTCGAAGACGGCCGCCCGCTGGAGCAGGTCGCGACGCCCGCAGGCGACGCGGAGGATGACGGCGACGAGCGGGAGCCGGGCGGAGGGCCGTGCCCGATCCTCGAGCTCCTGGTCTGGTTCGACCCCGCGCTCGCGAGCCCGCGGGCGCGCGCCGAGGGTGCGCGCTCGCTCGCCCGGGCGGCGACGATGGCGGCGGTCCCGGCCTGCGTTCCGATCACGCTCGCGGTCGAGGGCTCCGGACGGGAGGCACCGGTCGCCAGCCCGGCCGCCCTCGCCGCGCTGCTCGCCCGTCGCGCCCCCGAATGGGATTCGGCGCCCGCGGCGGGCCGCTCACCGCTCGAGGTGCGCCTGCGCGCTCTCGACCGGCTCACGGTGGCGCTCGCCAGCCGCGACGGCGGCGGGCGGCGCGCCCTCGTCGTGGTCGGTGACGCCTGGGCGGTCAACGCGGACCTGCTCAACGCCCTCGCCGACCTCGGGCGCGGAGGCGACGGTCCCGTCCTCGCGCAACTGCGGCCCATCGAGGACGCCGCGCGTGTCGCCGCCGCGTTCGGCTGGACCACCTACGTGCTCTCCGCGGTGGTCCCGCTCGACTCGGAGGTCCGACCGGGCCCCGATCGGCGCCCCGCGACGCGCATCAACTCGGGCGGCAGGGAGAGCAGCAGCTGGATGGTGCGGCTCTTCGCCCCGCGCCACTACCTGCGCGGCGCGGCGCGCGACGAGGCGAGGCTCAGCGTGGCGACCGACCTCGGACTGCGCCCGTGGGCGCACTTCGTGCGCGCCGGCGCCGGCACCCTGCTCGCCGACGCCGCCGCGGTCGCCTCCCAGATGGAGCGCCTCGCGAATCGCCGCCGGCTCGTGGTGCGCTCGCCGGATCCGGGGCCCGGCCGCATGTTGCCGCTCGAAGTGCGCTGGACGGGGGGCGACGGCAGAGCGCTGCCCGCGCGGCGCTGGTCGCGCTCGGGGATGCCGCCCGAAGCGACGGCCGCGCGGTTGCGCGCGCTCGCCGCAGGCGATCTCGACGTGGAGCTCGGGGCGCTCGTGCGCACCGTTGCCGACGACTCTCTGCCGCCCGCGCGCCGCGTCTGCTTCTCCGGACCCACGACGCACGAGTTCGTGCGCGCCGCGACCCTGAGCGCGGAGGCGGCTGCGGACGCCGTCGCGGTCGGCCCCGTGGTCGAGGTCCGTCCCTTTCCTGCCGAGGCATGCGCCACACTGCCGGACGCGCAGCCCTCCGGCGTCGCGCGCGCACCCGAGCCGGCGCTCGCCCTGGTCGAGGACCCCGAGTCGGGCGAATGGGGCGCGTTGCGCCTGCCGCCGGCGCGCTGAGCGCTCCACGCAGTAGCATCCCGGGGTGGAGATCCGCACCGATCGCCTGATCCTGCGGCCGTTCCGGCCGGGCGACGAGGACGATCTCGTCGCGGCCGCCGACGACCGCGCGGTCTGGCTGCATCTGCGCGACCGGTTCCCGCATCCCTACGCGCGCGAGGACGCCGAGCGCTGGATCGCGCACGCGCGCGCGACGACGCCCGCGACCGACCTCGCGGTGACGCTCGGCGGCCGGGTCATCGGCGGCGTCGGCCTCGAGCGCGGCAGCGACGTCAACCGCCTCGACGCGGAGGTCGGCTACTGGCTGGGACGGGACCGCTGGGGCCGCGGCTACGGCACCGAGGCGTTGACCGCATTCGTCGAGTTCGCGTTCGCCAGCTTCCCGTTCGAGCGGCTCCACGCCTGGGTCTTCGCGCCCAACCTCGCCTCGCGCCGCGTGCTCGAGAAGTGCGGCTTCCGGCTGGAGGGCGTCGCCCGCCGCTCCGTGCTCAAGGACCAGCGGCTGCTCGACTCCTGTCTCTACGCCCGCCTGCGCGGCGAGTAGCGCTCCCTTGCGCTGATCTTACGCCTGTTTTACGCTTCCCCCGTGCGGCGCAAGGGGATCGTCGATCTCAGCGCGCCCGGGGAGCCGGGCGACCCCGGGGCCTTCTGGGCCGAGCCGCCGGCCGCCCACCCCTCGTCCCCCTACCGCTCCCCCGGGGCGCGCAAGGAGAAGCTGCGCGAGCGCTCCTTCCGGCGCGCCGGAGCGCCGGCCTCGCCGCTGCCCTGGGCCGAGCTGCGCTGCGCGTCGGCCTTCTCCTTCCTCGACGGCGCCTCGCTCCCCGAGGACCTGGTCGAGCACGCCGCCGCGCTCGACCTCGCCGCGGTGGCGCTCGTCGACCGCGCCGGCGTCTACGGCGCGCCGCGCTTCTGGAAGGCGGCGAAGGCCGCCGGGCTCAAGGCCCTGGTCGGGGCGGAGGTGCCGCTGGAAGCGGGGATGCTCACCCTGCTCGCCGAGAACCGCACCGGCTACCAGAACCTCTGCAAGCTGCTGACCGCGGCCGCGCGCGGCCGGCCGAAGGGCGCGGCGAGCGCGAGCTTCGAGCAGGTCGCCGCCCACGCCGGGGGGCTGCACGTGCTGACCGGCGGCGACGAGGGGCCCCTGGCGCACGCCCTCGCAGCGCACGGCGCCGACGCCGCCCGGCGCCTGCTCGAGCGGCTCGCCCACGTCTTCCCCGGCCGCGTGCACGTCGAGCTCCAGCGTCACGGTCTGCGCGAGCAGGAGCGCCGCAACCAGGGGCTGGTCGAGCTCGCGCGCGCTCTCCGGCTGCCGCTCGTCGCCACCAACGGCGTGCGCTACGCGCGCGCCGGGGACAAGCCGCTCCACGACGTGCTGACCGCGATCCGCGGGCACGTGACGCTCGACGCCGCCGGCGCCCGGCTCGCTCCCAACCGCGAGCGGCACCTCAAGGGCGCGGCCGAGATGACGCGCCTGTTCGCCGACCTGCCGGCGGCGGTCGCCCACGCCGGCGAGCTCGCCGCGCGCCTCGATTTCACGCTCGACGACCTCGGCTACCGCTTTCCCGACTTCGAGCTGCCGCCCGGCGAGAGTCCCGCCTCCTGGCTGCGCAAGCTGGCCTGGAACGGCGCCCGCGCGCGCTTCCGGCCGCTCACCGCGCGCGCCCAGGCGCAGATCGAGAGAGAGCTCGCGCTGATCGAGAAGCTCGACCTGGCCGGCTACTTCCTGATCGTCGGCGACCTGGTCGAGTTCTGCCGGCGCGAGCGCATCCTCTGCCAGGGGCGCGGCTCGGCCGCCAACAGCGCCGTCTGCTACGCGCTCGGCATCACGGCGGTCGACCCGGTGAGGATGGAGCTCCTGTTCGAGCGCTTCCTGTCCGAGGAGCGCGGCGAGTGGCCCGACATCGACCTCGACCTGCCCTCGGGCGAGCAGCGCGAGAAGGTCATCCAGCACGTCTACCGCACCTACGGCGAGCGCGGCGCCGCGATGACCGCCAACGTCATCACCTACCGCGACCGCTCCGCCGCGCGCGAGGTCGCCAAGGCGCTCGGCTACGGACCCGACCAGGTCGACCGGCTGGCGAAACAGCTCGGCTCGTTCCGCTACGACCTCGAGCGCGGCGATCCCAAGGAGCTCGAGCGCGAGCTCGCCGCCGCCGGCCTCGACCCCGCCGAGCCGCGCAACCTCCGCTTCGCGGAGTGCTGGCGGCGGCTCCAGAACCTGCCCCGCCATCTGGGGCAGCACTCGGGCGGCATGGTGATCGCCGCCGGCCGCCTCGACGAGGTCGTGCCGCTCGAGCCGGCGGCGATGGCCGGGCGCGTGGTCGTGCAGTGGGACAAGGACGACTGCGCGGACCTCGGCATCATCAAGGTCGACCTGCTCGGCCTCGGCATGCTCGACGCGCTCGAGCAGGTGCTGCCGATCGTGAGCCGCGAGGAGGGCGTGCACCTCGACCTCGCCCATCTGCCCCCGGACGATCCCGGGGTCTACGCCATGCTGCGCGCGGCCGACACGGTGGGCGTCTTCCAGGTCGAGAGCCGCGCGCAGATGGCGTCGCTGCCGCGCAACGCCCCCGAGCGCTTCTACGACCTCGTCATCCAGGTGGCGATCATCCGCCCCGGCCCGATCACCGGCGGCATGGTCCATCCGTTCTTCGAGCGCCGCCTCGGGCGCGAGCCGGTGACCTACTTCCATCCCTGCCTCGAGCCGATCCTCGCGCGCACCCTCGGCGTGCCGATCTTCCAGGAGCAGCTGCTGCGCATGGCGATGGCGGTGGCGGGCTTCTCCGGCGGCGAGGCCGAGGAGCTGCGGCGCGCGATGGGGTTCAAGCGCTCGGTCGAGCGCATGCAGTCGATCGAAGCGCGGCTGCGCGCGGGGATGGCGGCGCGCGGCATCGTGGGCGAGACCCAGGACCGCATCGTCCAGTCGATCACCTCCTTCGCGCTCTACGGCTTTCCCGAGTCGCACGCGGCGAGCTTCGCCCTCATCGCCTACGCGAGCGCGTACCTGAAGCGTCACCACCCGACCGCGTTCCTGATCGGGCTGCTCAACGCCTGGCCGATGGGCTTCTACCATCCGGCGACGCTGGTCCAGGACGCCCAGCGCCACGGCGTCGTCGTGCTGCCGGTCGACGTCAA
>JAFNAE010000185.1 GCA_017860005.1 Acidobacteriota bacterium | reverse complement strand
GCCGGCACCGCCGGCGACACGAGGTCGAAGACCACGCGCGAGACGGCGTCGGGCTGGGCCCGGAACTGCGAAACCCGCACGCGCGAGACCGCTCCGGCGCCGACCGGCAGGACGCTGCGATCGCTGGCGTTCTGCACGCCTTCGAGATCGATCACGAAGCGCTCCGGATTCTCGAGGCGGAACGTCGAGTAGGCGAACTCGCCGTTGCCCGCGATCCGGACGGTGGTGTCGGAGACCAGCTCGAGCCCCTCGAGGCGGTCGGCCGGCGCTCCGCCGGGCGGCGGCGCGACCGCGGGGCGGTCGGGCGTGCCGAGATCGGCGAGGGCGGGAGCCGGAGCCGCTGGAGCGGCCGGGGGCGGCGGCGCCGTGGCGGGAAGCGCGGGAGCCTCGGCGGGCGCGACCTCGGCGACCGCCGCCGGCGCTTCGCCGGTGGGCACCAGCTCGATCGCCAACCCGTCGGGCTGGACGTCGAGGCGATGCTCCGCGGCCTCCCGCGTGGCGATCCGGACGCGCGTCAGCGGCCGCTCCTGCGTGCCCTCCCCGCTCACCCGCACCGAGGCCACCAGCCCGGCCTGGAAGGCCTGGTCGGAGAGTCCGTCGGCAGGACGGGAATTGGGCAGGTCGATCACCAGGTCGCCGTTCGCGTCGCGGAAGGTGGTCCAGACCAGCGCCTGCTGGGCGCCGATCGTCACGCGCGCACCGGGCGCGCTCTCGCTCACTTCGAGCCGCGAGATCTCGGCGGGCGCGGGCGCGGCCTGCGTGGTCGCGGCGACGCTCGCGTCGGCCGTGGCCGGCGCGTTCGCCTCGGTCTTCGCGGACGCGCAGCCCCAGGCGAGAGCGGTCGTCGCCAGCACGACCGCGACCCCTCGCCGGAAGTTCCGATCCGTCATCGTTCTCATCACGGCGTCACGCATTTCGCTCGCCTCCGTAGCGTCGCCTCGCACGGTCTTCATCTCCGGCTATGGGCTGAGCTTCTTGACGACTTCCCGAAACGGCTTGAGCACCGTCGGGTCGTTGACGATCTGTTTGAAGACCACTTCGTTGCCCGTGATCCGCACCACGTCTCCGTCGTAGAGCTGGTCGCCCTCGCGCAGCAGATAGCTGCGGTTCTTGTTGGGCGCCGCCACCTGCGCGATGAAGCCGCGCGAGGTGCGGTAGATCCCGCTCAGATCGATCTCGTCGATCAGGAGCCCGGGGATCCCCTCCGGCAGCGGGCCCTTGAGCTCGGGACGGTTCTGACCGACCTCGAGCGACTTGAAGGGATCGCGCCGGTTGCCCGGGTCGTAGGAGTAGGTGAGTCCCTGGAGCACCGCTTCCTCGCCCTCGAGGATCTCGTCGATGCGCGCGCCGGGGTCGGTGGCCACGCCCTGCTCGGCCGGGACCGGCTCTGCCGGCGGCGCCTGCTGCGCGCCCGCGATCGCCGCGAAGAGCACGGCGAAGAGCGCGACTGCGATCGCCCGTCTCATGGCTCCTCCCGCCTCACTTGCGTGCCGCCGCCGGCGCCGTCGCGGGCGCCGCCTCGGCGGTCTCCTTGTAGATGAACGTCTTGGCGACGAAGGTCGCCGAGATCGAATGACCGCGGGGGCTGTTCTGCGCGGCCGTGACCTTGAGGTTCTCGATGTTGATGATGCGCGAGAAGCGGCCGATGCGGTCGAAGAAGAGCGCCAGGTTGTGGTACGTGCCGTCCAGGCGCACGTCGATCGGCCACTCGCTGTAGAAGTCGCGGTCGATGAAGTTCTTGGGCGTGAAGCGCAGGAGATCGAAGTTGCCCTGCTCGGTCAGCTGCCGGATCCGGCGCAGCAGCTCCGGCGTGTTGCGCCGCGCGGGCAGGATGCGGAGCAGCTTCTCGAGCTCGAGCTCCAGGCGGCGCACCTCCTCGCGGAACTGCGGCAGCTTCTGCTTCGCCGCGCGCCCCTCCTGGATCTTGACCTGCAGCTCGGCGAGCTGCTTCTCCTTGCGATCGAGCTCCTGATACTTGCCCTTGAACATGAACCAGTAGCCGCCGCCGACCAGGAGCGCCGCGCAGACGAGGCCGATCAGCGCGCCCTGCCAGGCGGGCTTGCCTTCGAGACCGGTCTGGATCGCCATCTCCCCTTCTCCCCTCAGCGAGCCGGCGCCGCCGCCGGAGCGGCGGCCGCAGGTGCGGCCCCTTCGGCCGCGGCCGGCTGCGGCTTCTTGAACGAGTAGCCGAAGGCCAGCCGGAAGTCGTACACCTCGGTGCGCACGCCGCGCCCGGCGCGCTGCGTGGCGTCCTGGAGCACCGGCTCCTGGAAGGCTTCGACCCGGTCGAGATTGTCGATGAAGTTCGCTATCGCGGACGTATTGAAGGCCGACCCGCGCACCAGGATGTTGTTCGCGCTCACGTCCATGCCGGTCAGCCAGAGCAGCTCGGGAACCGCCTTCGAGACCTCGTCCATGATCTGGACCGGTCCGCGCTGGTTCTCCTTCAAGTCGTTGATGACCTGGATCTTGCGCTCGAGCTCCGCCTTCTTCGCCTTGTACTGCTCGACTTCCTTGATCACCTGCTGGAGCTCGTCGACTTCCTTCTGCGCGACTCGGATCTCCTCGTTCTTGCCGGAGATCTTGTGGTTCAGGAACAGCAGCCAGCCCACGAAGACGAGAACGCCGAGCACGATGCCGGCGACCAGCAGGTAGTTGGCGAGCTCCCCGCTACCACCGGTCGGCACCAGGGGCGCCCGGGTCTTGCGCGCGACGACCGGCCGCTTCCCCTCGGCGAGCAGATTGATTTTTGGCATCGCCTCAACCCCCCACCTTGCGGATCGCGAGCCCGACGGCGACCGCCAGCATCGGGGCGATCGACCGCAACCAGTCGCGATCGAAATCTCCTTCGCGATAGTGGATCCGGCGCAGCGGGTCCATGACCTCGATCGGCACGCCGAACCGCTCGCGCAGCGTCTGCTGCAGGTTGGCGGTCAGCGCGCAGCCCCCCGAGAGCACGATCTCGTCGACCGGCCCCTCCGAGGAAGTCGCCGCGAAGAAATCGAAGGTCTTCTGGATCTCGGTCGCCAGCTCCCCCGAGACGCCGTCGAGGACCGAGCGCGCGTCCGTGGGCTGGAACCGCTCCACCGGCTGCCCGCGCTTGAGCCTCTCCGCCTGCTCGAAGGAGAGGTTGAACTCGCGCTGGAGGGCCTCCGAGAACTGGTTGCCGCCGAACGAGATGTCGCGCCAGAACGCGGTCTGGCCGCGGACCAGGACGTTGATGTTGGTGACGCTGGCGCCCATGTTGACGAGCGCGATGACCTTGCTCGAGTCGACGTCGTAGTTGGACTCGTAGGCGTTCTGGATGGCGAACGCGTCGACGTCCACCAGCGTGGGCACGCGGCCCGCCTGGCTGATCACCGAGACGTAGTCGTTGACCTTGTCGCGCTTGACCGCGACCAGCAGGACATCCATGTTGTCGTGCCCGGCCTCGCCCTCGGAGAGGACCACGTAGTCCAGGCGGACGTCGTTGATGTCGAACGGGATGTACTGCTCCGCCTCCCAGCGGATCTGCTCGGAGAGGTCCTCGGGGGCCATCGCGGGGACCTGGATCTTCTTGATGATGACCGAGTGTCCGGACAGCGAGGTGGCGAAGCCCGGGGCCTTGACCCCGGTCGCGGCCACCAGGCGGTTGAGGGCGTCGACGACCAGGGAGGAGTCCATGATCGAGCCATCGACGATCGCCTCGGGCGAGAGGGGCTCCACGCCCAGGCGCTGGAGCCAGTACTCGCCCTTTTTCTCCTGGAGCTCGACCAGTTTCATGGCCGAGCTGCCGATGTCGAGTCCCACCAGACCCTTCGAGCGCGAGAACAGCACGATCCGATCTACCCCCTCTCCAGCGAGCTCGCCGACCGCACTGGGTACCTGATGCTTTCTGGCAAGGTAGCAGCAACCCCGAGCGCTGTCAAGCGGTTGCGGATTCTTCTGCCCAATTCTCAGTGCAGTATTGCACACTCCTCCGCAAGCGGCCCGGAGGGGCCGGGGAGGGATCGACTTGCCCGATCTGCGCCCGGGGGCGTAAGATTCATCGGTTCGCCCGTTCGGGCGCGATCCGAGCCTCAGGGAGTCCGAGATGGCCAAGAAGTGCGAGATGTGCGGGAAGTCGACCGCGACCGGGCGCAAGGTCAGCCACGCCCACAACGTGACCTCGCGCACCTGGGAGCCGAACCTGCGCACGCTCCGCGCGCTGGTCGACGGCACCGTGCGCCGGATCCGGGTCTGCTCCCGCTGCCTGCGCAGCGGGCGCGTGCAGCGGCCGCCCTCCCGCAAGCGATTCCTGGCCGAGACTCCCGCGCAGCCCTGACGCGCCCACCCCGGACGCCGGGCCGCTTCAGTCCGGTTCCCGTTCCGGCCGCCCCGTTCCCGGCATCCTCCGGCTGACCTCGAGCACTCCGGGCAGACCCCGCAGGGTCTGGCGCACGCGCTCGAGGTGCGCGCGGTCGCGCACGTCCACCACCACCTCGACGTTGCCCCGCCCGGGCCGCTCGGTGTCCGCCTCGATCTGGCGGATGTTGGTGTCGAGCTTGGCGATCGCCTCGGTGAGCTTGGCCAGCATCCCGCGCCGGTCCTCCGTCTCGATCAGCAGCGACACCGGGTAGATGCCGGCCTCGCCGTCGGCCCAGGCCACGTCGATCTCGCGCTCGGGGTTGTAGAGCAGGTTCCGGACGTTCGGACAGTCGACGGAGTGCACCGAGATGCCGCGTCCACGGGTCACGTAGCCGATGATCTCCTCCCCGGGAACCGGGCGGCAGCACTTGGCGAGCACCACCAGCAGGTCGCCCTCCCCGCGCACGCGGATCGGCCCGGTGGTCCCTCGCCCGGGCACCAGGCGCTCGAGCGCCTGGCGCAGGCGCCCCGGCCCCGGGGGCGGGGACGCGAGCTGCTCGCTCGGCAGCAGGCGCTCGAGGATCTGGTGGACGGTGAGCTTGCCGTAGCCCACGCGCGCCAGCAGGTCCTCGGGCCGCGCCAGGCCCTCCGCCGCCAGGATGCCCTGGAAGCGCTCGCCCTCGAACACCGAGCGGGCCGACATCCGGTAGCGGTGGAGCTCCTTGTCGAGCATCCGGCGCCCGACCTCGATCGCCTCGGCGGTCTGCTGGGTGTTGAGCCACTGCCGCACGCGGTTCTTGGCCTTGGGCGTGACCACCCAGGAGAGCCAGTCGCGCGAGGGCTGGCGGCTGGCGTGGGTCAGCACCTCGACGATGTCGCCGGTGCGCAGGGTCGTGCGCAGCGGTACCAACCGGCTGTTGACGCGCGCGCCGGCGCAGTGGTGCCCGAGGTCGGTGTGGATGCGGTAGGCGAAGTCGAGCGGCGTGGCGCCGCGCGGGAAGGCGAAGACGTCCCCCTTGGGCGAGAAGACGTAGACCTCGTCCGGGTAGAGATCGACCTTGAGGGTGGACAGGAA
>JAFNAE010000070.1 GCA_017860005.1 Acidobacteriota bacterium | reverse complement strand
CGGTAGGTGCGGCCAGCCGTATACCCGCCGGTGGTCGGCGAGACCATGTGCCAGAGCCGGGCGCGATGGGCGTACCAGCACTCCCACCCCGCCCGTTTCGCGCGCATGCACCAGTCGGCGTCCTCGACCGAGACGTGGTAGACCGGGTCCCAGAGGCCGGCCGCCAGCATCGCTTCGCGCCGGATCAGCATGAGGGCACCGTTGACGTAGCCCACGCGCTCGTCGCGGTCGTACTGGCCGCGATCGCGCTCCCCCATGCCGCGCTCGCGCGTCACCGACTCGCGGAAGCGCAGGGTGCCGCCCGCCGACCAGAGCAGGTCCCGGTCCGAGAAGTAGTAGCACTTCGGTCCCACGCACCCCGCCCGGGGCGCCCGGGCGGCGGCCTCGACCAGCCAGGTGAGCAGGTCGGGCGCCACCTCGATGTCGTTGTTCATCGGCATCAGGAAGTCGAAGCCCTCGTCGAGGCCGGCCTGGAAGCCCAGGTTGAGGCCGCCCGAGATGCCCAGGTTGGCCTCGGTGCGCAGCCGCCGCACGCGTGGGAAGCGCTCCGCCACGGCCGCGTCCGAGCCGTCGGTCGAGCCGTTGTCGACCACGACCAGCTCGAGCGCCGGATAGTCGAGCGCCTGCAGGCTGGCCAGAGTGGCGAGCGTCAGCTCGCGGCCGTTGTAGTTGAGGACGATGCCGAGGACCCGGGGCGCGCCGCCCGTCGTGGCGCTCACGTGCCGAGCAGGTGGCGCGCGATGACCAGCCGCTGCATCTCGCTGGTGCCTTCGTAGATCGTGGTCACGCGCACGTCGCGGTAGAGGCGGGCGACCTCGTACTCCTCGGAGAAGCCGTTGCCGCCGTGGATCTGGAGCGCCTCCCAGCAGGCGCGGTTGGCGGCCTCCGACGCGTACGCCTTGGCCTCCGCCGCGAAGCGGCCGGCGTCGCGGCGCTGCTCGGAGACGCTCGCGGCGTACCAGGTCAGGGCGCGCGCCGCTTCGAGCTCGGTCGCCATCGTGGCGAGCTTGAAGCGGATCGCCTGGTGCTCCGCGATCGGCACGCCGAACTGCACCCGCTCGCGCGCGTAGGCGGTCGCCAGCTCCAAGGCCCGGCGGTGGATGCCGACCGACTGGGCGGCGATCCCCAGGCGCGAGTGGTCGAGCGTCGCGAGCGCGATCTTGAGGCCCTGGCCCTCTTCGCCCAGCAGATTGCCGGCCGGGATCCGGCAACCGTCGAAATAGACGTTTGCGGTCCGCGAGGCGCGCAGGCCGAGCTTCTCCTCGGGCGCGCCCACCCGGAAGCCCGGCGCGTCGGCGGTCACGACGAACGCGCTGATCCCGCGCTTGCCGGCGGCCGGGTCGGTCTTCGCGAAGGCGACGAAGACCCCGCCCGGACCGGCGTTCGTGATCCACGCCTTCTCGCCTTCGAGCACCCAGGAGTCGCCGTCCCGGCGCGCCGTGGCACGCATCGAGGCGGCGTCGCTGCCCGACCCCGGCTCGGTCACGCAGAATCCGCCCAGCACCTGGCCGGAGGCCATGCCGGGCAGGACCCTGCGCTTGAGCTCCTCGCTCGCGAAACGGTCGATCGGCCAGCCACAGACCGAGTTGGTCACCGACATGGTGACGCCGAGCGACGGACAGGCGCGCGAGACCTCCTCCACGGCGAGGCAGTAGGTGAGCGGCTCGACACCGCCGCCGCCGTGCCGTTCGGCGATCAGCATGCCGAGCAGGCCCAGCTCCCCCATCTCCGCGACGAGGTCCGCCGGGAACTCGTGGCGCCGGTCGCGCCCGGCGGTACCGGGCAGGATCCGCTCCTCGGCGAAGCGCCGGATCTCGGCGCGCAGCAGCTCCTGCTCCTCGGTGAGGCCGAACTCCACCGCCATGGCGGGGCCTCAGGCTCCCCGCAGGATCCAGTCCGAGATCACCAGCTTCTGGATCTCGCTGGTGCCCTCGTAGATCTCGGTGATGCGGGCGTCCCGGAAGAACCTCTCCACCGCGTAGTCGCGGGTGTAGCCGTAGCCACCGTGGATCTGCAGCGCCTTGTTGGTCACGCGTTGCGCCATCTCCGACGCGAACAGCTTCGCCTGCGCGGCCTCCAGGCTGTACCGCTTGCGCTGGCTCTTCGCCCAGGCCGCCTTGAACGCCAGCAGGCGCGCGGCGTCGATCTCCATCGCCATGTCGGCGAGGTAGAACTGGATCGCCTGGAACTCGGAGATCGGGCGACCGAACTGATGGCGCTCCTTGGCGTAGGCGAGCGCAGCCTCGAGCGCACCCTGCGCGATGCCGACCGCCTGGGCGGCGATGCCGACCCGCCCACCGTCGAGCGCCGCCATCGCGATCTTGAACCCGTCCCCCTCCTCGCCCAGCCGCCACGCGGCGGGCACCGGGGTCCCCTCGAAGAAGAGCTGCGTCGTGCCCGACGCCTGGACGCCCAGCTTGTATTCGTGGTGGCCGCGCGAGAAGCCGGGCGCGTCGGTGGGCACCACGAAAGCGGTGATGCCGCGATGCTTGCGCTCGGGATCGACGGTGGCGAAGACGAGCGCCAGGTCGGCGTGGGTGCCGTTGGTGATGAACACCTTGCCGCCGTCGAGGATGTAGCGATCGCCGTCGCGGCGCGCCCTGGTGCGCAGGGCCGCGGCGTCGCTTCCCGCCTCCGCCTCGGTGAGCGCGAAACAGCCCAGCTTCCGGCCGGAGGCGAGCGGCGCCAGCAGCTCGCGCTTCTGCTCCTCGTTGCCGTAGGCGAGCAGGGGATCGCAGACCAGCGAGTTGTTCACCGACAGGATGACCCCGCTCGAGGCGCAGACCCTGGAGATCTCCTCGATGGCGACGCAATACGCCACCTCGTCCATCCCCGCGCCGCCGTACTCCTCGGGCACGTAGACACCAGCCAGGCCGAGCTCGCCCGCACGGTGGAAGAAATCGAGGGGAAACTCGCCGCTGGCGTCGATCTCGCGCGCGCGCGGCGCCACCACTTCGGCGGCGAATCGGCGCACGGTGTCGCGCAGGAGCTGCTGCTCTTCGCTGAGTTCGATTTGCATGGTCCCTCTTGGGAGTCCGGCCGCGGCGCCGAGCCGCCTCGCCACGCCGGTCGCATCGTACCAGCGCGCCCGGCAGCGCCGGTAGCGCGGGCACGCCGGAAGCGACGCCCCGCGAAGGCTCCGTCGCGAGCGGGCCCGCCCCGCCCGCGCCCGTCGCTTGGCGCCGGGGCGTGTCCTGGGACAGAATCCGCCCATGAGCGCCAGCGCCGGATCACTCTCCTACACCGAAACCGAGATCCGCAGTTTCCTGCCGTCCGGTTGGGGCATCGCCCGCGGCGCCGTCGGGCGGGGGGACTCGCACACGGGGAGCTGGGCGATCGAGGTCTACGACGGCGCCGACAACGCCTGGACGATCGAGGTCGAGGCGGGCGCGGCGAGCGGCGGCCGCCTGGAGGCGCTGGCGGCAGCGATCGACAGGATCCAGCGCAAGGGCCTCGGCCGCAAGTCGGTCCTGCTCGGCTGAACGCGCGGCGCGCTCAGGCGCCGGCGACCGGACGGGGCCGGCTCCCCGGCTTGATCGCGGGCGGCCCGCCCGCCTGACACAGAGGACAGGTTTCGGCCGGCCAGGCCGGCAGCTCGAGCCCGAGCAGAGACGCGTACGGGACACGGAAGCCGTGCCCGCCGCCGCTGCGGTCGATGATCGAGGCGATCGCCACCACCCGCGCGCCGGCCGCTTCCGCCACCGCCGCGGTCTCGAGCGTCGACTTGCCGGTGGTGACCACGTCCTCGACCACCACCACGCGCTCTCCCTGCGCGAGCGCGAAGCCGCGCCGCAGCTTCATCTCGGCGCCCTCGCGCTCGGTGAACCGGAACGGCACGCCGAGCGCGGCCGCGACCTCGTGGCCCACGATCACGCCGCCCAGGGCGGGCGAGAGGACCGAGTCGGCGGCCACTCCGAGGGCGCCGAGAGCGCGCGCGAGCTCGGCGCCGGCCGCGCGCGCTCGCTTCGTGTCGGCGAGCAGGAGCGCGCACTGGACGTAGCCCGGAGAGTGGCGCCCCGAACTGAGGAGAAAATGGCCGCGCAGCAGCGCGCCGCAGGCCTCGAGCTCCCGCTCCAGCGCCTCACCCTTCGCCATCGTCGTTCTCCCGCCGCCGGATCTCGTACTGCTCCATCTTCTTGTACAGGTTGCTGCGCGGAGTGTCGATGGCGAGCGCGGTCTGGGTCACGTTCCAGCCGTGCTCGCTCAGCTTGTGGAGGAGGAAGAGCTTCTCGGCCTGCTCGCGGAACTCGCGCAGAGTCTGGATGCCCTGGAGCGCCTGGGCGAGATCCACCCGCGCCCCGCCCACGATGGCCGCCACGTCCTGCTCCTGCACGATCGGCCCGCTGGTCAGGATCAGGAGCCGCTCGACCACGTTGCGCAGCTCCCGCACGTTGCCCTTCCACGGCAGGCTCCTGAGCAGCGCCACGGCCTCGGTCGAGAAGCTCCGGGGCCGGAAGTTCGAGGCCTCGCAGAAGCGGCGTGCGAAGTACTCCGCCAGCAGCGGAATGTCCTCGGCACGCTCGCGCAGGGGCGGCGTCCGGATCGGCACGACGTTGAGCCGGAAGTAGAGATCCTCGCGGAAGCGCCCGTGGCGGATCTCCTCCTCGAGCGCCTTGTTGGTCGCCGCCACGACCCTCACGCTGACGCGCAGGGTCTTGTCGGCGCCCACCGGTTCGACGTCGCCGGATTCGAGCACGCGCAGCACCTTGGCCTGGGTGCGCGCGGACATGTCGCCGACCTCGTCGAGGAAGATGGTGCCGCCGTCGGCGGCGACGAACTTGCCGGTCTGCTTGCGCACGGCGCCGGTGAAGCTGCCCTTCTCGTGGCCGAACAGCTCGGACTCGATCAGCTCCTCGGGAATGGCGGCGCAGTTCACCTGGACGAAGGCGGCCGACTTGCGCGGCGAGAGCGCATGGATGGCCCGGGCGACGAGCTCCTTGCCGGTGCCGCTCTCGCCGGTGATCAGCACCGTGGCGGGCGCCGGCGCCGCCAGCTCGATCATCTCGCGCAGGCGGCGGACGGCGGCCGACGAGCCGACCAGGTCCACGCCCTCGATCGCGGCCTCCTGCTGGCGCGACTCCTTGCGCAGGCGCCAGGCCTCGACCGCGTTGCGGATCGAGAGCAGGACGCGGTCCCGCTGCAGCGGTTTCTCGAAGAAATCGAACGCCCCCCTGCGTGTGGCCTCGACCGCGGTCGGCACGTCGGCGTGGCCCGAGAGCACCACCACCGGCATGTCGTACCCGCGCTCCCGCATCAGGCGCAGCGCCTCGAGTCCGTCCATCTCGGGCATCCGGATGTCGAGCAGGACCGCGTCCGGAGTCCGGTCGCGCACGATGCGGAGGGCCTCGATGCCGGTCGCCGCCTCCTCGACCCGGTAGCCCTCGAACTCGAGGATCATGCGCAGGCTCTCGCGGATCGAGGCCTCGTCGTCGACGATCAGGACCGAGGCTCGCTGCGCGGGGGGCATCTCGAACGAATCCTAACAGACGAAAAACGGGCCGGCCCCGCGAGGGACCGGCCCGCTGGCCTCGCCGCGCCCCCGATTCAGGGCACGCGTGTGATGGCGAAGAAGCCGACCCCGTCGCCGCGTCCGCCGCGCGGGTCGAACCGGCGCACGTAGAAGCGCAGATACGAACCCGAGGCCGCCGCGGAGACCACTTCCTCGAACGACCCGGTATCGCCGACCGGCCTGCCGTTGACCTCGGTGATGAGGTCGCCCGCCGCGAGCCCTTCGTCGAAGAGCGGGCTCGATGGGGCCACCTCGCGGATCACGACGCCCGTCGCGTCCGCAGGCAGCCCGAAGGACTGCCGGAGCGCCGGCGTGAGGTTCTGGTAGTCGAGGCCGAGCCAGTCGATGCCGCGCTCCCCCGGCGCCTCGGCGCCCGGCGTCTCGCCGCTTGCCGACTCGCGCTCGCCGAGCGTGACCTTCTTGCGCACCCGTTGGCCGTCGCGCAGGACGTCGAGCTCGACCGTCCGTCCGGGCTGTTGCCCGGCCACGTAATCGATCAGGTCCCGCGTGGTCTTGACCGTCCGACCGTCGACGCCGAGCACGACGTCGCCGTGCGCGAGGCCTGCCTTGGCGGCCGGCGAGTCGCCGTTGACCTCGGTGACCAGGGCGCCCTCCGTGCCCGGCAGCCCGAACGCCTGGGCGCGGTCGTAGTCGAGGTTCTGGATGTTGATGCCCAGGTAGCCGCGCGACACGCGTCCCTTCTCCTGGAGCTGCGGCAGCACCGACTTCAGCGTCGAGACCGGCACGGCGAAGCCGATGTTCTCGGCGCCCCAGTTCATGGCGGTCGCAATGCCGACGACCTCGCCCCTCAGGTTGACGAGCGGTCCACCCGAGTTGCCGCGGTTGATGGCGGCGTCGGTCTGGATGAAGTTCTCGAACGAGACGTCCTGCGTCAGGCCGATCGAGCGGCCCTTGGCGCTCACCACGCCGACCGTCACCGTGTGGTCGAGCAGGAGTGGATTGCCGATCGCCATCACGTAGTCGCCGACGCGCAGCGAGTCGGAATCGCCGAGCGGCAGGAAGCCGAGCGGCCGGCCGGCGTCGATCTTGAGCAGGGCCAGGTCGGTGGCCGGATCGGCGCCCTTGACCTCGGCGTCGAAGTAGCGCTCCTCGACGCGGACGCGGACCTTGGTCGCGCCCTCGATGACGTGGTTGTTGGTGACCACGAAGCCGTCCGCCGAGATGATGAACCCGCTGCCGCCGCTGTCGGACCGGAATTCCTGCGCATCGCCGCGGTCACGATCCTGCGGCGCCTGCGGGCCCTGGGGCCCGAAGAAGAACTCGAAGGGATGCTGGGGCGGGACGCCACGCCGCGGGTCGGCCTGGTCGCGCCGCTGGATCGTCTGGGCATCGACCGAGACGACCGCGGGCACGACCCGCGCCGCCAGGTCGGCGAAGGACGGCAGGTAGGACGTCGGAGGCCCGCCCGGCACGGCGGCGGGCGCTTCCGCCCGGGCCGGCGAAGGGGCGGCCGGCGAGGCGGCGCCGGACGGGGTCAGATCGAGGCCCCCCGCGAGCACGACTCCGAAAAGCACCGCTGCCACGAGCATCGAGAAGCTGAGGAACCTGCGAGGACGGCCGGAACTCATGCGATCGTGTCTCCCTTTCGTTCGGAGCGACTATCGGACCACTCGCCGACCCGGATAGCAAGTCACGTGCCCGGCGCCACTTGCGGATCTCCGCGGGCCCTCCGGTCCGGCCGCGCCAATCCGGCGGAGGCGCCCCGCTCCGCGCCCTCCGGAGGCGCGGCCGGCTTGCTTTTTCCGCTGGCGCGCCTATACTTACGGCGACAGTCTGCCTGACGTTCAGAGGGGCGGGCCGGCCAGCCCGCCTTTTTCATTGTCGGGGGACGAAACGGGGAAGAAGTGGCAGGGACGAGGTTGACACCGGAGCTCCAGGCGGAGCTGGCGGCCATCGCGGAGTCGAAGGGCTGCGAGCTGGTCCACGCCGAGTTCCAGAGCGGCGTCCTGCGCCTCTTCCTGGATCGGTCCGAGGGAGTGCGGCTCGAGGACTGCGAGGCGGTGTCGAAGGACGCCTCCGCGCTGCTCGACGTCGCCGATTTCGGCCGTGGGCGCTACACCCTGGAGGTCAGCTCTCCCGGTCTCGATCGCCAGCTCTACGGGCCGCGCGACTACGAGAGGTTCACCGGGCGCCGGGTGCGGGTGCGGTTCATCGACCCGCAGACGGGACGGCGGGCGACGGTCGTGGCCCGGCTGGATGCGTACCGACCCTCGCCCGATGGGGGCGAGATCGAATTGAGCGAGCCGGGCGCGGTCACCATGCGCCGCGTGCGGCTCGCGGACGTCCAGCTCGCGCGGCTGGAGATCGAACTGTAGGGACCCGACCGGGGTCCGGAGACGTCGAAGGCTATGGCTCAGGCACAACAGACAGCGGACATCAACCTCGGCGAGGTACTCCGACAGGTCGCCCGCGAGAAGGAGATCGAGTTCGAGCGCTGGGTCTCCGCGCTCGAGGATGCGATGGCCTCCGCGGCCAAGAAGCAGCACCGCATCAAGGAGCCGGTCCGCGCGCACTGGAACGAACCGACCGGCAAGTTCGAGGCCTGGATCGTCAAGAAGGTGGTCGAGACGGTCGAGGACCCGGCGGCGGAGTGGTCGCTCGAGGAGGCCCGGGAGCACAAGGCTGACGCCGAGATCGGCGAGGAGATCCTGATCCCGATCTCGACCGAGGGGCTGGGGCGCATCGCGGCGCAATCGGCCAAACAGGTCCTCTACCAGCGCGTGCGCGAGGCCGAGCGCGAGAAGGTCTACAACGAGTACATCGACCGCGTCGGCGAGGTCGTCAACGGCACGGTCAAGCGCTTCGAGCGCGGCGACATCATCGTCGACCTCGGCCGCACGGAGTCGATCGTGCCCCGCTCCGAGCAGTCCCGTCACGAGCGCTGGAGCCAGGGCGAGCGCATCCGCGCCGTCATCGTCGAGGTGCACAAGCAGCCGAAGGGCCCGCAGATCGTGCTCTCGCGCACCGATCCGCGGCTCCTCGTCAAGCTCTTCGAGATGGAGGTGCCGGAGATCTACGACGGCACCGTGGTGATCAAGGCCGCCGTCCGCGCCCCGGGCGAGCGCGCCAAGGTCGCGGTCTACAGCCGCGAGCGCGACGTCGATCCGGTGGGCGCCTGCGTCGGCATGAAGGGGTCGCGGGTCCAGGCCATCATCCGCGAGCTGCGCGGCGAGAAGATCGACATCATCGAGTTCTCCGACGACCTGGTGACCTTCGCGCAGAGCGCCCTGGCGCCGGCCAAGATCACGCGTGTCTCCGTCCATCACACCGGGGACCAGCCGCACCTCGACGTCATCGTCGAAGACGAGCAGCTGTCGCTCGCGATCGGCAAGCGCGGCCAGAACGTCCGTCTGGCTTCGGAGCTGATCGGCTGCAAGATCGACATCAAGTCCGAGACCGACGTCAAGGACGAGGTGGCCGACGCGCTGGCGCGCATGCTCCAGGGCGCCTTCGTGCAGGAACGCAAGAGCGTCTCGCTCACCGACGAGCTCGACCTGAACTCGGTTCCGGGCGTGGGCGCGAAGACCGCGGCGGACCTGCGCGAGGCGGGATTCACCACCGTCCAGTCGCTGCTCGACGCCGTCGCCGAAGACCTGCAACGCGTCGAAGGCGTCGGCCCCAAGACCGCCCAGTCGATCCTCAACTGGGCGCAGGAGCAGGCGACCCGGGCCGCCACCGGCGACGAGGAACCGGGCGAGGCGGAGGCCACCGAGGAAGCGGAGGCGGTGCCCTCGCTGCAGGACGACGGGTTCCTCGCCGCCCTCTCGAAGGCGTTCAAGGAGTCCGAGGAGCGCTCGCGCGTCGCCGAGCAGATGACGGCCGAGGCCGAGGCCGATGCCGACGCGGCGCGATCCGGGAACGGCGAGGCCGCGGCCGAGCCCGATCCCGATCGCGACGGTTCGTAGGCGCGGGACGGCGATCCAAGGGACAGCAGGGGAGAACGAAACACGTATGGCCAAGATCCGGGTCCATGACCTCGCACGCATGATGCAGATCCCCGAGCAGGATCTCGTCTTCAAGCTGCGTTCACTCGGCGTGCGCATCGAAGCCTCGGAGGGAGTCGACAGCGAAGCGCTCCAGGCGATCCTCCAGGGCAAGAAGCTGACCTCGCCCCGCGAGGTGATCATGGACGACGCCACGCCCGCGCCCGCCGCCGGCGCGCAGGCGGGCGCGGCGGCCGGCGCGGGCCGCAGGCCGGCCCCCGCCCCGCTCAAGACCACCCGCCGCCGCGCGATCATCCAGTCGGTCGAACCGAGGATCATCACGCTGCCCGCGAGCCACCCGGAGCGCTCGGGACCTCCGGCACCCGGCATGGAGGCTGCGGCGGGCGCTCCCGCGACTTCCGCCCTCGGCCCGACGTTCGAGGAGGCGGCCCCGTTGCCGCCCGCGACCGAGCTCGAGGCCGCGCCCGCGCCCAGCGCTCCCGTCCCCGCGCCGGCGCCCGCGCCTCCGGCGCCGAGCGCACCGACATCGCCCGCGATCCAGGGCGTCGCGCCGACTCCGACCCCGGCGGCACCGGCGGCGCCGGCGCCTCCCCGTCGCGGCGCGATCCTGATCCACCGCGCCACCGAGCCCTATCGGCCGGCGGCGCCGAGCTCCCGGCCGGGGCCGGGCGGCAGAGGTCCCGGCCTGGGCCGGCCTTCGGGTCCGGGCGCCGGACGGCCCGGCGCGCCCGGGGCCGGACGGCCCGCAGGCCCGAGCCGGCCCGGCGGGGGCTTCGGCCGCCCCGGCGCCGGACGTCCGGGTCCGGGAGGCGCGTTCGGCCGGCCGAGCGGCCGGCCCGGCCCGGGCGGGCGGCCCGGCATGCCCACCGCCCCCCCGCCGCCCGGACCGGGCCGCGCCGACGGCCGGCGCGGCGAGGCCCAGGACGCGGACAAGAAGAAGGGCAAGAAGACCACGCGCAAGACGCTGCTCCAGCCCGAGGGAGAGGATGCCAACCTCCGGGCGCTGCGCGGCTCGCTCGAGGAGATCGAGCAGGTCGTCGACGAGTCGGTGGTTCCGACCGGGTCGGCGCGCAGGCGCCGGCGCGACGAGCGCGACGAGGAGGGACCGTCGCTCGGAGACATGCGCCCGGCGCGCTCCGGATCCGACGGCCCGGTGGTCATCTCCGAGGGGATGACGGTGCGCGAGTTCGCCGAGAAGATCGGCATCCGCGTGCGCGACCTCATTCGCGTGCTGTTCGACCGCGGCATGGTCGCCAACATCAACCACGTGATCGAGCCGGAGCTGGGCGTCAAGCTCGCCGCAGCGTTCGGGCTCGAGGCCAAGGTGATGACCTTCGAAGAGGAGATCGTGGCCGGCCACGACGAGGCCGAGGTCCAGGTCGACGCGAGCGGCGGCAAGCAGGTGCCGCGCGCGCCGGTGGTCACCATCATGGGCCACGTCGATCACGGCAAGACCTCCCTGCTCGACAAGATCCGCTCCTCGAAGGTCGCCGAGGGCGAGTCCGGCGGCATCACCCAGCACATCGGCGCCTATCACGTCGACGTCAAGAACCGGCAGATCGTCTTCCTCGACACGCCGGGCCACGAGGCGTTCACCCTCATGCGCGCGCGCGGCGCGCGAGTCACCGACGTCGTGGTGCTGGTGGTGGCCGCCGACGACGGCGTCATGCCGCAGACCCTCGAGGCGATCGACCACGCGCGCGCGGCGCACGTGCCCATCGTGGTGGCGCTGAACAAGATCGACAAGCCCAACGCCCACATCGACCGCGTCAAGCAGCAGCTGGCCGACAAGGGGCTCATGCCCGAGGACTGGGGCGGCCAGACGGTGGTCGTGCCGGTCTCGGCGGCCAAGGGCACCGGCATCGAGGAGCTCCTCGAGATGGTGCTGCTCACCTCCGACCTGCTCGAGCTCAAGGCGAACCCGGACCGGCCCGCCCAGGGCGTCGTGCTCGAGGCGCGCAAGGAGACCGGGCGCGGCATCGTGGCCACGGTGCTGGTCCAGAACGGCACCTTGCGCATCGGCGACGTGTTCGTCTCCGGCGCCACCTGGGGACGCGTGCGCTCGATGACCGACGACCGCCTGCGGCGCGTCGTGGAGTCGGCGCCCGCGACGGCGGTCGAGGTCACCGGCTTCCAGGACGTGCCCGAGGCGGGCGACACCTTCCAGGCCGTGGACGACGAGCAGAAGGCGCGCTCGATCGTCGAGTTCCGGCAGCAGGAGCAGCGCCGCCGCGACCTGATCCCGACCGTCGGCCGCGTCTCGCTCGAAGCGCTCTTCAGTCGCATCGAGCAGGGCGAGGCCAAGGACCTGGCCGTCGTGCTCAAGGCCGACGTCCAGGGCTCCGTCGAGGTCCTGCGCGACGCGATCGAGAAGCTCTCGACGCCACGGGTGAAGGTCACGGTCCTGCACAGCGCGGTGGGCGCCATCTCGACCAACGACGTCCTGCTGGCTTCGGCCTCCAAGGCGATCATCGTCGGCTTCAGCATCCGCCCCGAGCGCAACGCGGTCGAGCTGGCCGAGAAGGAGCAGGTCGAGATCCGGCTCTACACCGTGATCTACGAGCTGCTCGACGAGATCAAGAAGGCGATGACCGGCCTGCTCGAGCCCACCTTCAAGGAGATCCAGCGTGGCCGCGCCGAGGTGCGCGAGACGTTCAAGGTCCCGAAGATCGGCACCATCGCCGGTTGCCACGTGACCGAGGGCGTCATCCCGCGCAGCGCCGGCGTGCGACTCGTACGCGACGGCAAGGTCGTCTACGAAGGCAAGATCTCGTCGCTCCGCCGCTTCAAGGACGACGCTTCCGAGGTGCGCGCCGGCTTCGAATGCGGGATCGGCCTCGAGCGCTTCCAGGACATCAAGCCGGGGGACGTGATCGAGGCCTTCGTCAAGGAGGAGGTCGCTCCGACCCTCTCCTGAGGGCCGGGCGCCTTCCCGCCCCGCCCGGGGCGACGGGATGTTCGTCGGCTACGGCGTCCTCGATCTCCACCTCCCCCACGCTCGCGACCTGAAGTCCAAGCGCCGGGTGGTCAAGGGACTCGTCGACCGGCTGCACGCGCGCTTCCGCGTCTCCGTCGCGGAGACGGGTGCGCAGGACCTCTGGCAGCGCGCCGAGGTCGGCGTGGCGGTGGTCGGACGGGACGCCTCCGAGGTCGAGCGCGCGCTCGACCAGGTCCTCGCGCTCGCCGAGCAGGAACCCGAAGCAATGATCCTGGCCTGGGAGCCGCGGATCGTCGAAGGAGACGAATGAGCCAGCGGACCGAGAGAGTCGGCGACCAGCTCCGCAGGGAGCTCTCCGTGCTGATCCAGCGCGAGATGAGAGACCCGCGCGTGGCGCTCGTCACGGTCACCCGCGTGGAGGTGTCCTCCGATTTCAGCCACGCCAGCGTCCACGTCTCGGCGCTCGGCAGCGAGGACGCCCGTGCCCTGGCTCTCGAGGGCCTGGAGAGCGCGCGCGGGTTCCTGCGCCGCGAGCTCGCCCGGCGCCTCTCGCTGCGCGTGACCCCCGAGCTGCGCTTCTTCCTGGATCGCGGCGCCGAGCACAGTCAGAACATCTCGGCCCTGCTCGACCGGCTGCACGGCGAGGGAGGAAGCCATGATTCCTGAACGCCTCGTCTCCCGCCTGCGCCAGGGCCATCGCTTCCTGCTCACCAGCCACACCAGCCCCGACGGGGACGCGATCGGCTCCGAGCTCGGCCTCGCGCGCATCCTGCGCTCGCTCGGCAAGCGCGCAGCGATCTGGAACCGGGACCCGGCGCCCGGGCTCTATCGCGCCCTGCCCGGTTCGGTCTCGATCCAGGTCGGCGCGCAGCCACCCGCCGACTTCCCCGCCGCCTTCGACGCCGTCATCGTCCTCGACTGCCCCAC
>JAFNAE010000069.1 GCA_017860005.1 Acidobacteriota bacterium | reverse complement strand
CAGCTCGCCGGCGGCCTTTCCCCTGGACCGCTGCGCGCCCGCCGACGTCGGGACGCCCGCGCCACCGGCGCCGCCCGGCGACCCGCTCTTCCGGGACGGTTTCGAGTCCGGCGACCCGCGGCGCTGGCTGCCGGTCGACGAGCCCTCGCCGGGCTGATCCGCGGCCCGATCAGGGAGGCCAGGGCGCGCTCGATCCGGCGCAGGCCTTCGTCGGCCTCGGCCTTCGAGAGCACGAGCGGCGGGCGCATGCGGATCGCGCGCTCGCCCGAGGCCAGACCGAGCACGTCGGCCTCGTTGAGCGCGCGCAGCGCGCGGCCGCGGGTCTCGCCGTCGGGCAGGTCGAAGGCCACGAACAGTCCCCGGCCGCGCGCGTTGGTGACCTTGCCCGGGAAGATCGACTCCAGGGCGCGCAGGCCGGCGAGCAGGTGGGCGCCGACCTCCGCGCAGCTGGCGAGCAGGCCCTCCTCCTCGATGATCTCGACGATGCGCTGGCAGCGCACCATGTCGACCAGGTTGCCGCCCCAGGTGGAGTTGATGCGCGAGGAGACCTTGAACACCGACTCGACCTGGTCGAGGCGCGGACCCGCGGCGATGCCGCACACCTGCGTCTTCTTGGCGAACGCGAGCAGGTCGGGCTCGACCCCGAAGTGCTCGAAGGCCCACCACTTGCCGGTGGTGCCGAAACCGGTCTGGACCTCGTCGAAGACGAGCAGGAAGTCGTGCTCGTCGGCGAGCGCGCGCAGGCGCTTCAGGAACTCGGCGCGGAAGTGGTTGTCGCCGCCCTCGCCCTGGATCGGCTCGATGATCAGCGCGGCGATCTCGTGCGGGTGGCTGGCCAGGGCGTGCTCGATCTCGGCCACCGCCTGGCGCTCGATCGCCTCGACCTCGGCGACCACCTCCGGCGTGACCGGGAAGCGCAGCTTGGGGTTGATCACGCGCGGCCAGTCGAACTTCGGGAAGTACTGGGTCTTGCGCGGGTCGGCGGTGTTGGTGATCGAGAGCGTGTAGCCGCTGCGGCCGTGGAACGCCTGGCGGAAGTGGATGACGCGGGTGCCGATCTCACCGCGGCCGGCGGCGAGGTTCTTGCGGATCTTCCAGTCGAACGCGGCCTTGAGGGTGTTCTCGACCGCCAGCGCGCCGCCCTCGACGAAGAACAGGTGCCGGCGCAGGCTCTCCGGCAGGACGCGCGCGAAGGTCTCGACGAACTCGGCCATGAAGGTGGTGTAGACGTCCGAGTTGGCCGGCTTGTTGAGCGCGGCGGGCAGGATGCGCTCGCGGAACTCGGGCGTCGTCATCTTCGGGTGATTGAAGCCCACCGGGTTGGTCGAGAAGTGGCCGAAGAAGTCCAGCATGTCGCGGCCGCGGACCGCGTCGTGCAGCCAGACGCCGTGGCTCCGCTCGATGTCCTGGACCAGGTGATAGCCGTCCACCAGCAGGTGGCGGGCGAGGACGTCGCGCACGTCACCCGGGGCGACGCGGATCGAGGGCCGGAAGGTCGTCGTCATGGCTTTCCTTGGCGGGTCCTGGGGCCGCCTCGACGAGGCGTTCAGGCTCGGAAGCGGGACGGGCACCGGGGACTTCCGGAACCCGCGACGACTTTATCAGGCGCCCTTCGGGGGGGTCAACGAACCGGGCGCGATGGGGCTGGGCTCCGTGCTCCCGGCCTCCGCGATGCGATCGCGTCCCTCCTCCTTGGCGCGGTACATGGCGAGGTCGGAGTGACGGAGCAGCAGGCTCTTGGTAGCCGCGAGGTCGGCGCCGGCCGGGATCGAGTGGTGCAGCGTCGCGATCCCCACCGAGCAGGTCAGGCCGGAGAGGTGGAGCGGGGTGGTCTGGATCTCGCCGGCGCGGCGGATGAAGACCGTGCGGCGGATCTCGAGGCGCAGCCGCTCGGCGAGCGCGAGGGCGCGCTCGCGTCCGGCGCCGGGCACCGCGATCACGAACTCGTCGCCGCCGTAGCGGGCGACGATCGCCTCGGGGTCGGCGACGCGCCCGCGCAGCAGGTGGCCCACCTCGCGCAGCACCTGGCTGCCCGCCAGGTGGCCGTGCGAGTCGTTGACGCGCTTGAAGAAGTCGAGGTCGAGGAAGAGCAGGGCGAGGTCGCGGTTGCGAGCGCGGCAGTCCGCCACCGCCTGCTCGAGGGCCGAATGCAGGAAGCGGTCGTTGAAGAGGCCGGTGAGGTTGTCGCGCTTGGCGTACTCGTAGGCGAGCTTGCCGTCGAGGACGTTCTGGATCGCGATCGATATGTAGCCGGCGAAGATCTCGAGCAGGTCGCGATCGTGGTCCGTGTAGGTCGCGTCGCCGCGCCGGTTGAGCAGCTCGAGGACGCCGCACACCTCGGTGCCGATGCGGATCGGGATCGCGATCAGCGAGCGCGTGGAGTAGGAGGTCTCGCGGTCGATGCGCGGGTCGAAGACCTGGTCGCGGCCGGTGGTCGGGGTGTAGTAGGCGCGCCCGGACTGATAGGCGTGGCCCGCGATGCCGTGGTCGGAGGAGATGGTCTGGCCGACGATGACGCCGGCCTTCTCCCCGAACGCGGCCAGGAAGGTCAGGGTGTTGAGCCGGCGATCGGAGCGCTTCGAGCGCGGGTCGTCGAGCAGGATCGAGCCCGCTTCGGACGGTACGAACTCGTTGGCCTTGCGCAGGACCTCGACCAGGTTGTCGGCGAGGCTCACCTCGAGCGGAAAGTGCGGAGGATTGGCCCGGTGGCGCTCGAGGAATTTCTCCAGCGCGAGGGGGTCGAGGCTGTGGACGTCGACCATGGCCGGGCATTCTCCGGACGAAGCGCCTCGCACGATACAACAGGAACGGCGGGGATGGGCCGCCTCGAGTCCGCTCAGGCGAGCTCGCGCAGGAGTCGCGAGGATCGCTCGAGCACGTCCTCGCGCAGGGCCTCGACGCTCGACAGCTCGGGCGCGTAGCGCAGGAAGTGCAGCTCCTCGAACAGCTCGAGCAGCGCCGTCACGGCCGGCCCGGGCACGCCGGCGCGCGCCAGGCTCTCGCGCCAGTGGGCGACCGGCTGGCCGGCAGGCAGATGCCAGCGCTCGGCCGCGAAGGCCCGCCAGGCCTCCTCGAGACCGGCGGCGGCGAGCCGCGGCGAGGGCTCGCCCCGCGCGGCCCGGAGCGCCGCGTCCAGGCGCCGCCGCGCCGAGCGGGCCGGCCGCCGGCGCAACGCCCGGCGCGCCGCGCCGGCCCCCGCCAGCGCGGCTGCGGCCAGGGCCGCCAGGACCAGGGCGCGGCTGCGGCCCGTCGCGCGCGGCTCGGCCTCGCTCCCCGCCGGGCGCTGCGGGGACCCGGCGCCGGGCGCCGCCGCCGTTGCCGGGGCGGGCGCCGGAGTCACCGCGAGGTCGGGCGCCGGCGACCGCGAGGTGCGGTAGGTGGCGCTCTCCGGATCGAACCAGACCAGAGTCACGGGCGGCAACCGATAGCTGCCGGGACGGTCGGCCACCAGCACGTAGCGCCAGGTCACGGTCGTCTTCAGCCGGCCGGAGACCGGCTCGGTGGCCCGCTCCGGGCGCGGCTCGAAGGCGCGCAGCCCCGCGGGCAGGGCGAGCTCGGGGCCGGCCAGGCCGTGCAGGTTGCCGAAGCCGGACGCCGAGACCGAGAGGGTGACGGCCTGGCCGGCCTCGGCCTGGGCGCGATCGAGCGCCGCGCCGAGCTCGAGCGGCCCGACCACGCCCGAGTAGTCGCCCGGAGCCGGCGGCAGGGCGCGCACGTCGAGCTCCAGCGGCTCGGTGCCGAGCGCCATCTGGTGGTCGCGCGCGAGCGGCCCGAGCACACCGGCCTCGGCGACGCGCACCACGAGGTCGGCGGTGGCGGGTCCGATCCGGACCCGGCCCGGGCGCAGCGGATAGAGGGCGCGCTCGAGCATGACCACGCGGCCGTACTTCTCGCCCTCGATCTCGACCCACTCGGGCCGGAGCCGGGCCGGGCGCGGGATCTCACGCGACCAGAAGCCCTGGAAGTCGGGCAGCGCGCGCGGATTGAAGGCGCCGACGTCGGCCTGGGTGGCGAGCACCAGCCGCCAGACGACCTGCTCGCCCGCGAAGGCGGCCGGCCGGTCGAGCTCGGCGGCGAGGTGGACCTTGGGCACGCGCCCCGGAGCGGCAGGGCGCCGGAGCACACCGAGCGGGTCCTCGCCGCGCAGGAACGCCTCGAACGGGTCGGGGGCCGGCGCGCCCGGGCTCGCGCGCCGGCCCGGCGGCGGCTCGCGCACGACTTCGATCTCCTGGTCGGGCGCCGTCACCGTCGCGCCGCGCACCGTGACGCGCACGTCGCGCACCGCGGCACGCCCCTCCGCGAGCGGCCGGAGGCGCCAGACCAGCCGCGTGCTCGACGAGGTCCGCCCGTTGATCCAGCTCTGGCTCTGGTTCGTGGAGGGGCCGCCGGCGAGCTCGAGGTTCTCGAGCCGGAAGGCCGGCTCGACTCCGACCAGGCCGAATCCCGGGCGCGAGACCTCGACCACCAGGGTGGCGGTCTCCTCGACCCCGATCAGCGCCGGGGCGAGCTCGACCCGGACGCGCTGTCCGTCGTCCTCGGCGGCGGCGAGCTCGCCGGCGAGCAGGAGGACGGCGAGCGCGATGGTGAGCGCCGCTCGGCGCCGGTCGCGGCCCGGGCGCGCGCTCACCAGTCCTTGTCCCCGCTGCGGCGCGCCCGCGCGCGCTCGAGCGAGCGCTCGCGGCGCTGCTGGCGCTCGAGGTTCTCCACCGCCGCGAGCAGCTCCGCCGCCTGCGCGGCGTCGAGGTCGGGCTGGTCGCGGAAGTCGCGCAGGGTGCGTTGCCGCGCGTCCGGTCCGGCTTCCGCCGCGCCGGAGGTCTCGCCGCGCCCGGCGTCCGGGGTGGGGGGGGCGCCGGGCGCCTCGCGCGCGTCCGCGTCCGCTCCACGCTGCGCCTGCGGGTTCGTCCCGGCCGGCGATTCCTGCGGCGCGCCGTCCTCGCCGGGGCCGTCCTCCCGGGGGCGCGGCTCGGAGCCCTCCCGGTCGCCGCCCGGCTGATCCTCCGGCTTCGCCTCGCCGCCCGAGGGCGGTGGATCCGGACGCTGGCGCTGCCGTTCGAGCTCCCTCAGCGCGAGCTCGAGGTTCTTCTTGGCCTCGAGCCGGTCGCTCGCGCGGCGCAGTGTCTCGGCATAGGCCTCGATCGCTCCTCGCGCGTCGCCGGAGGCGAGCCGCGCGTTGCCGAGGTTGTACCAGGCGTCCGGGGCGAGCGTCGGGTCGGCCGCGCGCGCCGCCGCCTCGAGCGGAGCGAGCGCGTCGGGGCGGCCGGCGGCGAGCCGCCCGGTGCCGGCGTTGTAGCTCGCCACGGGGTCGCCCGGGCGCAGGCGCAGGGCGGTGTCGAACGCCTCCGCGGCGGCCGGAGCGGCGCCGGCGTCGAGCCGGTCGAGCCCGGTCCGGGTGCGCTCCCAGGCGTTCCAGCCGAGCCGGTCCCGGAGCGTCGGGGCGGGCTCGGCGGGCGCCCCGCCAGGGCCGCCGGCGACAGGCGGCGTCGAGCCCGCGGCGAGGACGAGCGCGGCGCCGAGCGCGAGCCGGCCGATCATGTCGGGCTCTCCTCGCGGCGCCGGGCGCCGTGGGCGCCGAGCGCGAGCCAGGCTCCGAGCGCCGCCACCGCGAGCCCGAGCGGCCACTGGAAGCGCTCCTCGAGCGTGGCGAGCGTGGTCGTGTCGTGGCGACGGCCGCGCAGGGCGGCGATCCGGTCGAGGACCGGCGCCGGATCCGCGGCGGCGCTCGAGGCCTCGAGCCAGACGCCGCCGGTGGCGCGCGCGAGCCGCTCGAGGCCGGCCGACTCGAGCCGCGTGATGACGATCTCGCCGCGCTCGTCGCGCTTGACCTCGCCGGGTCGGTCCGGGAGCGGGATCGGAGCGCCGTGCCGCGTGCCGACGCCGATCGCGTGCACGATCACGCCCGCGCCCTCGAGCCGTTCGAGGACGCCCGAGAGGTCCTCGCCGTGCACCTCCCCGTCGGAGACCACCACCAGCACCGGGTGGGTCTCGCTGCCCTCCGGGAAGAGCGCGAGCGCGCGCTCGAGCGCGGGCGCGAGCTTGGTGCCGGGCACCGGCAGGGTGCCGGGCTCGGCGGCGTCGAGGAGCAGGTCGATGACGGCGCCGTCCACGGTCAGCGGTGCGAGCACCACGCCCACGCCCTCGGCGCCGACCAGGGCGACGCGGTTGCCGGGCATCGCGGCCGCCATGCGGCGCACCAGGGACTGGGCGAGCCAGAAGCGCGACGGCGGGACGTCGGGGGCGGCCATCGAGAGCGAGCTGTCGAGCACGAAGACGACGTCCACGCCGCGCCGCTCGACCGTGTGCTCGGCGGTGCCCCAGCGCGGGCGCGCGAGCGCCAGCGCCGTGCCCAGCACCGCGAGGCCGGCCAGCGCGGCCAGCGCCCAGCCCGGGCGCGGCGCGCCCGAGCGCAGCCGGGGCTCGAGCGCGCGGCCGGTCCAGCTCCGCTCGGCGCGCCGCCGCGCGCGCACCAGCAGCCAGACGACGAGCGCGGCCGCGGGCGCGGCGAGGGCGAGCAGGAGCAGGCGGGTGGCGGCGAAGGTCATGGCTCGGCGGTGACGCGCAGGGCCGCGGCGGCGAGCGGCAGCAGCGTGAAGGCGAAGGCGGCCCAGGCGAAGGGCGTGAACGCCTCCTGATAGCGGACGTAGCGCTTGACGGCGAGCGGCGACTTCTCGAGCTGGTCGATCTCGCGGAAGACCTCGGCCAGCGCGCGCGGGTCGGTGGCGCGGAAGAACCGCCCGCCGGTGCGCCGGGAGATCTCCTGGAGCAGCGCCTCGTCGACCTCGACGTCCATCAGCACGCGCCGGATCTCGGGCCGGCCGCTCCACGGGTCGGTGACCCGCACCGGCACCGGCACCCGGCCGGCGGTGCCGACGCCGACCGTGTAGACGCGGATGCCGAGGCCCTGGGCGAGCGCCGCGGCCGAGCGCGGGTCGATCTCGCCCGCGTTGTTGACCCCGTCGGTGACCAGGATGACGACCCGGGAGCGCGCGCCGCCGGCCTGGAGACGCGCCGACGCGTTGGCGAGCCCGACGCCGATCGCGGTGCCGTCCGCGACCTCGGACAGGTCGAGCGACGCCACCAGCTCGTCGAGCATGCGCCGGTCGGTGGTGAGCGGAGTGCGGGTGAGCGCGGTGCCGCCGAAGACGGTCAGGCCGAGGCGATCGGCGGGACGGCGGGCGACGAAGTCGCGCACCACCCGCTTGGCCACCGCCAGCCGGTTCTCCGGCTGGAAGTCCTCCGCCCCCATGCTGCCCGAGATGTCGAGCGCGATCTGAATGTCGATGCCCTCGGTGGTGGCCTCCTCCCAGGCGTAGCCGAGCTGCGGCCGGGCGAGCGCCACCACGGCGGCGGCGAAGGCGAACAGCCGGCAGTAGAAGGGGAGGTGGAGCCGCCAGCGCCCGCCGCGGCGCGCCGGCAGGCGCGACACGGTCAGCGCGCCGAGGCCGGCGCGGCGATGGTGCGCCGCCGCGAGCAGCGGCACCGCCGCCAGCAGCAGCAGCCAGAGCGGCTGCGCGAAGGCGGGCAGCGCGTTCATGTGCGCGCGCTCTCGGCGCTCGCCGGCGCGAGCCCGCTCTCGACCTCGCGCGCGAGCGCGATCCCCCGCTCGATTCGCTGCGCGAGCTCGGCGCCGTCGGTCGGGCGGTGCGCGAACTTGACCGCGTCGCACTCGACGAGCAGCCGCCGCGCGCGCCGGGCGAGATCGGCCTCCAGGCCCCGCCCGGCCAGCCGGCGTGCGACCTCCGTGGTCGTGGACTCGAGCGCGGGAAAGCCGAGCCGGCGCCCGAGGTAGCGCCGCAACGAGGCCGAGAGCGCGACATGTCCGGGCGCCGGCTCGGCGACCGCGAGCGCTCCCAGCGCGCGCTCGAGCTCGTCGAGCGGGGCCGGCGCGGGCACGGCGGCCGCGCCGGGGCGGGAGCGGCGCGCGAGCACCACCGCGGTCGCGACCAGGGCCGTGGCGAGCGCGGCGAGCGTCCAGCCGAGCGGGGCCGGGAACGGCAGCGAGCGCGCCGGCGCGGGCGGCTCCGGGCGCACGTCGGCCTGCTCTGCCGCGGGCAGCACCGAGACGACCTCGAGCGCGACGGGCGTGGCCACCAGCGTGCGCGGCGGATCGCTGCCGACGCGGACCTCGAGCGGCGGCAGCTCGATGCGCCCCGGACGGAAAGCCGTGACGCGCAACGTCCAGACCCGTTCGCCCTCCTCGCCGAGCTCGGGTCGCGGACGCGGTGCCTCGAGCACCTCGGCCTCGCCCCAGGTCGAGGCGATGCCGACGATCTCGGCCTGGACCCGAGCCTCGGACGCATCGAGCCGCAGCCGGGCGGTCACGGTGACGGGATCGCCGACCGTGATCGAGGTCTCGTCGAGCGCGACCTCGAAGACGGGGGCCGCGGGGCCCGCGGCCGGAGCGGATGCGGCCAGCGCGACGAGGAGCGCCAGCGAGACGAGCGCCGGCCTCATCGCGCCATCCTCCGCTTGCGCCTGTCGAAGAAGGCGACCAGCTCGGGCAGGTAGGGCCGGTCGGTGCGCAGCTCGAGGCGGTCCACTCCGAGCGCGCCCAGGAGGCGGTGCAGGCGCTGCCGCTCGGCGCCCGCCCGCGCGGCTTCGGGCGCGGCGGAGCGGCGCCCGTCGACGAAGGCCACCTCGCCGGTCTCGGCGTCCTCGAGCACCACCGGCCCGACCGCGGGCGGCTCGAGATCGCGCGGATCGACGATCTCGAGGACGACCAGGTCGTGGCGCGACGCGGCGCGCTGGAGCGCGGCTTCCGGCGCTGCGCCGACGAAGTCCGAGATCAGGAACAGCACCGAGCGCTGGTGCAGGCTGGCCAGCAGGCCGCCCAGCGCGGTTTCGAGGTCGGTGGCGCCGCGCGCCGGACGCGAGAGGATCTCGTGCACGAGGCGCAGCGCCCGGTTGCGCCGGCGAGCCGGCGGCAGGAAGAGATCGACCCGGTCGGAGAGCAGCGCCGCGCCCACCCGGTCCTGGTTGCGCAGGGCGGCGAAGGCGAGCAGCGCGGCCACCTCCGCCGCCAGCTCGCGCTTGGCGATCGCGCGCGAGCCGTAGCGCAGGCTGCCCGAGACGTCGACGGCGAGGAACACGGTGAGGTCGCGCTCCTCGTGGAAGACCTTGACGAAGGGGGCGCCCATGCGCGCCGTGCGGTTCCAGTCGATGGCGCGCACGTCGTCGCCGGGCTGGTAGGGACGCACCTCCGAGAACTCCACCCCGCGGCCCCGGAAGACCGAGTGGTAGTTGCCGGCGACGCCGTGGTCCACCAGGCGCTTGGTGGTGATCTCGATGCGCCGCACGCGCGCGAGCAGGTCCGCCGGGAGGGCGAGCGTGTGCGCCGGTCGCGCCGCCGGGCGGCGCGCGAAGTAGTCCAGGACGCGCGCGAGCACGCCGCCTCCGCTACGGGACCTCGATGCGATCGAGCAGCCGGGCGACCAGGTCGTCGCTGGTCAGGTTCTGCGCCTCGGCCTCGTAGGTCGGCACCACCCGGTGGCGGAGCACGTCGCCGGCGATCTCCTTGACGTCCTCCGGGATCACGAAGCCGCGCCCGGCCAGCAGGGCGATCGCCTTGGCCGCGCGCGCCAGGAAGAGGGTCGCGCGCGGCGACGCGCCGAAGCCGATCAGCGGCGCCAGGTCCTTGCATCCGGCGGCCGCGGGGTCGCGCGTCGCCGCCACCAGGTCGAGGATGTAGCCCTTCAGCTTGGCGTCGAGGAAGACCCCGTCGCAGGCCCGGCGCAGCCCGTCCAGGCGCTCGCGGTCGAGCACCGCGTGGACCTCGAACTCGCGCTCGACCAGCATGCGCTCCAGGATCTCCTCCTCCTCGGCCCGCGACGGATAGCGCACGCGCAGCTTGAGCAGGAAGCGGTCGACCTGCGCCTCGGCGAGCGGGTACGTGCCCTCCTGCTCGATCGGGTTCTGGGTGGCGAGCACCAGAAACGGCTCCGGCAGCCGGTGGGTCGTGTCGCCCAGCGTGACCTGGCGCTCCTCCATCGCCTCGAGCAGGGCCGACTGGACCTTGGCGGGGGCGCGGTTGATTTCGTCGGCGAGCAGGACGTTGGTGAAGACCGGGCCGGTGTGGGGGGTGAACTCCCCGCGCTTGGGGTCGAAGATCAGGGTGCCGATCAGATCGGCGGGCAGCAGGTCGGGCGTGAACTGGACGCGCTTGAAGTCGAGCGCCAGCGTGCGCGCGAGCGTCTTGACGGCGAGCGTCTTGGCCAGGCCGGGGACGCCTTCGAGCAGGAGGTGGCCGCGGACCAGGAGGCCGACCAGCAGGCGCTCGATGAGCTCGTCCTGGCCCACCAGCACCTTGCGGATCTCGGCTTCGACCTGGCGCAGCAACAGAGCTTCGCGCTCGACGGCGGGCGGCGGCGGCAGTTTCGTGGCTTCCCTCGCAGGCTCCATCCCATCCCTCCGGCCCGGAGTCGGTGCAACCCCAGTGCCATGAACGGCGAGCGTGGATTCTCCCGATCTCGACCGGTTCCGCGCAAGAATCCTCCCCGGACGCGCCAAAGTGGCGAGAGCTCACGACCCGAACCGCCGCGCCGAGCGGCCTCCGCGCCTGCGCAGGGAGCTCGCCCAGCACCATCTGCGCGACCCGCGCGCGGCGCGTCCGCTGGTCGAGTTCCTGCGCCCCGCGGGCCGGAGCGTGCTCGAGGTCGGTCCCGGGGGCGGCGCCCTCACGCGCCTGCTGCTGGAGGCGGGGGCGGCGCGGGTGGTGGCGGTCGAGCTCGACCTCGCCTGGGCCGTGGAGCTGGCCCGCCGCGCCGGCGCCGCGTGGGCGGGCCGGGGCGGCGGGCCGATCGCGGATGGGGGCGCGCGCGGAGCAGGTGCGGGCGCCCCCCACGCGCTCTCGGTGGTGGCGGGCGATGCGCTCGAGATGGCCTGGGATCGGCTGCCGGCTACCTGGCTGCTGGCCGGCAACCTGCCCTACAACGTCGGCACCGCCCTGCTCGAGCGCGTCCTCGCCTCGGCGCCGCCCGGGATCCGATGCGGATTCCTGCTCCAGAAGGAGGTCGTGGACCGGCTCGTCGCGCAGCCGGGGACGAAGGAGTACGGAGCCCTCTCGGTGCTGGTCGCGGCGCGCGCGGCGGTGCGCCGGCTGGGCACGCTCCGGCCCGGAGCGTTCGTGCCGGCGCCGAGCGTCGAGAGCTCGTTCGTCGGCGTCGAGCTGCGCCCGGCCCCCCTGGCGCGGGAGGGCCTGGCGGCGCTCGAGCGGGTCGTCCGGGCCGCCTTCGGCCAGCGCCGCAAGACCCTGCGCAACGCCCTCGGTGCCGTTTTCGGCAGGGAACGTGCCGAGGCGCTCCTAGCCCAGGCCGGTCTCGATCCCGCGCAGCGCGCCGAGCGGCTCGCCCCGGAGAGCTTCTTCGCCCTGGCCCGGCTGCTGGCCTCGGCCGGGCCCCGAGCGACCCCGTAGTTGCACAATTTTCAGTGCTGCTACACTGGCGCGACCAACGCCATGGCGCGCGAGCTCCCGGAGCCCCAGCCCAGCCCAGCCCGGGTCGAGATCTCCCCGGCCAAGGGGAGCGAGATCCTGGGCGTGATCTACGCCGGCCTGGCGCTGCTGCTCGGCGCCTCGCTGGCCTCCTATCACCCCACCGATCCGAGCTTCCTGCGCCAGTCGACCTCGCCGTTGCCGGGGCCGCACAACCTGATCGGGCGGGTGGGGGCCGAGATCGGCGCCGGCGGCTTCGGCCTGCTCGGCTGGGTCGCGTTGCTGATCCCGGTGCTGCTCGCCGTCCTCGCCTGGCGCCGCCTGCGCGTCAAGGCGCGGCCACGCGTGGTGGGACGCAGCAGCGGGGCGGTCCTGCTCCTGCTCACGCTCCCGGGCCTGAGTCAGCTCCTGTTGCCCGCGCTCGTCTGGCGGGGCGAGAGTCTCGACTCCGGGGGCGCGCTCGGGGTGCTGCTCTCGCACGGGCTCACGGCGCGGGTCAACGCGGCCGGCGCCCTGGTGCTGCTCGGCGCTCTGTTCGTGGTCGGGCTGGCGCTGCTGGTGCAGAGCAGCCTGGGCGAGGTGCTCTCGCGCTGGCAGCGGCGACTGTCGTACGGATTCGAGCAGTGGCGCCTGGCGCGCGCGCGCGGACGCGAACGGCGCGAGAAGGAGAAGGCCCGGCGCCGCGTGGTGGTCAAGCAGCTCCAGCGCGTCGCCGAGGAGAAGCAGCGTCGCCTCGACCGCCTGGTCTCGCCGGCCCAGCTCGGCGGCGAGGACGACGACGAGAGCGGCGCCGAAGAGCCCGCGTCGCGCGCCCGGCCGGCCGCCGCGCCGGCCGCGCCGTCCCGGGCCGACCTGCCGCTGCGCGGCGGAGAGAGGGCCCCCGACCGTCCCCTCGCGGTGCGGCGCGTCACCATCCCGGCGCCGCCGCCGGCGCCCCCCCCCGCGCGCCCCCAGGCCGAGTTCCGCTTCGTCGCGGACGAAGCGGCGGCGCCGCCGCCGCTGCCCCCGCTCTCGCTGCTCCAGACCGAAGAGGACCGTCCGGTGCTCGACGAGGACGAGCTGGTGCGCCTGGGCGAGGCGATCCGCCACCGCTGCGCCGAGTTCGGCGTCGAGGGCACGATCGAAGGCATCTCGCCGGGGCCGGTGATCACGGTCTTCGAGTTCCAGCCCGCGCCCGGCGTCAAGGTCAGCCAGATCGTCAACCTCCAGGACGACCTGGCGCTCGCGCTGCGCGCCGAGTCGGTGCGCATCGAGCGCCTGCCCGGCCGCTCGACGCTCGGCATCGAGGTGCCGAACCCGCGCCGCGCGATCATCCGCCTGGGCGCCATGCTCTCCGACGAGCGCTTCAGGAAGTCGCCCTCGGTGCTCACCATCGCGATCGGCCGCACGATCGCGGGCGAGCCCTATTTCGCCGACCTCACCACCATGCCGCACCTGCTGGTGGCCGGCGCGACCGGCTCGGGCAAGTCGATCGGGCTGCAATCGATCATCACCTCGATCCTCTACCGGGCATCGCGCGACCAGGTCCAGTTCATCCTCATCGACCCCAAGCGCATCGAGCTCGGCGTCTACGCCGACATCCCGCACCTCAAGGCCGAGGTCGTGGTCGAGCCGAAGAAGGCGGCCAACGCGCTGCGCTGGGCGGTCGCCGAGATGGAGCGCCGCTACCGGCTGCTCGCCGAGGTCCACGTGCGCTCGATCGAGTACTACAACCGCGCGATCCAGGACCCCGAGGTGCGCAAGCGCCTGGCCCTGAACGACGAGAGCTCCGAGCTCAAGTCGTCCGACCTGAGACCGCTGCCCTACTATGTGATCGTCATCGACGAGCTCGCCGACCTGATGATGGTCGCCGCGCCGGAGGTGGAGACCTCCATCGCGCGCCTCGCCCAGATGGCGCGCGCGGTCGGCATCCATCTGATCGTCGCCACGCAGCGGCCGTCGGTCGACATCCTGACCGGGACGATCAAGGCCAACTTCCCGTGTCGCGTCTCGTTCATGACCGCCAGCCGCCACGACTCGCGCACGATCCTCGACCAGGTCGGCGCCGAGAAGCTGCTCGGCAAGGGCGACATGCTGTTCATGCCCTC
>JAFNAE010000068.1 GCA_017860005.1 Acidobacteriota bacterium | reverse complement strand
CTCGACGTCGTGCGCCGGATCCAGCAGGCCCCCGCCGAGGGGCAGTCGCTGACGCCGCCGGTCGCGATCCTCTCCGCCCGCCGCCTCCCCTGAACCGGCCGCGCCGCCGTCCTGCGCGCCAAGGACGTCCTGCTCGGCGATCCGCGCCTCTCGTCGCGGGAGGCCCGCCACGTCGCCACGATGGAGGCCCACCGCGATCGCCGCATCCTCACCTTCGATCGCGGCTTCGACGACGACCCCGGCCTCGAGCGCCTGTCGGCCTGAGCGCGGCGGCGTGTCCGCGGCTCGCCGCGGCGCGCTCGACCCGTGTCGCTTCGAGCGTCCTCGGGCCGCACGCGCCGTAAGATCACGCCGGGAAGCACCGAATGAGCGCGCGCGACGAGACTGCGCCGGCGGATCCGGCTCTCGCTCCCTACCTGAACGCCGTCGACGAGGGCGAGGCGAGCGCGCGCCTGGGCGACCTGCTGGGCGGCGTCGCGGCGCCGCTGGTCTGGCGCATCGTGCGCCGCCAGCTGGGCGGTCGCGGCGGCAACATCCCCGAGGCCGACCTCGAGGACCTCCACGGCGCCACGCTGCTGCGCCTCCAGCTCCATCTCCTCGGTGTGCGCGCCGGCGACAACCCGCCGATGTCGAGCTTCGCGGACTACGTCGCGGTCGCCGCCTACAACGCCTGCTCGGCCTTCCTCATGGCGCGCGAGCCCGAGCGCACGCGCCTGCGCCACCGCGTGCGCTACGTGCTGCGCAAGGAAGCGCGGCTCGCCACCTGGCCGGGCGCGGGGCACGAGCTCCTGTGCGGTCTCGCGGCCTGGAGCGGCCGCAGCCGGGGCGACGACGAGGGCCGGCTCGACGAGGCCGCGCTCGAGGTCGCGGTGACGACCGGGCGCGAGCCGGCGCGCTTCGCGGCACTCGTCGCGGGAGTGGTCGAGGCGCTGGGCGTGCCGTGCCGGGTCGAGCGCCTGGTGGACGCGCTCGCCCTGGCGCTCGACGTGCGCGACGAGCCGCTGGCGGCGTTGCCCGGCGACGGCGCCGAGCGTCCGTCGGCGCACCGGGGGGGCGAGCCATCCGACGGGCGCGCCACGGCGCTCGCCGGCCTCGAGCTGCGCGAGGCGCTCGCCCGGCTGTGGGCCGAGATCCGCGAGCTGGTGCCCAACCAGCGCGCCGCGCTCCTGCTCAACCTGCGCGACGAGGGGGGTGGCGACCTGCTGGCGGCGCTGATCGGCTCGGGCGCCGCGACGGTGGGGGAGGTCGCCGGCGCGGTCGGGATGCCCGAGGCGGAGCTCCAGGCGGTGGCGCCCGAGCTGCCCTGGGACGACCTGCGCATCGGCCAACGCCTCGGCCTCTCCCGCCAGCAGGTCATCAACCTGCGCAAGAGCGCCCGGCTCCGGCTCGCCCGCCGGATGCGAGGTCTGTTGCCCGCGATGGGAGGATGACCCCGGTTTTTCACTCTTGAGGGGTGGAGAGTTGACCGCGATGACCGTACCCTTCGACCGTCCGCAGGCGACGCCCCCCGCCGATCCGGCGGGCCTGCTCGCCGCGCTCGGCCGCCAACTGGCCGCCGAGGAGGTCCGTCTCGAGCCCGTAAGTGACGAAGAAATCGTGGCTTACGTGGATGGGACCGCGGACGAGGGGGGCCGCCTGCTGTTCGAGGAGCGCCTGGCCCGGGATCCTTCGCTCGCCCTGATGGTGGCGGACCTCGCCGCGTTCAGGACGAGTCTCGAGCCCGGCGAGCGCCCCGCGGAGGCGGCCCGGATCCTGCCCTTCCGGCGGCCCGAGTTCCGCCACCGGCTCGGCTGGGCGGCCGCCGCGGCCGCCGCTCTCCTCGCGGCCGTGCTGCTGGCGCCGCCCCGGACCGGCACCGAATCCGGCCCCGGCGCGCCGGCAGCCGCCGCGACCCCCGCAGCGGGGACTCAGCCGCTCTTCGTCGACGGCTTCGAGGCGGGTACCTCGGCAGGCTGGTCCTCGGTCGCCACCGGCGGCTGACTCACCCCCGTCTCGGACCCGGTCGAGCGGCCCTCCGGCCGCACCCCCACCGCCAGCGCAGCACCCAGCATCACGGAGAGCGTCCACGCGTTGGCCGGCAACGTGAGGCCGAAGTCCGTGCCGGCGTGGAGCGCCGCGCTCACCAGGGCGGCCACGGCGGCGGCGACCGCGGCCCGGTCCTCGCTGCGCTCGGCGCGGCGCCAGGCGAGCGCGAGACCGCGCGTGAGGGCGGCGAGCGCGAGCGCGGCCAGTGCCACTCCCACCGCGCCCGTGGTGGCGGCGAGCTCGACCCAGTCGTCGTGGGCGTGACGCCAGACGCCGGTCAGGTCGGGTCCCTGGACGAGCGGAAAGGCGGCGAGGAAGCTGCCCAGGCCGGAGCCCGTGGCCGGGAAGAGTCGCCAGAGCTCGAGGGCGCGCGCCGACGCGGCGAGGCGCGAGTGGAGGCTGGCGTCGGCGCCCGAGGTCTCGAGCAGGCGCGCGAAGGCGCCGCCGCGGTCGGCCAGGGCGATGGCGGCCGCGCCCAGGGCGAGCGCGGCGCCGCCGCCGGCCAGCGCCCAGCGCCGCCGCCGTCGCGAGGTGGCCTGGAGCGCGAGCTGGAGAGCGAGCGCGACCAGGGCCGCGAGCATCCCCGACCGCGAGCCGGTGAAGGCGAGCGCTGCGAACAGCAGGCCGGCCCCGAGCGCGGCCGGGCCGAGCCGCAGCAGGCGGGCCTCCGGGCTGCTCTCCCCGGCGGCGCGCCGGGCGCTCCACCAGAGCGCGGCGAAAGCGACCGCCAGCGCCAGCTCGAGCGCGAGCGCCAGGTGGTTCGGATTGACGAAGGTGCCGCGCAGCCGGCGCGAGTCGAGCGCGGTCTCGACGCCCCAGATCGCGTTCGACCTCGCCAGCCAGCTCTGCGCGCCGTAGACGACCTGGAAGAGCGCCGCGCCGACCACGGCGGCGGCGAGCGCGCGGCGCGCCCGGCGCGAGGCGCCCAGGCGCGCGGCGGCGAGCAGGCCGGCGGCCGGCAGCAGCCAATCGAGCGCTGCCGAGCGGCTCGACGCCGGCGCCAGGGAGAGCGCGATGCGCGCGGGCGCGGCCGCCTCCGCCAGCTCGGCGGACTCGACGGCGAGCCGCGCGTGCTCGGGCGAGAGCGCGCGCACGAGCGCGGCCGGCCAGCCGACCGACTGCAGGAGGCCGAGCGCCGCGACGCCGGCGAGCGCGGCCGCGGTCAGCAGGGCGGCGCGCGGCAGCCGGCGCGGCCCGGCCAGCCAGGGCGAGGCGGCGAGCACGGCGAAGGCCGCGACCTGGAGCCCGGCCGCGAAGCCCGGCGTCACGCTGCCGAACGGCAGCGGCGCCCAGAGCAGAAGCACGAGCAGGGGGACCACCGCGGCGAGCGGAGGTATCATGGCCGCGCCGCGCGCCTCGAAGCCGACGAGCCGCCCCCCGGGCGCCTCCGCGCTCTGTCACCGAAGCCGCCGAGGAGGCCGCCCCTGATTCGCATCCGTGCCCGCATGGTCGTCGTCGCCGCGGTCCTGGCTTCGCCGCTGGCCGCGCAGTCTACCCAGTACGTGGACCCCGGGTCCCTCGGCACCGCCCCGCTCGACCGCCGCGAGGCGCTGCGCACGGCGGTCGAGGAGGCGCGCTGGCAGGCCGGCCCGGTGCGCGTCGAGCCCTGGCTCTCGCTGCGCGAGGTGGCGTGGGTCGAGCAGGCGGACGCCGACGGCCGGACGAGCGGCGACCTGACCGTCTCCGTGGGCGCGGGCCTCGCCGCCTACCTGCCCCTCGGCGCCCACACCACCCTGGCCGCCCAGGTTCTGCCCGAGTACATCTGGTGGCGCGAGCGCGAGGACGAGAGCCGCCTGGCCGGGCGCTACGGCGCCGGCGCCTTCGTCTACGGCAACCACCTCGCGCTCGAGATCCTCGCCCGCTCCACCGACTCCGACACCGTCGCCACGCCCGAGCTGCCGCGCCGGGTCCCGGTCCAGGACGACCGGCTGGAGGCGCGCGTCGAGGTGCCCTTCACCCGCGCGCTCGCGCTGTTCGCCCGCGGCGAGCTCGGCCGCTACGACACCGGCGACCACGACGAGGTGCCGGAGCTCGCCCTGCTCGACCGCGACGACCGCTGGTGGATCGGCGGCCTGCGCTGGTCGATCACCCCCGACCTGACGCTCGCCGCCGGCGCCGGCGCTTCGCGCGCCGAGTTCGACGAGGCCGACGCGCTGCGCTCCCATCGCGGCACCACCACCTACGGCGAGGTCGCCTGGCGGCGGCCGAAGCTGGACGTCTCCGCCGAGCTGTTCGCGACCGAGCTCGAGGCCGACGGCTCGACCTTCCCGGGCGTCGACGACACCTTCGGCTCGGCGCGCGTCCACTGGCGGCCGCGGGAGACCTTCGGCCTCGGCGTCTACGCCCTCCGGGCGCTCGCCTGGTCGATCGAGCCGGGGCGAACGGGCTACGTGGATCGGCGCTGGGGGGCCCAGCTCGAGCTCCACCCGGGCTGGCGCACGTCGCTCTACCTGTTCGTCGAGCTCGGCGAGCAGCGCTACGACGACGCCGCCGCCCCGCCGCGCACCGACGACGTCGACAGCCTCGGCCTGGGCGGCTCGTTCGAGCTCGGCCGCGGCCTCTCCCTGACCGCGCGCGCCCGCCGCACGCGCACCGAGAACGCCGCGCTCGGCCTCGACCGCGAGCTCACGGAGGTCCGCGCCGGGATCGCGTTCGGGCGCGGCGGCCGGGGCGGCTTCTGAGGCGCCCGGCCTATAATCTCCGTCCTCCGGTCCCGCCCTTGCGCCGCCGCCGTCGCTCGCTCCTGCTCGCCTGTCTCGCGCTCGCCGCCGGGGCCGTCCCGCTCGTCGCCCAGGGCGCGTCGCCGGCGGTCCCGACTCCGGCGCCGGCGGCCGGCTACCGGCTGGGGCCCAAGGACCTGTTGCGCATCCGCGTCTTCGAGGTGCCCGAGCTCAACGTCGAGAGCCGCGTCTCGGAGACCGGCGGCGTCAGCCTGCCGCTGATCGGCGACGTGCCTGCGGCGGGCCTCACCGAGAGCGAGTTCGAGGCGCGCCTGAAGCGGCTGCTCGAGGCGCGCTACGTCAACCGCGCCTCGGTCTCGGTCGAGATCCTCGAGTTCCGCTCGCGGCCGATCACCGTGATCGGCGCGGTCAAGGCGCCGGGCAACCTCGCCTTCCCGGGGCGCTGGACCCTGCTCGACGCGCTCGCCGCCGCGGGCGGCCTGCTCGACAGCCACGGCGACCTCGTCTACGTGCTGCGCCGGGCCGAGAACGGCCTGACCGACCAGATCGAGATCGGGCTCGACGACCTCATGGTCCGCGGCGACCCGGAAGCCAACGTGCCGATCCACGCCAACGACCTGATCAACGTGCCGGCGCGCGTCGACGTCTCGGTCTACTGCCTGGGCGAGGTGCGCAGCCCGGGCGCGATCGTCTTCCGCTCGACCGACCGCATCACGCTGCTCGCCGTGCTCGCGCGCGCCGGCGGGTTCACCGAGCGCGCCTCGAAGAAGGTACAGGTCAAGAAGCGCGCGGGCGACTCGCTCGGGCGCGAGGTCGTGGTCGACTACCGGCGCGTGCTGGCCGGCAAGGAGCCCGATCTCGAGCTCGAGGAGGGTGACGTCGTGGTGGTCAAGGAGTCCTTCTTCTGAGCGAGCCCCGTCCCCCGGCGCCCGATCCGTTCGCGCCCGAGCAGGGCGCGGAGGCCGAGCTCCACCTCGGCGACACGCTGCGCCTGGTCACCTCGCGCTGGCGCCTGGTGGCGCTGGTCACCGGCCTGGCGGTCGCCTTCGCGGTCGCGCAGTACCTGGTCACGCCCCGGGAGTACCGCGCCACGTCGCTGATCCAGATCGAGCGCCGCATGGCGATGCCGCTGCGCGGGATCGAGGACACCTGGCTCGAGAACTGGTGGAACGTCGAGTACTACCCGACCCAGTACCGGCTGCTGACCAGCCGCGGCCTGGCCGAGCGCGTGGTGCTCAACCTGCGCCTCGACCAGGACGCGGAGTTCCATCCGGGCGGCGCGCCGGCCGGCGCCGGCCCGGCCACCGCGGCCGACGACGAGGCCGCGGTCGGGGCGCTCGCCGGGCGCCTGCTGGGCGGGCTCGAGATCGTGCCGCTGCGCAACACGCAGCTGGTCGAGGTCTCCTTCCGCAGCCGCTCGCCCGGGCTCGCGGCGCGAATTGCCAACGGCGTGGTCGACGCCTACATCGACTGGGGCATCGAGACGCGCGCCAGCATGGCGGGCAAGGCCTCGACCTTCTTCGGCCAGCAGATCGAGGCGCTCAAGCAGGAGATCGCCGACAAGGAGACCCAGCTCCAGGCCTACAGCCGGCGCACGGACATCGTCTCGCTCGATCCCGCCTCCAACGTCACCCTGAAGCGCCTCGAGGCGCTCAACCAGGACTACATCAAGGCGGTCTCCGCGCGCATCAGCCTGGAGGCGCGGCTGCGCGAGCTCGAAGCGGCGCCGTTCGAGCGCGCCAGCGAGGTGCTCGAGGGCACCCTGGTCGAGCAGCAGCGCTCCGAGCTGCTCTCGATGGAGCGCGACTACGCCACCAAGCTCAACGTCTACAAGCCCGAGTGGCCGGCGATGGTGGAGCTCGAGACGCGCATCGAGCAGGCGCGCCTGAACCTGGAGAGCTCGTCCCGGCAGGCGCTCGAGCGCGCCCGCTCGAGCGCGCGCGCCGACTATCAGACCGCGCTGCGCCAGGAGCAGTCGCTCGCCGCCGAGCTCGACTCCGCCAAGGCCGAGAACCGCCAGCTCAACTCGGCGGCGGTCGAGTACAACAACCTCCAGATCGAGATCGGCACCAAGCGCCAGCTGCTCGACGAGCTGCTGCGCAAGCAGTCCGAGACCGACGTCACCTCGCGCCTGCAGGCGACGCGCGAGTCCAACGTGCGGGTGGTGGACAAGGCGCTGGTGCCGGGCGGTCCGTTCCGCCCGTCCCTGTCGCGCAACCTGACGCTGGGCGCCGGCGGCGGCCTCGTCGCCGGCGTCGCGCTCGTCTTCCTGCTCGCCTACATGGACCGCACGCTCAAGACCCAGGACGAGCTCGAGCGCCTGCTCGAGCTGCCGGTGCTGACCGTGGTGCCCGACGTCTCCGGCGAGGGACGGCGCGGCCTGTTCGGCGGCCACGGGTACGGCTACGGCTACGGCGCCGCCGGCGAGCGGCGCCGGCGGCGCCCGCCGGGGGTGGAGAAGCTGCCGGTCGAGGCGGTGCAGATCGAGAAGCTGCCGCACCACCGGCCGCGCCTGGCCGTGTCGGAGGCCTACCGCTCGCTGCGCACGGCGCTCCTGCTCTCGACCGCCGACGAGCTGCGCGTGGTGGCGGTCAGCTCGGCGGTGCCCGGCGAGGGCAAGACCTCGACCGCGGTCAACCTGGCGATCGTGCTGGCACAGCTCGGCCGGCGCGTGCTGCTGGTCGACGGCGACCTGCGCAAGCCGCGCCTCCACGCCCTGTTCGGCCTCGGCGCGCGGCCGGGGCTGGTCACCTACCTCACCCACGCCGCCACGCTCGAGAGCGTGGTCGCCACCACCGACGTGCCCAACCTGTGGGTGACGCCGTGCGGGCCGCTGCCGCCCAATCCCTCGGAGCTGCTCGCCTCGGACCGGCTCGGCGAGTTCCTGGCCTGGGCGCGCCGCAGCTTCGACATGGTGGTGGTCGACACCGCGCCCACGCTCGCGGTCACCGACGCCATCCTGGTCGGGCGCCGCAGCGACGGCACCGTGCTCTGCCTGCGCGCCGGCTACGTCCTGCGCCGCGACGCGCGTGCCTGTCGCGAGCGGCTCCGGCAGTCCGAGGTGCGCGTGCTGGGCGCCGTGCTCAATCGCACGCGGCCGGCCGCGGGCGGCTACCGGCGCGGCTACGGCGCGGGCTACGGCGACTACGGCACCGGCGAGGGGTACGGCGGTCCCGGAGCGGACGAGCGCGCGGCGGCTTCGTGATCGACCTCCACGTCCACCTGATCCCCGGCCTCGATGACGGCGCGGCGAGCCTCGACGAAGCGATCGAGCTCTGCCGGTTGGCCGACCTCGACGGCTGTACGACGCTGGTGGCGACGCCCCACCGGCGCCGTGACGAGTGGCCCGACCTGCCCGAGGCGGATCTCGCGAGGCGCCTGGCCGAAGTCGGGAGCGCGGCCGGCGGGCGGCCACGCCTGCTGCTCGGCGCGGAGATCCGCGCCGACTCCGACCTGGCGCGCGATCTCGCGCGCGCCGATCGCGGCGGCGCGCTGACGCTCGCCGGCTCCCATTACGTGTTGCTCGAGCTCGAGCCCCGCGGCTTCGGCCCCGACCCGGCGGCGCTGGTGGCCGAGCTGGCGCGCGCCGGATGGCGGCCGATCGTCGCCCACCCCGAGCTGACGCCCTGCCTGGTGCGCGAGCCGGGGTCGATCGCGCGCCTGGCCGCCGCCGGCGCGTTGTTCCAGATCACCGCCATGAGCGTCACCGGCGAGTTCGGACGTGCCGCGCGCGAGCGCGCCTTCGCCCTGCTCGACGCGGGCCACGCCCACTTCCTGGCGAGCGACGCGCACCGCGCGGACTGGCGGCCGACCGGGCTCGCCGCCGCGCGCGACGAAGTCGAGCGCCGCTTCGGCCGGGCGCGCGCCGAGGCGCTCACCGAGCTCCACCCCAGAGCCGTGCTCGAGGACCGGCCCCTGCCCGTCGCGGTCGCGGAGGGCGTGCGGTGAACGCGCGCGCCGCGCTCGCCGCGCTCGCCCTGCTCGCGGCCGCGCCGGCGCCGGCCCAGGAGCCGGATCCGTTCTACCTCGACCTCGAGCGCTCGGGCCAGCTCGCGCTCGCGCACGGCGACGCGCCCGCCGCTGCGCGCAAGCTGCGCATCGCCTGCTTCGGCATGCTCGATCGGCCCGAGCGCCTCGCGGCCTGCCTGGTGCGACTGGCGGTGGCCCAGGCGCGCGGCGAGGACCGCGCGGGCTTCCTCGCCACCTTCGACCGGCTCGACGGCGTCGAAGAGCGCTTTCGTGCCTATCGGGCCGCGCCGCTCGAGCGCGCGGAGCGCGAGGAGTTCGAGCAACGGCTCGGGGCCTGGCTCGAGCCGGCCCTGCTCGCCGGCCGTCCCGCCTTCGCGGCGGCCTCGTCGCGCGGCGCGCTCGCCGCCGCCGAGGCCGCGCTCGCGCGGGGCGAGCCGGCGGAGGCCCTCGCCCGGCTCGAGGGTGTGCCGATCGAGGTCGAGGACGGGCGGGCCGGCTGCCTGCGCGGCGAGGCCCACGCCCGAATGGGGCGCTGCGACGCCGCGCAGGCCGACTTTGCCGCCTGCCATCCGGAGCTCGAGGCGCGCTTCGCGGCGCCGGCGCTCGGCTGCCTGGCCGAGCTCGGCCTGGACGAGGAGGCCTGGCGGCTCAGCGAGCGGTTGTCGCCCGAGGTGCGCGACGAGCGCGAGGTCCGGCGTCGGCTCGGGCGCCTGCCGGCGCGGGCGCCCTGAGTGGGGGGCTCCTCCGTAGTAGCATGGCCGCGGTTCTCCAGACCTCCGGACCGGCCATGAAAGCCCATTCGCTCGTGCCCGCGCTCGTCCTCCTGGCGGCGCCATTGGCGGCCGAGACCCTGGTCACCGGCGAGCTGCCCTGCCTGCCGCTCGGCACCCAGGCGGCGGTGACCGCGCGCGTCGACCCGCCGCCGGGCGAGGGGCAGACGGTGCGCACCTACTTCCGCCGCCTCTCGCTCGAGGTCGAGGACTTCTACTGGACGCCCATGGTGCCCGGGGAGCCCGGCAACTTCTGGGGCGTGCTGCCGCTGCCCGAGGACACCAAGCTGCCGCGCCAGGCGCTGCGCACCCGCCGCGACGACGCCTGGGCCGCCTGGTGGCGGGCCAAGGAGGCATCGCTCGACCGCAATCCCAACGGCGACCTCGACCAGGCGGTGATCGACGCGCGCGCCGCGCTCGGCAAGGGCGAGAAGCGCGCCTGGATGGCGGGGCGCGACGATGCGGGTCTGGAGGCTTTCCTCTCGGCCCAGCAGTTCGAGCCCGCGGAGTGGTTCGTCGCGGTGGTGGACGGCTCGGGCCGGATCACCGCCGCGACGCCGATGAAAGTCGCCGAGGTCCGCGAGGACTGCAGCGCGCCGCTCACCGACGAGCAGCAGGACCTGGCCGACGCGCTCACGGTGGGCGAGACCTCGGCCTGGCAGAAGGACGAATGGATCTTCCACTGGGAATGCGAGCACATCGAGACGCGCGTGGACTGGCGGGGCGAGGAGCGCGGCGCCGGCCTCTGCGTGCCGGTGGTCTTCGCCTGGTGGCCGACCGCGGCCGGCCTGGGCGCCGTCGGCGCGATCGTGGTCGTCGACGAGGACCCGCCCGCGGAAACCTCCCCCTCGCGCCCCTGAGCCCCGACTCCCCGTCACCGCGCGCGCGGCGTGCGGCGGAGCCTCCGCCGCGAGCGGAGGCTGGCCAGCGCGCGCCGGACGAGGTCGAACGGGCGCAGCAGCTGGCGCACCAGCACCGCGCCGCGCCCCGGCTGGGGGCCGTAGATCGCCTCGACCTCGGCGGCCGAGATCACGAACAGTCGGCGCAGCCTCCCGAGCGCGCCGGCCGCCGCGCCGCCCTCGGCGGTGCTGCGCCAGACCGCGCCGAGCTTGAGCGCTGCGCCGTAGTCGGCGTCGAGCGCGAGCGCGAGGAGGTGGTCGAGCAGCGCGGCGGCCGCCGCGTCGCCGGCCGGCTCCGCGCGGGGGAGCCGCCCGGCCGCGAGCGCGTCGAGCAGCGCCGCGGCGGCGGCGAGCGGCGCCGCGGCCCCCGGTGGCAGCAGAGCGGCGACCTCGGCCGCGGCGAGGCGCTCCGGCAGGCCGAGGTCGGCGAGGTCGGCAAGCGCCCGGAAGTGCGGGTAGTCGGCGCTCTCGCCGTGCTGCTCCAGACCGTGGACGAGCGCGTGCGCCGCGAGCAGCGCGGGCACCGGGGCGAAGGTCCCGGCCGCGACGGCGTCGGCGGGCGCGAGCAGGCCCGCGGCCCGGAGCTGCTCGAAGCGCGCGGGGCGCGCCCGGCGGCGCGCCCGGCCCGGCACGCCCGGCAGGTAGCGGTGGAGCTCGAGCGCGCCGAGCGTGGGGTGGACGCAGGTCGCGATCTGGTGCTCCGGCTGGGGCATCCGCGAGCGCGTGAAGCCGCACTCGCCGAGCGCCTCCGCCAGGCGCCGCGCCGAGGTCTCGGGGACGAGCAGGTCGAGGTCGGCGGCGCCGCGTCGCCCGACCACGTCGACGCCGGCGCCCGCCAGTCCCGCGAACTTCAGCCAGGCCACCGGCACGTCCACGCCGTGCGCCAGGCGCGCCACGACGCGCGCGCACTCGAGCACAGCCAGGCCGCGCGCGGCGGCCTGCGTGCGCGCGCCGGTCAGCCGCGCGGCGGCCGCGTCGCCGAGCTCGGCCGCGAGCCGTTCGCGGCCCAGCCGGTCGGCGATGCGCGGGCCCAGGCCGAGGCGGCCGGCGAGCTCGGCGGCGGCCCCGGCGTCGGCGGCTGCGAGCGCCGGACGAGGCGCCGCCCCGCCGGCGAAGGCGGCGGCGAGCGTCCAGTCGAGCGCGGTGCCGGCGGGTCGGGGCGGGGGCCGGAGCACGGCGCCCAGCCTACCGGGAGGCGGGTGTGATCGACGAGCTGGTCCACGTCTCGGCCGGCCTGCGCGAGGACGGCGGCGGCGCGGCGGCGTTCGCGCGCGGCCTCGGGCGCGCCCTGCGCCGCTACGCCTCGCGGCGCGGCCTCGGCTTCCGCGGCCTCCATCTCGCGCGCTCGGACGGTCACCCCGCGCACGACGGCTATGCCGGCTCGGGGGGAAGCCGCGCGCGCCTGGCGGCGGCGGTGGCCGGCCTCGAGCTGGGCGGCGCGCGCCGCCGCGCGCTGGTCTTCGATCATCCCGGCCCGGCGCGCGTCCAGGGCTGGCTCCCGGCCCCGGCGCGCTCGACCTACGCGGTCGCGCTGCTGGGCGTCGACGCCTGGCGGCCGCTCGCGGGCGACCGCCGCCGCGCGCTCGCCGGCGCCACGCGCCTGTTCGCCATCTCCCGCCATACCCGCGAGCGCGCGGCTCCGTTCCTGCCCGCGGGCGCGCGCGTCGAGGTCGTCCACCCCGGGCTCGAGGAGCCGGCGCCGGGCGGCGCGCCCAGGCGCCCCCTGCTCGACGAGCTGGGGCAGGGCTTCGCGCTCGCGGTCGGCAGGATGTCGGCACGCGAGCGCTACAAGGGCCACGACGAGCTGCTCGAGGCCTGGCCGGCGCTCGCCGCGGACCTGCCGGACGCGCGCCTGGTCGTGGCCGGCGACGGCGACGACCGGCCCCGGCTCGAGGCGCGCGCGCGCGAGCTCGGCATCGCGCCCGCGGTGCGCTTCACCGGCTGGGTCTCGGCGGCCACGGTCGCAGCGCTCTACCGGCGCGCGGCGGTCTTCGTCCTGCCCTCCCGCGACGAGGGCTTCGGGCTCGTCTACCTGGAGGCCATGGCCGCGGCGCGGCCGTGCCTGGCGCTCGCCGGCGGCGCGCCGGCCGAGATCGTCGCCGACGGCGTCACCGGCCGGCTGGTCGCGGCCGGCGACCGGGCGGCGCTCCGCGCGGCGCTCGCGGAGGTGCTCTCCGATCCGGCCCTCGCGCGCCGCTGGGGCGCGGCCGCGCGCGCGCGCTTCGAGGCCGAGTTCACCTTCGCCGCCTTCGAGCGCCGCCTGGAGCCGGTGCTCGACGCGCTCGTCGCGGCGGGCGGGGGGAGCTGACCGTGTGCGGCATCGCGGGCCAGCTGCGCCTCGGCGCCGGCGCCCCGCCGCTCGACGCCGACGAGCTGGCGCGCGTCTCGGCCGCGCTCGCCGGCCGGGGCCCCGACGGCGCGGGCGAGTGGCGCTCGCCGTGCGGGCGCCTGGCGCTCGCCCACCGGCGCCTCGCGGTGCTCGACCTCTCGCCGGCGTCGGCGCAGCCGATGCGCTCGGCGGACGGCCGCTTCACGCTCGTCTTCAACGGCGAGATCTACGACTTCCGCGCCGCGGCGCGCGCCCTCGCGGCGGCGGGCGTCGCCCTGCGCACGAGCGGCGACGCCGAGCTGCTGCTCGAGCTCGTCGCGCGCGAGGGACCGGCCGTGCTCTCGCGGCTGCGCGGCATGTACGCCTTCGCGCTCTGGGACGGCGAGCGCGGCGAGCTGCTGCTCGCGCGCGACCCCTACGGCATCAAGCCGCTCTACTACGCGCTCGACGGCGGACTGCTGCGCTTCGCCTCGCAGGTGCGCGCGCTCGTAGCCGGCGGGGGCCTGCCGTCCGACCTCGAGCCCGCCGGCGTCGCCGGCTTCCTGGCCTGGGGCGCGGTGCCGGAGCCGTGGACGCTGCGGCGCGCCATTCGCGCGCTGCCCGCCGGCCACCTGCTGCGCGCCTCGCAGGCGGACGGGGTGCGCCTCGAGCCCGCGCCCTTCGTGCCGCCGCCCGGGCTCCAGCACGACCCGGGCCTGGCGGTGACGGAGTCGGTCGCCGACCACCTGGTGTCCGACGTGCCGGTGGCGGTCTTCCTGTCCGCCGGGCTCGACTCGGCGCTGGTCGCGGCGCTCGCCCGGCGCGCGGCGCTCGCCGCCGCGGCCGCGCCGCCGGTCGCG
>JAFNAE010000184.1 GCA_017860005.1 Acidobacteriota bacterium | reverse complement strand
GCGGACCTGCTCGAGGTGGCCGAAGGGCCCGGCCATCGATGATCCTCTGCGACGCGAACCTCCTGCTCTACGCCTACAACGCGAGCGCCCCGGAGCATCCGAAGGCGCGGGTCTGGCTGGAGAACCGCCTTTCGTCGCCCTCGCCGTTCGCCCTCTCGTGGTCGACGATCGGCGCGTTCCTGCGCCTGGCGACGCATCGAGCGATCTTTCCGGCGCCCTACTCGATCGCCGAGGCGACACGCATCGCCGACGCATGGCTCGGCCGTCCGATGGTGGTCGTGCTCGAGCCCGGGCCGGAGGAATCGAACGCCCGCGGGTCGCTGGTCGCCGACGCCCTGCTCGCGGCGCTCGCCCTCGAGCACGGTGCGACGCTCGCTACCCACGACCTCGACTTCCGCCGCTTCGAGGGCCTGAGCCTGCTCGATCCGGTCGCGGCCTGAGCCCGAGCGCGCGCGGTTCGACGGCGGCGCGTCGCGTCGGGTAGAGTCGCGCGCCGTGACCGGACGTCGAGCCCTCGCCTTCCTCCTGCTCCTCGCTCTGCTCGCCCCGATCGGCGCGCTCGCCGCGGCCGGGGGTTGCGAGGACGAGTGCTCGCCCGGCTGCGGCGACTGCGGGCTCTGCCTGGGCGTCGCCGTCACCCCGGCAGCCTCCCCGGGGCTCGCGGCCGGCCCGGTCGCGACGGTCTTCGCCCCGCACTCGAATCGCCCCCGCGGCGCGCCCCTCGGCGTGCCCGAGCCGGTGCCTCTGCCTCGCGCCTGACCGCGGTCTCTCCCGTTTCCTGAGTACCGATTCGACCGCACGCCGTCTTGCCGTCGGCGGCAATCGCGCACCTGCGGGCGCGCCTGGGGGAGGATTCCATGCAGCGAGCCACGAGGTTGGCGGGCGCCCTGGCGCTCGCTTCGATGGCGGAGTTGGCCGGCGCCGGCGAGCACGCCGCGCCGGTCGAGCTCGCCACTCTCACCGCCGTGCGTCGACCGCATCCGGCCGAGCTCGAGGCCGAGGCCCGACTGGCCGCCGGCCGCCGTTCGCTCGCGCGCTCGGCCGGCGCGCTGCTCGGCGGTCCGGTGCTCTCCGTGGCGGCCGGGCCGCGTCGCATCGAGGCCGGGGAGACTCGCGCAGACGTCGCGGTCGGCGTCATGCTGCCGATCCTCGCGGCGCGCCCCGAGCAACGGGCGCTCGCCGCGGCGCTGGCGTCGGCAGAGCCGCTCCTGCTCGCCGCGGCGGGCACCGAGGCGGAGCTCGCGCTCGCGGCGGCGTACTCCGAGCTCTGGCGTCTCGATGCGCTGGCCGAGCTGCGCAGCGAGGACCTGGCGATCGTCGAGCGCTGGCTCGCCGCCACGCGCCGGAGGGTCGAGGAGGGGGCCGATCCGGCCTACGAGGCGACCCTGGTCGCCGGCGAGCGGGATCGCGCGGCGCTCGAGCTCGAGCGGACGCTGGCCGGCCTCGCCGCGGCGCGCGAGGCCCTCGCGGCGCTCGCGCCGCTGCCCGAAGGAGAGCTTCGCCTGGTCCCGCCGACCGAGCCGCCGGTCTGTACCTCCGGCGTCGGGGACTCGGCGCTCGAGGGGGCGGCGCGCGCCCGCGCCGAGCTCGCGATCGCCGAGGCGGGGCTCGCCACCCGCGCCGAGAACGCGCGCTGGGCGCTGGCGAGCGATCTCGCGCGCGAGGGCGACGAGGACGTCGCCCGCCTGGGCCTCGCTTACCGGTTCGCGCCGCGCGGCGAGAAGGGGGCGCTCGACGAGTTGCACGCGGCCGCGGTCGCCGCGGAACGGCGCGCGAGCGAGCTCGAGCTCTCCCGGCTCGCCGCCCGCCGCCAAGCGGCGCGCGCGCGGCTGGCCGCCTCCTCGGCGCGGAGCGGGGACGACGAGCTCGCCGCCGGCCTCGCCGCCCTCGAGGCGCGTCTGAGAGAAGGCAGGTCGCGACCGTCCGAAGCGCTCCCGCTGCGCCGTCAGCTCCTTGCCGCTCGCGAGGCGGCGATCGACGCCCGGGCCGAACGCGCGCTCGCCGCCGCCGAGCTGGCGGCGTTCTGTCCTCCATCCTCGTCGGGAGTCGAGCCATGAAGATCGTCGTCCGCTGGTCGACCAAGCTGCCGTTCGCCCTCGCGCTGCTCGGGCTGGCCGCCTGTGGGGCGGAGCGCGAGACGTCGCCGCACGACGGGCCTCCCTCGGGTGCCGGCCTCGCCGCTGGTGCGGACGCACACGAGGAGGTCGGCAAGGACGCGCTCGATCTCGCCGGCGTGCGCGGCGTGACCTTCACTCCGGTCGGCGAGCCGCGCGAGGAGGGGGCCTGGTTCGCCGCCGAGGCGATCGCCGACCCGGGCGACCTGGTGGTGGTCTCGACGCCGGTCGCGGGGCGCCTGATGACGCTGCGCGCCACGCCGGGGATGCGAGTCGCCGCCGGCGCCCCGATCGCCGGGATCGAGAGCGCCGAGCTCGCCGACCTCGGTGCCGGCTGGATCTCGGCGAACGCCCGCAGCCTGCGCGCCGTGCGCGACGTCGAACGGGAGCGCCGGCTGCTCGCCGCCGGCGCCACCGCGCAGCGCGACGTCGAAGCCGCCGAGGCGGAGGCCGCGGTGGCAGCCGCCGACCTGGAGGCGGCCCGGCTCGCGCTCGCCGGCCGCGGGCTCGATCCGGCGAGCGTCGGCGCGCGCCTGGTCGTCCGCGCGCCACGCGCCGGCACCCTCGCGGGGTACGAGGCTGCGGTCGGCGAGACGGTCGCCGCGGGCGCGCGGCTGGCGACGATCGTCTCGGCCGGGGCCGCGCGGGTTCAGGTCGAGCTGGCGCTGCCGGGTCCGCAGGCCTGGAGCGCCGGCGCGGCGACCGAGGTGCGGCGCAGCGACGGGCGCGTCTGGAGCGCGGTCGTCGAAGGGACGCCTCCGGCGCTCTCGCCCGCGACGCGACGCCTGACGTACCTCCTCCGTCTCGCCGACGGAGCGGAAGGGGAGTTGCCACTCGCCGGCACCCCTCTCGAGGTACGCGTGCCGTTGGCGCGCGCGGTCGTCCTCCCGCAGGAGGCCCTGCAGCAGATCGAGGGAGTCTGGGGGGTGTTCGTGCGGGCCGAAGAGAGCGCCGTGCTCCGGGCCGTGCGCAAGGGGCCCGAGCTCGGCGGCGACGTAATGGTGCTCGAGGGCGTCACGCCGGGCGAGATCGTGGCAACCGACGGCGCCTACCTGCTCAAGGCGCTCTGGCTGAAGCGCGCCGGAGGGGACGAGGGCCATGACCACTGACGGCACCGCACGGTCCCCCGATCGCCACGAGTCAGCGACCCATCTGCGGGCGCGGCACTGGTTCGAGGGCGTCCTCGCGCGGCGCGGATTGATCTTCTCCCTGGCGGCGGCCTGGGCGCTGTTCGGGGCGTGGACGTTCTCGACTCTGCCGCGCGATCTCTTTCCCGACCTCGCGCTGCCGACCGTTCAGCTCCTGATCCAGAGTCCGGGCCGGAGCGCCGCGGAGCTCGAGCTGACGGTGGCGCAGCCGGTCGAGCAGGCGCTCTCCGGACTGCCGGGCGTGCGCCGCACGACCTCGACGACCCAGTCCGGGACGGTCCAGGTCGTCGTCGCCTTCGATTCGGACGTCGACCCCTGGCGCTCGCGCCAGCTCGTCGCCGAACGGCTCGCCCAGGTGGCCGGGGAGTTTCCGGACGGGACGGCGGCGCCGCTGCTGACTTCGGCCGCCGGCCGTCTGCTCGAGATCCAGGAGCTCGTGCTCGACGGGCCCACGGTCGACCCGATGCGCCTGCGCGACCACGCGGTCCGCGTGCTCGTGCCCCGTCTGCAGTCGGTTCCCGGGGTCGCGCGCGTCGAGATGCTGGGCGGGGAGGGCCGCCAGATCCAGGTCTCGGTCTCGCCCGAGAAGATGCGCACCGCCGGGGTCTCGCTCGGGCAGGTCGTCGAAGCGCTCGAGGGCAGCGAACAGGACGTCTCGGCGGGCGTGCTCGAGGTGCGTGACAAGCAGTGGAACGTCACGGTCGCCTCGCTCGCGCGGCGCCCCGAAGCGATCTCCGCTCTGCCGGTTCATACGGCCCACGGGCTGGTCGCCCTGGGCGACGTCGCCGAGGTGAGGGAGGTGCCCGAGTTCCGGACCGGCCTGGCGCGCTTCCAGGGCTTCGAGGCAGTCTCCATGAGGGTCATCCGGCAGCCCGGCGCCGAGACCCTGAAGACCGCCCGCGGCGTGAGGTCGGCGTTGCCCGAGCTCCGGCGAACGCTTCCCGAGGGGATGTCGCTCAGCCTCTTCTACGACCAGGGGAGCCTGGTCGAGCACGCGCTGGGCGGAGTCGGGAACGCGCTGCTGGCCGGCGCGGTGTTCGTCGCCCTGGTCCTCGTGCTCCTGCTCGGCAGCGTGCGCGGGGCCGCGGTGGTGATCGCGCTGCTGCCGCTGGCGACGCTCGGCGCCGCGATCCCGCTCGCCGGGCTCGACCTCGGACTCAACGCGATGACCCTCGGTGGTCTCGCCATCGCCGTCGGCCTGCTGGTCGACGCGGGCGTCATCATGGTGGAGAACCTGGCCCATCGCCTCCACCAGCAGAGGAGCTCCGCGGGGACAGGAGTCGAGCCGCACCGCGCCGAGGTGTCGCGAGCGCGAGTGATCGCCAAGGCCGCGGCGGAGGTCGCGGTACCGATCGCCACCGCCGTGCTGGTGATCCTCGCCGTGTTCGTTCCCCTGCTCGCCCTGGGTGGCGTCGCGGGCAGGCTCTACGCACCGCTCGCGGTGGCCGTGGCGGCTGCGATGGCGCTGTCGCTCGTCTTCTCGTTCACGCTGGTGCCGGCCCTGGTCGACCGCTTCCTGCCACCGGGTGTCTCGCTGGACGAGCCCCGCGTGGTGGCCGCGGTGAAGCGCCTCTATCGGCCCGCGCTCGACTTCGCCCTGCGCCGGGGCGTGCTGGTGCAGGTCCTCGCGCTCGGCTTGTCGGCCGCGGCGCTCTGGCTCGGGACGCGACTGGACTCGGACTTCCTGCCGGCGCTCGACGAGGGCGCGCTGATGGTGCAGACCGTGCTGCCTTCGGATTCGAGCCTGGCCGCGATCGACACCGCCAACCTGCAGTTCGAGGAAGAGATCGGCGAGGTGCCGGGGATCGCGTCGGTCTATCGCCGGACCGGCCGGGGCGAGGTGACCGAGGATCCGATGCCGAGCTACCTGTCGGACATCCTGATCGTGCTCGAGCGCGGCGCCGACGCGGCGGCGGTCGAACGCGAGGTCGCCGGGATCGGCGAGCGGATGCCGTTCGGCGTCGAGTTGACGACGCCGATGAACATGCGGATCTCCGAGGGCATCGGCGGCACGCCGGCCGACGTCCAGGTCGAGCTGTTCGCGGCCGACCTGTCCGCCCTGACCGACCGCCAGGACGAGATTCAGCGCCTGCTCGCGGGCGTCCCGGGCGTGGCCAGCGTCGCGATCGACACCGGTGCGCCGTTGGCGTCCTGGCGGATCGTTCCGGACGAAGCGGCGCTGCGGCGGCTCGACGTGCCCCGGCGGGCGCTGCTCGAGACCGCCAGCGCCGCGCTCCAGGGGATCGCCCTCCCGCCCACCTTCGACGGGCCGCAGAGGATCGAGCGCGTCGTCCGTTTTCCCGCCGACGGGCGGGTCACCGCGGAGAGCCTGAAGCGCCTGCCGATCGTCGTCGAGGAGGGGCGCATCGTGGAGCTCGGCCAGGTGGCGACGATCGCCGAGGCGCCGGCGCCTTCGATGTTGAAGCGCAAGAACGGGCAGCGCCGCCTCGGCTTCAACGTGCGCACCGAGGGCGACCTCGGCGGCACGGCCCGGCGCATCGAGGCGGTGCTGGCGGACTTCGAGCTGCCGCG
>JAFNAE010000183.1 GCA_017860005.1 Acidobacteriota bacterium | reverse complement strand
CCCGTCTACCAGGCCGGCACGCTCTCCGGCAACCCGGTGGCGATGGCCGCCGGCCTCGCCACCCTGCGCGTGCTCGAGCGCGAGCGCGTCTGGGAGCGCCTCGAGTCGCTCGGCGCCGAGCTCGAGCGCGTGCTGGCGCCCGTGCTCGCGGCTTCGCCGTTGCCGGCGCAGCTGGTGCGCGTCGGGTCGCTGTTCTGGCTCGCCCTCCAGGGCGGAGCGCCGCCGCGCGCGGCCGAAGCGATCGACCCGGCGGCGGCGCGGCGCTACGGGCCGCTCTTCCACGGTCTGCTCGACGCCGGCATCGCGCTCGCGCCCTCGGCCTACGAGGTCGGGTTCCTGTCCGCCGCCCACACCCCGGACGACCTCGCTCGCCTGGCGGCAGCGCTGCCCGCGGCGCTCGTGCGGGCGGCCCGCGAGGTGACGGCTTGAGCGGACGCGCGGCCGGGCGCGGCACGCGCGCGCTCCAGATCGGCTTCCTGGCGCTGCTCGCCTTCTCGACCGCGCAGGTGCTCTGGTGGGTCTACGACCAGAGCCGCCTGGCGGGCCAGGAGGCGCGCGCGGTCGAGCGTCTCTACGAGACCGAGGCGCGCCTGGCCCGCGAGCTGCTCGCCGAAGGGCGCAGCTGGGAGTCGATCGCCGCCGAGCTGCCCCACCTCGAGCGCGCCGACGGCGAGGTGCGCGTCTCGGCCGCCGCGCTCGCGGCGATGGCCGAGGCGCGCCGCTCGCGCCTGTCGCGCTACGGCTGGGAGGGCACGTTCTTCCTGGCCGTGCTGCTCGCCTGCATGGCCGTGGTCTGGCGCACGCTGCGCGAGGAAGCGGCGCTGCGCCGCCGGCAGGAGAACTTCATCGCCGCGGTCAGCCACGAGTTCAAGAGCCCGCTCGCCAGCCTCCAGCTCTCGGTCGAGACGATCGGCCTGCGCCACCCGGAGCCGGCGCGCCTCACCGCGCTGGTCGAGCGCATGAACGTGGATCTGGCGCGGCTCGGGAGCCTGGTCGCGGAGGTGCTCGACACCGCCAGCCTCGAGGCCGGCCGGCGCACGCTGACCAAGGAGTCGGTGGCGCTCGAGGAGGCCGTGCGCGAGGTCGTGGGCGCGCTCGCCGAGCGCGCCGCGGGCGGCGGGGTCGAGATCGCGGCGCAGGTGGCCGGGACCCTGCGCGTCGACGCCGACCGCATCGCCGTGCGCACGGTGCTGCGCAACCTGCTCGACAACGCGCTCACCGCGACCGCCGCGGCGGGCGGCGGCCGGATCGAGCTCACCGCCGAGCCCCACGGGCGCGAGGTGCGCCTGCGCGTGGCGGACACCGGGGTCGGCTTCCCGCCCGAGGAGGCGGCGAATCTCTTCCTCAAGTTCTACCGGGTGGGCGACGAGATGCGCCGGAGCGGCAGCGGCACCGGCCTCGGGCTCTACATCGTCTCGCGCCTGATGCAGCTCGAGCGGGGCTGGGTCCGGGCGGAGAGCGCCGGTCCCGGCCGCGGCGCGGCCTTCGTGGTCGCCTGGCCGCGCCACGGCGCGGGGAGCGGCGCATGAGCGAGCCGCGTGCCATCCTGGTCGCCGACGACGAGGAGAACCTCGCGCGCGGCATCGCCGAGAACCTCCTCGCCGAGGGCTACCGCGTGACCACCGTCGGCGACGGCATCGCGGCGCTCGAGGAGATCCTGCGCGGCGGCTACGACCTGGTGGTGCTCGACGTGATGATGCCGGGCCTCGACGGCTTCGCGGTGTGCACGGAGGCCCGGCGCCAGGGGATCGTGACGCCGATCCTCTTCCTCACCGCCAAGAGCAGCGTCGACGATCGCATCCGCGGTCTCGAGGCCGGCGGCGACGACTACCTGCCGAAGCCCTTCCACCTCCGGGAGCTGCTCCTGCGCGTGCGGGTCATCCTGCGCCGCTGGTCGTGGTACGCGGAGGGCCCCGACGACTCGAAGCTGGTGTTCGGCGGCAACGAGGTCGATTTCCGCACCTTCCGCGCGCGCGCCTTCGACGGCGCCATCCACCAGCTGACGCAGAAGGAGGCGATGATCCTGAAGGCCCTGGCCGAGCGCCAGGGCGAGCCGTCGAGCCGCACGGTCGACAACTTCATCCTGCGGCTGCGCAAGCGCTTCGAGCCCGACCCCGAGCGGCCGCGTTTCTTCCACACCATGCGCGGCGTCGGCTACCGCTTCACCGCGCGAGGAGAGTCCGAATGAGCGCCGGCGTCCGCCCCTTGCGCATCGGCACCCGCGGCTCCGACCTGGCGCTCTGGCAGGCGCGCCGGGTGTCGGAGCTCGTCTCGCTCCTGCCCGGCGCGCCGCCGGTCGAGCTCGTGATCATCCGCACGGAGGGCGACCGCATCACCGACGTCCCGCTCTCGCGCGTGGCCGGGAAGGCGTTCTTCACCAAGGAGATCGAGCAGGCGCTCGCGGCCGGCGAGGTGGATCTCGCCGTGCACAGCCTGAAGGATCTCGCGACCGCGCTGCCCTACGGCCTCGAGCTCGGCGCCGTGCTGGAGCGCGAGGACCCGCGCGACGCGCTGCTGGCGGGCGCGCCGGTGACGCTCGACTCCCTGCCGTCCGGCGCCCGGGTCGGCACCAGCAGCCTGCGCCGGCGGGCGATGCTGGCGCGCGCCCGGCCCGACCTCGAGCTGCTGGAGCTGCGCGGCAACGTGCCGACGCGGGTCGAGCGCATGCTCGAGGGCCGCTACGACGCCATCGTGCTGGCCGCCGCCGGCGTCGTACGCCTCGGCCTGACCGGGCACGTGCGCGAGCGGCTGTCGCTCGAGCGCTTCCTGCCCGCGGTGGCGCAGGGCGCGATGGCGGTGCAGACACGCGAGCGCGACGAGCGCGTGCTCGAATGGGTGCGGCCGCTCGACCACGCGGCGACGCGCGCCGCCACCGCGGCCGAACGGTCGCTCCTCGCCCGGCTCGAGGGCGGCTGCCAGATCCCGGTCGGCGCGCTGGCGGAGGTCGCCGGCGGGCGCCTGACCGTGCGCGCCGAGGTCTGCTCGCTCGACGGCCGGCGCACGGTCGCCGGCCGCCGCGAGGGCGGCGTCGAGGAGGCCGAACGGCTGGGCGCGGCGCTCGCCGACGAGCTCGCCGACCGCGGCGCCGCGGCGATCCTCGCCGAGATCCGCGCCGCCGCGGAGACGGCGCGATGAGCGCGCTCACCGGCCGCGGCGTGGTGGTCACGCGCGCCGAGCCCGAGGGCGGCGCGCTCGGCGCCCGCCTCGAAGCCCGCGGCGCGCGCGTGGTGCGCTGGACCACGATCGCGCTCGCGCCGCCCGCCGACCCGGCCCCGTTCGAGTCGGCGCTCGCCCGCCTGGAGGAGTTCGACTGGTTGGTGGTGACCAGCGGCCACGCCGTGGCGGCCCTGGTCGAGCGGGTCGTGGCGCCGCCCGCCTCGCTCGCGCTCGCCGCCGTCGGACCGGCCACCGCGGCCGCGCTCGAAGCGGCCGGCTGGAAGGTCCGGCGCATCGGCGAGGGCGACGGCGCCGAGGGCCTGGTGGCGGCCTTTCGCGCCGCCGGCGACGCGGCCGGGGCGCGCATCCTCTACCCGGCGAGCGCGCGCGCGAGAGAGACGCTCGAGGACGGGCTGGCCGCGCTGGGCGCGACGGTCGAGCGCGTCGAGGCCTACCGCACGCTCGCCGTGGCGCTCGACGCCGCGACCTGCCGGACCGAGGTCGAGAGCGGCGCGGTCGAGGCGGTCACCTTCGCCAGCCCGTCCGCCCTCGAGGGCCTGGCCGAGACGCTCGGCCGTGGCGAGCTCGCCCAGCTGCTCGCCCGCGTCGCGGTCGCCTCGATCGGTCCCACCACCAGCGCGGCGCTCGCCGCCTTCGGGCGCGCGCCCGACGCCGAGGCCGAGCCGTCCACCCTGGACGGGCTGGTCGAGGCGACGCGCGTCGCGCTCGCGCTGTTCCCGTTCCCGAACCGGGCGGGCGCCCACGCGCCCGCCCTCGCAGGAGGATCCTGAGCGATGAGCTTCCCGACCGTACGCCCCCGCCGTCTGCGCTCGACCGCCGCCTGGCGGCGCATGCTCGCCGAGACCCGGCTCGCGGCCTCCGACCTCGTCTACCCGCTCTTCGTGGTCCCCGGCGAGGGCGTCACGAACCCGGTAGCGAGCATGCCGGGGGTGGCGCAGCTCTCGATCGACCGGCTGGTGAAGGAGGCCGGCCGCGCCCACGCGCTCGGCGTGCCGGCGGTGATCCTGTTCGGCATCCCCGAGCACAAGGACCCGGTGGGCAGCTCCGGCTACGCCGAGGACGGCATCGTGCCGCGCGCGATCCGGGCGCTCAAGGTGGAGCTGCCCGAGCTCCAGGTCTGGGCCGACGTCTGCCTGTGCGAGTACACCAGCCACGGCCACTGCGGCGTGCTCGACGAGCAGGGCCGCGTGCTCAACGACGAGACGCTGCCGCTGCTCGCGCGTGCCGCGCTCGTCTACGCGCGCGCCGGCGCCGACGCGGTCGCGCCCTCGGACATGATGGACGGGCGCGTGGCCGCGATCCGCGACGCGCTCGACGAGGGCGGCTTCTCGGGCACGCCGATCGTCTCCTACGCCGCCAAGTACGCCTCCGGCTACTACGGCCCGTTCCGCGACGCCGCGCAGTCGGCGCCCGCCTTCGGCGACCGGCGCGCCTACCAGATGGACCCGCCCAACTCCGACGAGGCGCTCCACGAAGTGGCGCTCGACCTCGAGGAGGGCGCCGACATCGTGATGGTCAAGCCGGCCGGTCCGTACCTCGACATCGTGCGGCGCGTGAAGGACGAGTTCGGCGTGCCGGTCGCGGCCTACCAGGTCTCGGGCGAGTACAGCCTGATCAAGGCCGCCGCCGAGCGCGGCTGGATCGACGAGAAGCGGGTCGCGATGGAGAGCCTGATCGGCATCCGGCGCGCCGGCGCCGACCTGATCCTGACCTACTTCGCCCCCGACGCGGCGCGCTGGCTCTCGGAGGACGCGCGTTGACCGAGCCGGTCTTCCTCGCCGCCTGCGCGCGCCGGAGCGCCGCCCACACGCCGGTCTGGATCATGCGCCAGGCCGGACGCTACCTGCCCGAGTACCGTGCGCTGCGCGAGCAGCACGATTTCCGGACGATGATGCGCACGCCCGAGCTCGCGGCCGAGGTGACGCTGCAGCCGATCCGCCGCTTCCCGCTCGACGCCGCGATCCTGTTCGCCGACATCATGACGCCGCTGGACGGCCTCGGCCTGGGCCTGCGCTTCACGCCCGGCCCGGTGGTCGACCGGCCGCTCACGACGCGCGCCGCGATCGAGGCGCTCGCCTGGCCGCCGGCCGAGGAGCACGTCGGCTACGTGCTGGAGACGATCCGGGGCCTGCGCGGCGAGCTGCCGGCGCAGGTGCCACTGATCGGTTTCGCGGGCGCGCCGTTCACCCTCTACTGCTACCTGGTCGAGGGAAAGGGCAGCAAGGGCTTCGTGCGCGCCAAGGCGTTCCTCCACGCCGAGCCGGCGGCGGCGGCGCTGCTGCTCGGCAAGCTCGCCGAGCTGACCATCGACTACCTCGCGGCCCAGGCGCGCGCCGGCGCCCAGGCGCTGATGATCTTCGACTCCTGGGCCGGCCTGCTCGGTCCCGACGACTACCGGCGCTTCGCGCTGCCGGCGGTGCGTCGCATCCTCGAGGCGCTCGCCGCCACCGGGCTGCCGCGCATCTACTTCCCGAACCAGGGCGCGACCCTGCTCGAGGAGGTCGCCCGGCTGCCGCTCGAGGTGGTGGGCATCGACTGGCGGCTGCCGCTCTCCCGCGCGCGCGCCGTGCTCGGGCCGGGCGTGGCGGTGCAGGGCAACCTCGACCCGGCGGCGCTGTTCGCGCCCGACGCCGCGCTCGAGGCGGCGATCGAGCGCGTGCTCGAGGAGGCCGGGCCGGGGCCGGGTCACGTCTTCAACCTGGGCCACGGCATCGAGGCCGCGACCGATCCCGCCAAGGTGGCGCGCCTCGTCGATCACGTCCACCGCCGCACCGCGAGAGGAGGGACGCCATGACCGTCGCCCCGTTCCAGGTCGATCCCGAGCTGGTGCGGCGCTTCGACCGCCCCGGTCCGCGCTACACCTCGTACCCGACCGCGGTCGAGTTCCACGAGGGCGTGGGCGAGGCGGCCTACCGCTCCCACCTCGAGCGCGCCGACGCGCGCGAGCCGGGCGCGCCGCTCTCGCTCTACGTGCACGTGCCGTTCTGCAGGAAGCACTGCAGCTACTGCGGCTGCCACGTCATCGCCACGCCGCGCCACGAGGTGGCGCGCACCTATCTCGGCTACCTGCGCCGCGAGCTCGACCTGGTCGCGGCCCGGCTGCCCCACCGGCGCTCGGTGGTGCAGATGCACTGGGGCGGGGGCACCCCGACCTACCTCGAGCCGGGCGAGCTCGAGGAGCTGTTCGGCCACGTCACCGCCTCGTTCTCGCTGGCGCCGGGCGCCGAGGTGGCGGTCGAGGTCGACCCGCGCGTCACCACGCGCGGGCACCTCCAGGCCCTCGCGCGCCTCGGCTTCAACCGCCTGTCGATGGGCGTCCAGGACTTCACGCCCGAGGTGCAGGAGGCGATCGGCCGCGGCCAGACCTTCGAGGAGACGAAGGAGCTGATCCTCGCCGCGCGCGAGCTCGGCTTCCGCGAGGGCATCAACCTCGACCTGGTCTACGGCCTGCCGCAGCAGACCGAGGCGACGTTCCAGACCAACCTCGACCGCCTGCTCGAGCTCAAGCCCGACCGGCTGGCGCTCTACTCGTTCGCCTACGTGCCCTGGATCCGGCCCAACCAGAAGCGGATCGACGCCACGGCGCTCCCCGCGCGCGAGGGCAAGATGGCGCTCTATCTCGCCGCCCTGACGCGGCTGGTCGGGGCCGGCTACGAGCCGATCGGCATGGACCACTTCGCGCTGCCGGCCGACGAGCTGGCGCGCGCCGCGCGCCAGAAGCGGCTCGACCGCAACTTCATGGGCTACACGGTCAAGCCGGCGTCGATGATGGTCGCCTTCGGCGTCTCCGGCATCGGCGAGGTCGAGGGCGGTTTCTTCCAGAACCAGAAGAAGCTCTCCTCCTACTACGCGGCGCTCGACGCCGGCCGGCTGCCGGTCGAGCGCGGCTACCAGCTCGACGCCGACGACCGCGTCCGCCAGTGGGTGATCCGCCAGCTGATGTGCAACTTCGAGGTCGACAAGCGGCAGGTCGAGGCCCGCTTCGGCGTCGAGTTCGACACCTACTTCGCGGGCTCGCTCGCTGCGCTGGCCGAGGTGCGCGAGGCCGGCTTCGTGGTCGAGGACACGCAGCGGCTCACCGTGCCCGAGTCGGCGCGCCTGTTCGTGCGCAACGTCTGCATGGCCTTCGACCGCTACCTCGAGGCCAAGCAGCACGGCCCGCGCCCGGTCTTCTCGCGCACGGTCTGAAGCGGCGATGCGGCGCGTCGTGGTGGTCGGCGGCGGGGTGGCGGGGCTGGCGACCGCGCTGGCCGTCTCCGATCGCGCGCGCGCCGCCGGGCTCGCGCTCGAGCTGCGGGTCCTGGAGGCCGCGCCGCGCGCGGGGGGCAACCTGCGCAGCGAGCGGACGGACGGCTACACGGTCGAATGGGGCCCCAACGG
>JAFNAE010000182.1 GCA_017860005.1 Acidobacteriota bacterium | reverse complement strand
GACCGCCTGTTCGCCGACGCACCACGCCCACCCACCGCCGGAGTGATCACCGCCGGTGCGCTTCCTTTCGTCTACCGTGGGCCCAGCCTGGACCTGATGGGTCTCAACGACCCTGCCATGGCGCACGCGAGCCGGAGGAGGGTGGGCGTCTACGGCCATGCCGCCTTCTCGCCCGCGGTCTTCTTCGAGCGCCCCCCGGACCTCGTGCTCGTCGTGCCGCCACGCTGCGCGACGGACCCGCTCGACGGATCCTTCAGCCGGTTCCTCTTCCGGAACGTGCTCGCCGGGCTCCATCGCGACGAGGTCTTTCGCTCGCGGTTTCGTCACGTGCGCCTCTTCGACCCCACCCGGAACGGCATCGAGCTGTGCACCTTCGCGCGCGTGGCCTGGCTCGATTCGGGCGCCTCCGGCGCGCGTTGGGAAGAGCTCGCGGAGCCCCTTCCGACGCCCCTCCACGCGCCCGCTCCCGCCGCCCCCGTGCCGACCCGCTAGAATGTCCCCGTGAAGCGCTTCCGGCCGATCCACGGGATCCTGCTCGTCGCCCTGCTGATGGCCGCGGTGCTGGGCGCCGAGCGGCTGCTCTCGGCCAACCGCAACCGCTACGAGCGGGTCGCGCCCGACCCGCGCGGCGAGGTGGTGGTCGAGGTCGGCGCCCTGGCCCCGCTGCAGATCCGCTTCTTCCGCTTCCTGAACTCGGGCAACCAGGAGGTCAAGTTCTTCGTCGCGCGCGACGAGCGGGGCGGCCTCCAGGTCGCGTTCGACGCCTCGGAGAGCGACTTCAAGCTCAAGCGCGGCTTCCGGCTGGACGGCACCTGGATCGTCAACAACAAGTGCACCACCTCCTTCCACCTGGCGGAGGTCAACGACCATCCCAGCGCCTGCGCCCCCGTCCCGCTCCGGTACCGGGCCGAGGGCGACCGGATCGTGCTCGCCGAGGCGGACATCCTGGGCGGGTGGCGGTACTTCCGGTAAGTGTCATACACTTCACACCTTCCAAGGCCCCCAGGCCTTTGATCCGGAGCGCCCGAGGACGTCGCCCATGCCATCCGCCGAGCTGGTCCTGTACGAGGAGGAGTTTCAGCGCCTGGATTCGGCGCTCAAGAAGCTCCGCCAGGAGGCCAATGCGCGGGCGATCTTCCTGATCGACCGCACCGGCCAGCAGATCGCGGCAGCGGGAGAGGTCGACCAGTTCGACACCACCTCGCTCGCATCGCTCACCGCGGGCAACGTGGCGGCCACCGACGGGCTCGCCAAGCTGATCGGCGAGCGCGAGTTCTCGGTCCTCTTCCACGAAGGCCAGCGCGACCACATTCACATCTCGATCGTGGCCAAGCGCGCCATCCTCCTCGTGATCTTCGACGAGCGCTCGTCCCTCGGCCTGGTGCGGCTGCGCGTCAAGCGCTCCAACCAGGAGATGGAGCAGATCTTCGAGGACATGAAGCAGAAGGTGGAGAAGGTCAGCGGACCGGCGCAGGCCGCGGCGAGCCCCTTCGCCGAGATCACCGACGAAGACATCGACGCCCTGTTCTCGGAGTAGTTCTCTCCGCGGCCGCTCGCGATGACGTTCATCAACTACGCCACCCGCGAGATCAACTGCAAGATCGTCTACTACGGGCCCGGACTGGGCGGCAAGACGACCAATCTCCAGTTCATCTACAACAAGACCGCGCCCGAGGCGAAGGGCAAGATGATCTCGCTCGCCACCGAGGCCGATCGCACGCTGTTCTTCGACTTCCTGCCGCTCGACTTGGGCTCGATCCGCGGTTTCACCACCCGCTTCCACCTCTATACCGTGCCCGGCCAGGTCTTCTACGACGCCAGCCGCAAGCTGATCCTCAAGGGCGTCGACGGCGTGGTCTTCGTCGCCGACAGCCAGGAGGAGCGGATGGAGGCCAACATCGAGTCGATCCGCAACCTCGAGGACAACCTGCGCGAGCACGGCTTCGACCTCGCCACGGTGCCCTACGCGCTGCAGTTCAACAAGCGCGACCTGCCCAGCGTGGCGCCGGTCGAGGAGATGTACCGCATCCTCAACTTCAAGCGCGAGCCGACCTTCGAGGCGGTGGCGACCACCGGCATCGGCGTGTTCGACACGCTCAAGGCGGTCGCCAAGCAGATCCTGGTCGAGCTGCGCAAGAAGTAGGCGCGGCGCCCGCCGCGGGCCGAAGCGAGCCGAAGCACAGGAGAGAGCTCCCTTGAAGCGAGCTGCCGCCGCCCGGAAGGTCGCAGAGCCCGGCGCGGCCGGGCGCGGCGGCGCCATGGCCGTGCGCGGCGGGCGGGTGGTGGCGATCGGCGGCGGCACCGGGCTCGCCGCCCTGATGTCGGGACTGAAGGGCCGGGTCGGCGCCGAGATCGCGGACCTCGCCGCGATCGTCGCAGTGACCGACGACGGCGGGTCCTCGGGCCGCCTGCGCCGCGACTTCGGCGTCCTGCCCCCGGGCGACATCCGCAACAACCTCGCCGCCCTCGCCGACGACTCCGCGCTCGCCACGCGCCTCTTCCAGTACCGGTTCGAAGGCGGCGAGGGCCTGTCGGGGCACAGCTTCGGCAACCTCTTCCTGATGGCGCTCGCCGACCTGACCGGCGACTTCCCGCAGGCGATCCTGACCGCCGAGCGCATCCTGCGCACGCGCGGCCGCATCCTGCCCGCGACCCTCGCCTCGGTGCACCTGCGCGGCCACGGCGCCTCGGGACGGGTCTACGAGGGCGAAACGCTGATCGGGCGCTCGGGCGAGCCGCTCGTGGGCATCGAGCTGGTGCCCGGCTCGTGCCCCGCCTACGGCCCGGCGCTCGAGGCGATCGGCGCCGCCGACCTCGTCCTGGTCGGACCCGGGTCGCTCTACACCTCGATCCTGCCCAACCTGCTCTTCCCGGAGATCGCGCGCGCGTTGCGCGAGACCCCCGCTCCGGTCCTGCTCGTGCTCAACCTCATGACCCAGCCCGGCGAGACCCAGGGCCTGAGCGCGCTCGATCATCTGGCGGCGATCGAGGATCACGTCGGGCCGGGCCTGATCGACGGCGCGCTCGTCCACTCGGGGACGGTCCCCGAGCCCCGCCTCGGCCCCTATCGCGCCGAGGGCGCCGAGCCGCTGCAGGTGGACCGCGCCGCCTTCGCGGCGCGCGGCATCGAGCTCGTCGAAGCCGATCTGCTGGCCGGCGAAGGCCTGGTCCGCCACGATCCCGAGAAGCTCGCCGCCGCCCTCGTCGCCCGCCTCTCCCCTCGCTGAGAAAACCGGTGTCAGAGCACCGTTTTCCGCCCGGCGTCCCCGGTCCGCGGCCCGCGGCCGAAAACGGTGCTCTGACACCGGTTTCCTCGCCGGGGATTCTCGCCCTGGCGCCCGACCTCGTCGCGGTCGACAAGCCGGCGGGCCTGCCCGTCGTGCCCGCGCGCGGCGAGGCGCCGGAGCACTGCCTGCGCGCGCGACTCGAGGGCGAGCTCGGCGAGAGGCTCTGGGTCGTGCACCGGCTCGACCGCGAGACCTCGGGCGTGGTGGTCTTCGCGCGCCATCCCGATGCGCACCGCGCGCTCTCGCTCGCCTTCGAACGGCGGGAGGTGGCCAAGACCTACGTCGCCTTCGTCGGCGGGCCGCGCCTCGCCGAGCAGGGCCGGGTGGAGCTCGCGCTCCACGCCGCCCGGCGCGGCAAGACGCGGCCGGCACGGCCGGGCGAGCCGGGCGCGCGCCCGGCGGCGACCACTTGGCGGGTAGCTCGCCGCTGGCCCGTCGCGGGAGACGCCGGCCTCGAGATCGCCCGCCTCGAGCTCGCGCCCGAGACCGGACGCCACCACCAGATCCGCGTCCACCTGCGCTCGCTCGGCGTCCCGATCCTGTTCGACCGCGCTTACGGCAGGGGCTCGGTCGCGCTGCCGCCGGAGGCGCCCTGCGCCCGCCTCGCGCTCCACGCCCTGCGGCTGACGCTGCCCCTGGATGCGCTCGACCGGGCGCGCACCTTCGAGGCGCCGCTCGCCCAGGACCTGGCCGCGCTCGAGCGCTGGCTCGACGCACGCGGCGAGTTCCAGTCGGTGGTGGAGGGCGCAGCCCAGGACTTCCATGGAAGGGGGTGACGACCCGGGCGCGGGTGGCTCGCTCGGGTCGCCCTCTCGCCGGGACCGCACTCCACGCCACGTTCCCGCCGCCAGCGCCCGGGTCGCCCTCCCTTCTATGGAGCCTTGCGCCTGCGTTCGCTACACTGGCGCGGCCTCGCGACCTCGATCCGGCCCGCCATGAGCCCCGCCTCCCCCGCGCAGCGCTCCGCCTCGTCCTCGTCGGGGGCCTCCCGCGTCGCGGTGGTGCTCGCCGCGGGCAAGGGCACGCGCATGAAGTCGGAGCGGGCGAAGGTCCTCCACGAGGCCGGCGGACGGCCGTTGCTGGCCTGGGCGCTCGACGCCGCGCGCGCGGCGGGCTGCGCGCGCATCCTGGCCGTCGTCGGCCACGCCGCCGGCGAGGTACGCGCCGCCTTCTCCGACGCCGTCGACGTCACCTGGATCGAGCAGCGCGAGCAGCTCGGCACCGGCCACGCCCTGCTCCAAGCCGAGCCGCACCTGACGGGCGAGGCGCTCGCGCTGGTGCTCTCGGGCGACGTGCCGCTGGTGCGCGCCGAGACGCTGGGGCGCCTGGCCGAGGAGGCCGAGCGCGGCTGGGGCGCGATGGCGGTGGCGACGCTCGCCGAGCCGGGCGCCCTCGGGCGGGTGATCGCGGACGCGCGCGGCGACCTGGCGCGGATCGTCGAGGCGCGCGACGCAACGCGCGACGAGCTCGCGATCCGGCGCGTCAACGCCGGGATCTACGCACTACCCGCGCCGGCGATCTTCGGATTCCTGCACCGGCTCTCGCCCGACAACGACCAGGGCGAGCTCTACCTGACCGACGCGGTGACCGCCGCCGCGTGCGCCGGGCACCGCGTCGCGCTGGTCGAGCTCGAGGATCCCGACGAGGCGCTGGGCGTCAACGACCGGCTCGAGCTGGCGCGCGTGCACCGGCTGCTCGTCGCGAGGAAGCTGCGCGTCCTCGCGCTCGGCGGCGCGACCTTCCTCGATCCCGACACGACGGCGCTCGGCCCCGAGGTCGAAGTCGGGCGCGACAGCGTCGTGCACGCGTCGGTCACCCTCTCCGGCGCGACTCGAATCGGACAGGGCGTGACGATCCACGCGGGCGCCTGGATCCGCGACTCCACGATCGGCGCGGGCGCCGTGATCGAGCCCTACTCGGTCCTCGACGGCGCCGCGGTCGGCGCGGGCTGCCGGGTCGGACCGTTCGCGCGCCTGCGCCCCGGCGCGGTGCTCGGCGAGAAGGCCAAGGTGGGCAACTTCGTCGAGATCAAGAACTCCACGCTCGGCGCGGGCGCCAAAGCGAACCACCTCGCCTACCTGGGCGACGCCACGGTCGGCGGCGCGATCACCTGCAACTACGACGGCCAGGCCAAGCATCCGACCACGATCGGCGAGCGCGCCTTCATCGGCAGCGACACGATGCTGGTCGCCCCGGTCGAAGTCGGCGACAACGCCGTCACCGCCGCCGGCTCGGTGATCACCCAGGACGTCCCCGCCGGCGCCCTGGCGGTCGAGCGCACGCGCCAGCGCAACGTGCCGGGCTGGTCGAAGCGCCGCCCACGCGGCGCAGCACGGCGCAGCTGAGCCCGCCGCGAAACGGGCTCCGGCCCCGCGCTTGCTAAGCTTGTCGAATGCGGCCGGTCGGCCCGGCCGCCGCCACCAGGAGCTTCCCGGAAGATGTGCGGAATCGTCGGATACGTGGGGCCGCGGGAGGTCGTGCCGCTGCTGATCGAGGGCCTGAAGCGGCTCGAGTACCGCGGCTACGACTCGGCCGGGGTGGCGGTCGTCGACGGCGCTGAGCTCGCCCGCGAGCGCGCCGAGGGCAAGCTCGACCGGCTGGTCGAGAAGCTCGCCCGCCAGCCGCTCACCGGCCGCTACGGCGTCGCCCACACGCGCTGGGCGACCCACGGCAAGCCGACCGAGCGCAACGCCCACCCGGTCACCGATTCGCGCGGGCGGATCGCGATCATCCACAACGGCATCATCGAGAACTTCCTGCCCCTGAAGCGCCGGCTCCAGGCCGAGGGCTGGACCTTCTCGACCGACACCGACACCGAGGTGATCGCCAACCTGGTCTCCTCCTACTTCGAGGGCGACCTCGCCGCCGCCGTGCGCCGCGCCGTGCCCGAGCTGGAGGGCATGTACGCCTGCGCGCTGGTCGCCGCCGGCAGCCGCGAGGACGAGATCGTCGCGGTGCGCCAGGGCACGCCGCTGGTGCTCGGGCTCGGGACG
>JAFNAE010000008.1 GCA_017860005.1 Acidobacteriota bacterium | reverse complement strand
CTGGCTGGCCGGGCGCGCCCGGGAGCGGACGGCGGCTTTGGCGGTTCCGGGCGATTTGCAATAGACTTTGCCGGATTCTGCGGGTCAGGAGCCGGCCCCGCGAGCGGATGGTCCGCGCGCGGGCGCACTGGAATCCGGCTCCTGGGGCTCCGGAGGAGGGAGCGGCGCATCGACAGGACGGCACGCATCAACGAATCGATTCGGGTCCGGGAAGTCCGCCTGATCGACGGGGACGGCACCCAGGTCGGGGTCGTGCCCATCGAGCAGGCGCTGCGCATGGCAAAGGAACAGGCCTTCGACCTGGTCGAAGTGGCACCGGAGGCCCGTCCCCCAGTCTGCCGCATCATGGACTTCGGCAAGTTCCTCTACCAGCAGAAGAAGAAGACGCACGACTCGCGCAAGAAGCAGAAGCAGTTCCAGGTCAAGGAAGTGAAGTTCCGGCCCAACATCGACGATCACGACTACGACTTCAAGATGCGCAACGCGCGCCGCTTCCTGGACGAGGGCGACAAGGTCAAGGCGACCGTCCAGTTCCGCGGGCGCGAGATGTCGAAGCCGGAGCTGGGCCTGAAGCTGCTCAAGAAGTTCACCGTCGACCTGGGCGAGCACGGGGCCGCCGAGGGCACTCCCGAGATGGCCGGGAACCGGATGCACCTGATCTTCGGCCCCACGAAGAAGCCGTCCGCCGCCAAGCGGCCGGCCTCCGCCGCGGAGAACGCGCCGTCGGCGGAAAACGGATAGGAGAAGCACCCGTGGCCCAGAAGAAGAAGACCCACAAGGGCGCCAAGAAGCGCTTCAAGCTGACCGCCACCGGCAAGGTGATGCGGCACCAGTCGATGAAGCGCCACATCCTGACCAAGAAGAAGCAGTCGCGGAAGCGCCGCCTCCGGCACGAGGTCGAACAGCACGGAGCCCTGGCGCGCGCGATCCGGAAGATGATCGCCTGACGAGTTCCGTTCAACCCTCCGTCCGCGGCCGGAAACGAACCTGTCCGGCCCGGCGGAAGCCGCGGGGCCTGCCCCGTCGGCTCTTACCCGGGCCCGGCAGCGAGCCGGGAACGAGATAACGAGGTTCGAAGATGCCCCGCGCCAAGCGTGGTCCCAAGCGCGCCCAGCGACGCAAGAAAGTCCTCAAGCTCTCCAGCGGTTTCTTCGGCGTCAAGTCGAATGCCTACCGCATGGCCAAGCAGGCCGTCGAACGGGCCGGCAAGTTCGCCACCCGGGACCGGCGCGCCAAGAAGCGGCAGTTCCGGTCGCTCTGGATCGTGCGCATCAATGCCGCCGTCCACGAGCACGGCCTCTCCTACAACCGGTTCATCCAGGGGCTGAAGCTCGCCGGCTGCGCGCTCGATCGCAAGGTCCTGGCCGAGCTGGCGGCGGCCGAGGATCGCAAGCCGTTCGCCAACCTGGTCGACCTCGCGCGCCAGGCGCTCGACCGGACCAGCGGCGCCACCGCGGCCCGGACCTGACCTCCGTGTCCGGGGCGGGGACGACTTCCGGCGGCGCGGTCCCGACTCCCGAGGAGCTCGAGCGGCTGGCCGGGGAGGCCGAGGCCGCGATCGCGGCGGCGGGCGACCGCGCCGCGTGGGAGGCCGTACGCGTCCACTGGGCGGGAGCGCGCCAGGGCCGGCTGCGCGAGCTCCAGGCGCTGATCCCGCGCGCCGCCGACCGCAAAATGTTCGGACAGGCCTTCAACCGGCTGAAGTCACGCGTCGAGGCGGCGCTCGAGGCACGCGACGCGGAGCTCGCCCGCGCCGAGATCGCGGCGCGCGCGAGCGAAGCGCGCGTGGACGTGACCCTGCCCGGCCGCCGTCCGCCCACCGGCTCGCTGCACCCCGTCACCCTGGTCCTGGCCGAGATCGAGGAGATCTTTCGCGGCCTCGGCTACAGCGTCGCCGAAGGGCCGGAAGTCGAGGAGGACCGCTTCAACTTCGGCCTCCTGAACTTCCCCGACGACCACCCGGCGCGCGACGCGCAGGACACGCTCTTCCTCGAGGACGGGCGTCTCCTGCGCACCCACACCTCGCCGGTCCAGGTCCGCACGCTGCTCGCCCGCCGGCCGCCGATCCGGGTCATCTGCCCCGGTCGCGTCTATCGCAACGACAACGACCTGCGCCACTCGCCGATGTTCCACCAGGTCGAAGGACTGTGCGTGGCCGAGGGCATCACGGTCGGCGACCTCAAGGGCACGCTCGAGGCGTTCCTCACGCGCCTGTTCGCCTCCGACACGAAGGTGCGCCTGCGCCCCAGCTACTTCCCGTTCACCGAGCCGTCGTGCGAGGTCGACATCAGCTGCCAGCTCTGCCACGGCACCGGCTGCCCGACCTGCTCGGGCACGGGCTGGATGGAGATCCTGGGCGCCGGCATGGTCGATCCGCGCGTGCTCGAGAACTGCGATCTCGACCCCGACCGCTATTCGGGCTTCGCCTTCGGCCTCGGGCTCGACCGCGTGGCGATGAACAAGTGGGGGATCCCCAACATCCGCTCGCTGTTCGAGAGCGACGAGCGCCTGCTGCGGCAGGTCCGGGGCTGAAGGGGAGCGACGGCGATGAGGTTCTCCCTCTCCTGGCTCGCCGACTACGTCGATCTCGGCGAAGGTCTCGAGCTCGAAACTGATCCGGCCGGCCGGCACTCGACGCGACGCATCACCGAGGCCGCGCAGCGAAAGGCCTCCCAGATAGGGGAAAAACTGACCTCGGTGGGCCTGGCGGTCGAGGGCTATCCGGTTCAGACCTTCGACGGCGGCGGGCGGGCAGCTTCCGGCGCCGGCGAGCCCGGTCTGGAGGTCGAGGTCACCTCGAATCGGCCCGATTGCATGTGTCACCTGGGGCTGGCGCGAGAGCTGGCGGTGGCGCTCGAGTCGACGCTCCGGCCGCCCTCGATCCCCCTCTATGGAAGCCTCTCGTCGGACGGCTCCTCGGGCGCGGTGGTGCTCGAGGACCCGGAGGGGTGTCCGCGCTACGTCGCGCGAGTGATTCGCGGGCTGAAGGTCGGGCCGTCGCCGGAGTGGCTCAGGCGGCGCCTGGAGTCGATCGGGCAGCGCTCGATCAACAACGTCGTCGACGCCACCAACTTCGTGCTCTGGGAGATGGGCCAGCCCCTGCACGCCTTCGACCTGGGGACCCTGCCCGGCGGCGAGGTGCGCGTGCGCAGGGCGCGCGCGGGCGAGCGCCTGGTCACGCTCGACGGCAAGGAGCGCGAGCTCGACCCGGAGGTGCTGGTCATCGCCGACCGCGAGCGCGCGATCGCGATCGCGGGCGTGATGGGCGGCCTGGCGACCGAGGTCACCGCGGCGACCACCGACCTGCTGCTCGAGAGCGCGCACTTCGACCAACGCCGGATCCGCATCGCCGCGAAGCGGCTGGGGCTGCACACCGACGCCTCGCACCGATTCGAGCGCGGCGCCGATTTCGGCGTCTGCGACGAGGCGTCGCGCCGCTGCGCGGCGCTGCTCGCCGAGCTCGCCGGCGGCGTCGTCGAGGAGCCGGCCGTGGACGCCGTTGCACGCCGCCCGCGACCGGTCGCCTGGCGACTCGCGGGGGCGGATCTCGCGCGCTTCACCGGCGCCGACGTGGACGCGAGCTCGATCGAGCGCGTGCTGTCGGGCCTGGGCTTCGCGCCGCGGGCCGCCGGCGACGGCCTCTGGGAGGGCGAGGTGCCGCCCTGGCGCGCCGCGGACTTCGAGCCGAGACGGCCGCGGCCGGCGACCGCCGCGCCGGCCGGCGCTCCGGGCGAGGCCTACCCGCAGGACCTCTACGAGGAGGTCCTGCGCCACGTCGGTTTCGCACGTGTGGCTCCGACCCTGCCCGGGCTGGGTGGCGTCGACGCGGGCGTGAATCCGGGCCATGCGCTGCGCGGCCGCGTGCAGCGGGCGCTGGCCGGGCTCGGCTTCGCCGAGGGGATCCACTACGCCTTCCACGATCAGGCGGCCGACGACCGCCTGCCGGTGGTGGTGCGCGCGGGCGCGCCGCTGGCGCTCGCCAACCCGCTCTCCGAGCGCTACGCGATCCTGCGCCGGTCGCTGGTGCCCAACCTGGTCGCGGCCGCCGAGTTCAACGCCCGGCACGGCGCGCCCGGTGTGCGCCTGTTCGAGGTCGGCCGGCTCTTCCCGGGGGGCGCCGCCGAGGAGATCGAGGCCGTCGCCGCGGTCGCGGGCGGGCCCGCCGGCGGGCCCTGGGACGGACCCGCGCCCTGCGACCTGCTCGGACTGAAGGGGATCTTCGACGCGCTGCTCGCGGAGCTTCCGGCCGGACCTTTCGAGGCGCGCGCGAGCGAGCTGCCCGGGGTCACGCCCGGGACCGGAGCGCAGTGGCTGGCACCGGGCAACCTCGTGGTCGGCTGGTTCGGCCGGGTCGCCAGCGCCGACGTCCCGTTCGAGCTCTTCGCCGGCGAGCTGCTGCTCTCGCGGCTCGCGGTCGAGCCGCGGCCGCGGCGGGTGGTGGCGCCGTCGCGGCTGCCGAGCGTGAGGGCGGATCTCACGCTCACGCACCCGCTCGACCTCGCCTGGAGCGTGCTGGCCGCGGCGATCGACGCCGCGCCCGACCCGCGCCGGGTCGGCTTCCGCATCAAGGACCGCTACCGGGGCGAGGGCGTACCCGCCGGCGCGGTGGCCACCACGATCACCTTCGAGTACAACGCCGGCGAGCGCTCGTTGACGCAGGACGAGGTCAACGAGAGCCAGAGCCGGCTCGCCGCCGAGCTCGAGCGCCGGTTCGGCGTCGCCCGGGAGGAGCCGCGATGAACTTCGAATTCCTCGACGTCCTCGAACAGCGGGTCAAGGAGGCCGGCGACCGGCTCACCGAGCTGCGCGAACAGAACGCCGTGCTCACGGCGCGCGTGGCGGAGCTCGAGCGCGCGACGAGCCGGAGCGCGGGGGAGACCGCCTGGTCGAAGGAGCGCGAGCAGCTGCGCCGGCGGGTCGAGAAGCTCGCGGCGCGGCTCGAAACGCTGCTCTCGGCCTGACGCCCCACCCGGCGGGGTGGGTGCTATATTGGAGCCGCGGAGAGCCCTGGCGCCCCGGTGCGACGGAAGAACGAAGCGGTGCCCGAAGCGGAGACGGTCACCTCGACCCAGGTCGAGATCTTCGGCGCTACCTACGTGATCCGGGGAGGCCAGGAGCCGGAGTATCTGACGGAGCTCGCCGCGCAGGTCGATCACCGCATGCGCGAGCTGGCCGGACATCTCCCGAACGCGGAGACCGGCCGGCTCGCGATCCTGGCGGCGCTCAACCTGGCGGACGAGCTGTCCCGGAACCGGAGGCACTACGAAGGGGAACGGGGCGAGATCGAGGCGAGGGTGACGGAGCTGGCCGACCGACTGACCGCGGCGCTCGACGTCGAGTAGCCCGGTGCGGAGGCGGCCGGCAGGAGACTCGAAGATTCAGGGAACCCCCTGAGTGGCACGTGATGAGCCGACGCACCGTAGAACCAACATACGTATGCCGGGAGTCCGAATCCTGCGCGCCCGTGCCTGCCCGGCCTGGACCGGGACGCTGAAGGCCCGCCGTGAGGACACCCACCTGACGCGTTTCAGGTTCTAAACGCAACGCTCGCACGGCCACTCGGGGGGCGCCCGTTCCGGTGTCCCTCTCCTCGCCCTCTCCTCGCTGCTGCCGCGGGAGACGGAGCGCATGACGAACACGATGCTGACCATCGGCGGCCTCGCCGCGGTGCTGGTCGCCGCGCTGGTCGCCTGGATCTTCGTCCGGCGCCGGGCCGCAGCGGTGCTCGTGGACGCGAGCCGAAGCGCCGAGAGAACGCTCGAGGAGGCGCGCCGGGAGGGCGAGGCGCGCGTCCGCGAGGCCGAGCTGGCCGCCAAGGAGAAGCTGCTCCAGGCCCGGAGCGAGTTCGAGACCGCATCGCGCAAGCGCCGCACCGAGCTCGAGGCGCTGGAGAAGCGGCTGGGCCAGAAGGAAGAGGCGCTCGACCGCCGGCTCGAGGAGCAGAACCAGCGCGACAGGGAGCTGGCCGGGCGCGAGAAGACGCTCGCCGGCCGCGAGCAGGCCACCGCCGGGCGCGAGCAGGAGCTCGAGCGCCTGACCGCCGAGCAGCGGATACGCCTCGAGCAGCTCGCCGGGTTGACCGCGCAGCAGGCGCGCGAAGAGCTCGTGCGCGGGCTCGAGGACGAGGCACGGCTCGAGGCGGCGCACATCGTCAAGCGCATCGAGGACGAGGCGCGCGAGCAGGGCGGGCGCAAGGCGCAGTGGCTGATGGGGATGGCCGTGCAGCGTCTGGCCTCCGACTTCGTCTCCGAGACCACGGTCTCGGTGGTCGAGCTGCCCAACGACGAGATGAAGGGCCGCATCATCGGCCGCGAGGGGCGCAACATCCGCGCGCTCGAGACGGCGACCGGCGTGGACCTGATCGTGGACGACACGCCCGAAGCGGTGATCCTCTCGGGATTCGATCCGTTCCGGCGCGAGATCGCGCGCGTGGCGCTCGAACGGCTGATCGCGGACGGGCGCATCCACCCCGCGCGCATCGAAGAGGTGGTGGAGAAGACCAAGGCCGAGTTCGACCAGCGCATCCAGCAGGAAGGTGACGCGGCGCTGCTCGAGCTCAAGATCCCGGGCATGCACCCGGAGCTGGTCAAGCTCCTCGGGCGCCTGCGCTTCCGCTTCTCGTACGGCCAGAGCGTGCTGCACCACTCCAAGGAAGTCGCGTCGCTGGCGGCGATCATGGCGGGCGAGCTCAGGGTCAACGTCAACGTCGCCAAGCGCGCCGGGCTCCTCCACGACATCGGCAAGGCCATCGACCGCGAGGTCGACGGTACCCATCTCGAGCTGGGCATCGAGCTGCTGCGCAAGTACGGCGAGAGCGAGGAGGTCGTCCACGCCATGGCCTGCCACCACGGCGACTACGACCCGCGCACGGTCGAGGCTGTGCTGGTGACTTCCGCCGACGCCCTGTCCGCGGCGCGACCGGGCGCCCGGCGGGAGGTGCTCGAGACCTACGTGAAGCGGCTCGAGAAGCTCGAGGAGATCGCGTCCGCGTTCAAGGGCGTGGAGAAGAGCTTCGCCATCCAGGCCGGGCGCGAGATCCGGGTCATCGTCGACAGCGGCAAGACGAGCGACGAGCAGGCGCTCTGGCTGTCGAAGGACATCGCGCGCAAGATCGAGCAGGAGCTGACCTACCCGGGCCAGATCCGCGTCACCGTGATCCGCGAGATGCGCGCCGTCGAGTACGCGAAATGAGGGTGCTGTTCGTCGGCGACGTGATCGGCAAGCCGGGCCGCCGGGCGCTCACGCGCCTGCTGCCGCGCCTGATCGACGAGCGCAGCGCCGACTACGTGATCGTCAACGTCGAGAACGCGGCCGGGGGCTTCGGCGTGACGCCCGAGGTGCTGGCCGAGCTCTCGGCGCTGCCCATCCACTGCATGACCACCGGCAACCACGTGTGGGACAAGCGCGAGGCGGCCGACTTGCTGGAGCGCGAGCCGCGCCTGCTGCGCCCGGCCAACTACCCGGCGGGCAACCCCGGGCGCGGCCTCCACGTCGGCGAGACGGCGGGCGGCGCGCGGGTCGCGACGATCAACCTCGAGGGGCAGGTCTTCATGCGCCAGCTCGACTCGCCCTTCCGGCGCGCCGAGGAGCTGCTCGCTTCGCTGGGCGGCGAGGTGCGCGTGGTGGTGGTCGATTTCCACGCCGAGGCGACGTCGGAGAAGCAGGCGCTGGGTTTCTTCCTCGACGGCCGCGTCTCGGCGGTGCTCGGCACCCACACGCACGTGCCCACCGCGGACGAGCGCGTGCTGCCGGGCGGGACCGCCTTCGTCACCGACGTGGGCATGACCGGGCCCTACGAGGGCGTGATCGGATTCCGCGCCGAGCGCGTGCTCCAGCGCTTCCTGCTGCAGACGCCGATCTCGTTCGAGGTCGCGAAGCGCGACGTCCGGCTCGCCGCCGCGGTCGTGGACGTGGACGAGGCGACCGGGCGCGCGCGATCGATCGAGAGGCTGCTGGTCGCCGACGGAGAGGAGTGAGCATGGCCGGCCGGACCCCGACGCTCGAGCAGCTCCGTCTCGCCCCGGACCGGGTCAAGCTCTCGGTCATCATCACCACCTTCAACGAGGAGGTCAACGTCGCCGACTGCATCCGGTCGGCGCTCTGGGCGGACGAGATCCTGCTCGTCGACTCCTTCTCGGCGGACCGCACCGTGGAGATCGCGCGCGAGTTCCCGGTGACCGTGCTGCAGCGCGAGTACTTCGGCTCGGCGGCGCAGAAGAACTGGGCGATCGACCGCGTGCAGCACGACTGGGTGCTGATCGTGGACGCCGACGAGCGCGTGCCGGACGACCTGGCGAAGGAGATCCTGGCCCTGCTCGCGTCGCAGCCGGTCGCCAACGGTTACTACATCCGGCGCGAGAACCTGTTCGTGGACCAGGTGATCCGGCACTCGGGATGGTCGACCGACAAGGTGGTGCGGCTCTTCCGGCGCGACAAGGGGCGCTATCCCAACCGGCGCGTCCACGCCGACCTCGAGATCGAGGGCCCGGTACCGGTCCTGAGCGCGGCCTTCCTGCACTACACCTTCCGGACCTTCGACCAGTACTTCCCGAAGTTCCTCAACTACGCCGAGTGGGGCGCGGCACAGGCCTTCCGGGACGGGCGCCGCGCGGGAGTGATCGAGCTCGTCTTCCGTCCCGTCTGGCGCTTCGTGCGCACCTTCTTCCTGCAACTCGGCTTCCTCGACGGCAAGCACGGCCTCGTGCTCTGCTCGCTGCAGGCGTTCGGCGTCTTCCTGAAGTACGCGCGGCTCTGGGAGTACGGCATCCGGGACCGCCGCGGCGAGGCGATCCAGCTGCCCTCCTTCGACGAGTCGTCCACGACCTGGCGGCGGCCGCCGAGCGACTGAGGTCGCGAGGCGCCCTGCCGGCGCCGCGCGCGGGCGGTCGCGCTACACTGCGGCCAGACCCCCGGCACCGGCCTCGACCCATGCGTCCGCTCCCGCTCCTGCTGCCCCTGATCGCCTCGCTGCTCCAGGCGGCCTCCGCCTCGCCGGTCGAGGTCTCGATCGCGCGCGACACCGGCGTCGCGCGCTGGGTGCGCGCGGACGCGGGCACGGCGGGAGACCTGGCGCCGGGGCGCGCGGCCAGCGCGCCGGAGCGGGTGCGGAGCTTCCTCGCCGGGTCCGGCGCCCGGTTCGGGGTGCGCGACGCCGAGCGCGAGCTGGCGCTCGTCGGCGAGACCGTCGACGCGCTCGGCTTCCGCCACCTCGAGTACCGGCAGTTCCACCGCGGCGTGCCGGTGTTCGCCGGCGTCCTGCGCGCCCACTTCGATCGCGAGGGGCGGTTGCGCGCGGTCCACGGGACGTTCGTGCCGGACCTCGATCTCGACGTGCGCCCGCGCGTCTCGCCGGAGGCCGCCCGCGCGCGCGCCCTGGCCTGGGTCGCCTCGGAGCTCGACCCGGGCGGTCCCGGGGCGCTCGCCGAGCAGCCGCGACTCGAGGTCTTCCGGCCCGGTCTCGGCCGCGGCCTGCCGGCGGAACCGCCGCGGCTGGTGTGGGACGTCCCGGTCGGCAACGGCGGGCGCGTGCGCGGGCGGGTCTTCGTCGACGCCACGCTGGGCAAGGCGATCGAGTGGCTGTCCGAGATCCAGGACGACCTCGCGCGCCGGGCCTACAGCGGCGTCGATCAGGCCCCTTACGACGGCATCCCCGACTCCTGGCCCGCCGACCCGGACTGGGTCGAGGGCGACCCGTTCCCGTCCGGCGCTTTCGAGCTCGACGCCGCGCTCGCCGCCACCGCGGACGTGCACGGTTACTTCGCCGCGCTCGGACGCGACTCCTACGACGGCGCCGGTCACGTGCTGGACCTGTCCTGGAATCACGCCACCGGCTGTCCGAACGCGTCGTGGAACGGCCGCCTGGCCTCCTTCTGCGCCGGCTTCCCGAACCACGACGTGGTCGCCCACGAATGGGCCCACGCGTACACGCAGTACACGCACAGCCTGATCTACCGGTGGCAGTCGGGAGCGCTCAGCGAGTCGTTCTCGGACGTGTGGGGCGAGTCCCTCGACCAGAGCGCCAAGCTGTGGGGATTCCACGACACCGACGAGCCGCCCGACCGGCGCGCGGACGAGGCGTGCTCCGCGTTCCAGGCGGTGCGCCTGCGCGTCGCCACGCCGGAGCCGGTGGCGCGCAACTACGCGGTCGGCCTCGCCTCGTTCGGGGCTCCGGCCTGGGTGAACCCGATCCGCCGCCTGGTGCGCGGCGAGGACGGCGCGGGCGCCGACCCCGGGGACGGCTGCGAGCCGCTCCTCCATCCGGACCGGCTGACCGGCCGGCTCGTCTTCCTCGACCGCGGCGGGTGCCCGTTCCAGACCCAGGCCCGCCACGCCCAGGCCGCGGGCGCGATCGGGGTCGTGGTCGGCAACACGGCCGCCAGCCCCGACCCCGAGCGGCCGCCCGCGATGGGGTGCGATCCGGTCTTCGCCTGCGACCCGGCGATCACCATCCCGGCGGTGTCGCTCGCGCGCGCCGACGCCGACGCGCTGCGCGCAGTCTTCCCGGAGTACGTCGGCGCCGCGATCCAGCCCGGCGCCAACTCCGGGGCCGACGACTCCGTGCGCTGGCTGCTGGGCGAGGACGTGCGGCCGTTCGGCGTCGCGCGCGACATGTGGAACCCGCGCTGCCTCGGCGCGCCGGGCCGGACCTCCGACCCCGAGTACCACTGCGCCGCCTCGGACGCGGGCGGCGTGCACGTCAACTCGGGCGTGCCGAACCACGCCTTCGCGTTGCTCGCCGACGGCGGCACCTTCAACGGTCGCACCGTGGCCGGTCTCGGCCTCGCGCGCGCGGCGCACGTCTACTGGCGGGCGCAGACGGTCTACCAGGTGCCGACCTCGGACTTCGAGGACCACGCCGACGCCCTGAGCGCGGCCTGCGACGACCTGGTGGGCGCACCGCTGCCGGATCCGCGCGGCGGTCCCGAAGTGACGCTGACCGCGTTCCACTGCGCGCAGCTGGCGGAGGCGATCGCAGCGGTCGAGCTGCGCGCTCCGGTGCCGTGCGACTTCGAGCCGATGCTCCGGCCCGCGCCGCCGCCCGCCTGCGCGACGGACGACGGCTACGCCCTCGGGATCTGGGGCTTCGAGACCGGCGCCCAGGGCTGGAGCGCGTCGCGTCGCGACGTCGCGGACCCCGCCACCTTCGACGCGCGTGACTGGACGCGCGTCGGCGCGCTGCCCGACGGCCGGCCGGGGCAGGCCTTCTTCGCCCCCGATCCGCGCAACGGCGAGTGCGCCACGGGCAACCGCGGCGACGACGAATCGGGCGTGCTGGTGCTCGAGAGCCCGCAGCTCGTGATCCCGGTCGGCCGGCCGGCGCGCCTGACCTTCGATCACTACGCCGCGACCGAGAAGGACTGGGACGGGGGCAACGTCAAGCTGCGCGTGGCCGACGGAGCGTGGGCCCTGGTCCCGGCCGAGGCCTTCCGCTTCAACGCCTACCCGGGACCGCTGTTCGGGACCCAGCTGAGCAGCAACCCGCTCGCCGGGGAGGGCGCCTTCCACGGCACCGACGAGGGCTCGAACTCCGGGAGCTGGGGCCGGTCGATCGTGGACCTCTCGGTCCTGGTGGCGCCCGGCCAGCCCTTCCGGCTGCGGTTCGAGTTCGGCTCCGACTACTGCTGGGGCAGCACGCTCGGCTGGTGGGTGGACGACGTGCGGCTGGCCGTCTGCGCCGATGCGGGCGCGCTCTTCCTGGACGGCTTCGACACCGGTGACACCGCGCGCTGGAGCCTGGCGGAGCCCTGAGCGGCGCGCCGACGCGCCGGCTCAGGCGGGCGCGGGCGGCGGCTTCGAAGCGAGCAGCACGTAGCCCTCGCGGCGGTCCTCGTCGCGCGCCACCTCGACCAGCGGCAGGCCGGCGCCCAGGCGCTCGAGCTCGGGCTTGGTGATCAGCAGCCAGACCCGCTCCGGCCGGCGCGCGAAGGCCGCGAGCTCCGCCTCGCCCTCGAGCTCGACCGCGAAGCGCCGCGTGTAGAAGACGAACGGAGCGTCGAGCCGGGGCCAGATCGCCCACGGCTCGCCGGCGGGGGCGAGCTCGAGCAGTCGCCCGGCCAGGGGACGCGCCGATTTCAGCGCATCGAAGCGCGGCAGGACGAGCACGCAGGCGGCGACGGCCGCCACCGCCATGCCGAGGGCCCAGGCGTGGACGAGCGCGCGCGGGCGCCCGCGCCGCGCCGCGAGCCAGGCGAGCTGGCCGGCGGCGGCGAGCACGATGCCGAGCGCGAGCAGGATGGGCAGCAGGCCGGGGCCGAGCGGCTCGAGCTCGGCCAGGCGGTCGGCCCACCGCGCGTGGCCGAGGCGTACCGCGGCCAGGCCGGCCACCGGCACCGCCGTCGCCACCAGGGCGAGCAGGCCCGCCGGCACGGTCAGCCATCGCCGCAGGCGCGGCCAGCTCGACTCGATCTCCGCGAACGACGCCGCGACGAGCAGCGCCATCGCCGGGTACATGGTCAGCACGTAGACCGTCCGTTTCGCGGGCGAGAGGCTGAAGAAGACGAGCGTGACCAGCATCCAGGCGAGCGCGAGCCCCACGCCCCGGCGCGCGGCGCCGAACACCCGCCGCCAGCCGATCCAGATCGCGCCGGGCAGGAAGAACGACCACGGGAAGAAGTCGGCCGGGACGACGGTCAGGTAGTAGTACCAGGGCTGGAAGTGGTGCCAGGGCTCGGCGTAGCGGGTGAGGTTCTGGCGGAAGACGATGACGTCGAAGTACTCGCGCCCCGCGACCGCGATCGCCGGGCCGAGCCAGACGAGGACCACCGCGGCCCAGATCAGCAGGCCGGTGGGGATGCGCATCGCGCGCAGCACGTCGCGCCGGCCGGAGGCGAATCCCCAGACCAGGATCGCGAGCAGCGGCGGCAGCAGCCCGACCGGTCCCTTGGCGAGCGTGGCGAGCCCGGTGAAGACGAAGAACAGGCGATAGAACCCGGGGCGCTCCTCGACCAGGCCGCGCACGAAGCAGTACATCGCGGCGGTCACCAGCGCGATCAGGAGCATGTCGATCTGCCCGATGCGACCCTGCCAGAGGATCTTGCTCGCGGTCAGGAAGACCAGCGCCGACCACCAGGCGACGCGCCGGTCGAAGAGCCGCTCCGCGAGGCCGAAGAGCAGGAGCAGGGTCGCCACCGCCGCCAGCACCGCGGGCAGGCGGGCCGAGACCTCGTCGACGCCGCCGGTCACGAGCGACGCCACCGCGATGGCCCAGAACTGGAGCGGCGGTTTCTCCGAGTAGAGCCGCCCGTTGACGTGCGGCACCAGCCAGTGCCCGTCCTCGCGCATCTCGCGCGCCACCTCGGCGTAGCGCGGCTCGTCGGGGTTCCAGAGGTCGCGGGCGCCGATGCCCGGCAGCAGGATGGCGAGCGCGAGGAAGACGAGCAGCAGGCGGTCGCCCCGGCTCATTCGCCCTCCGGCGTCCGCGCCGGGCGCACGGCGACCTCCTCGGCGTTGCGGGGGTCGATCCAGCGCGTTCTCATCCAGCGCACGGCGAACAGGTCCGCGAGCGCGCGGAACAGGCGGTTGCCGATGCCGTACTTGGCGACCCCGTGGAGACGCGGGCGGTGGCGCACCGGGACCTCGGTGACGCGGGCGCCGTTCCAGCGCACCAGGGTGGGCAGGAAGCGGTGCATGCCACCGAACATCGGCAGGTGGTCGAGGAACTCCCGCCGGTAGGCCTTGAGCGAGCAGCCGACGTCCGTGATGCGCTCGTCGGTCGCCCAGTTCCGCACGCTGTTGGCGACGCGCGACGAGAACCGTCGCGTCCAGCTGTCGTGGCGCTCCACGCGCACGCCGGAGACCACGTCGTAGCCGCGCTCGAGCTCGTCGAGCAGGCGGGGCACGTCGGCGGGGTCGTTCTGGAGATCGGCGTCGAGGGTGACGACGATGCGCCCGCGCGCGGCCCGGAAGCCGGTGGCCAGGCCCGCGGACTGGCCGGCGTTGCGGCGGTGGCGCAGGATGCGGAGGTGCGGATCGGCGGCGCCGAGCGCACGCAACGCCTCGAGCGAGCCGTCGGTCGAACCGTCGTCCACGAACAGGACCTCGTAGGGGCGTCCGAGCCGCGCCATGGTGGCGCGGATCTCGGCCGCGAGCTCGGGGAGGTTCTCCTCCTCGTTGTAGAGGGGGACGACGAACGAGATGTCGGGAGCGGTCACGGCAGCGGCGAGGGCGTCGGCGCGCGGAGCGGGGCCGGCACCGGGCTACCAGATCTTCCAGGGCGCCCGGCCCGACTTCCAGACCTCGTTGAGGTGCTGCCAGTCGCGGTAGGTGTCCATCGGGTGCCAGAAGCCCTCGTGGATGAAGACCGAGAGCTCGCCGTCGCGGGCCAGCTTCTGCAGCGGCTCGAGCTCGAGGAAGGCGCGCGGGTCGTCGCCGAGGTAGTCGAAGACCTCGCGCTGGAAGACGAAGAACCCGCCCGAGACCACGCCCTCGGCCACCGTCGGCTTCTCGTTGAACTCCAGCACCTTGCCGCCCGCGACCTTCATCTCGCCGTAGCGCGAGGTCGGGTGCACGCCGGTCACGGTCGCGATGCGGCCCGAGCGCAGGTGGAAGTCGAGGAGCGCGTCGAGATCGACGTTGCCCACCGCGTCGCCGTAGGTGAACAGGAACGTGCCGGTGTCGACGTACGGGCGCACCAGCATGAGGCGGCCGCCCGTGCCGCTCTCGGCACCGGTCTCGGCGCAGGTGACGCGCCAGTTCTCCTCGCCGACCTGGTTGTGGAAGGCGACCTGCGGCGGATCGCCCTTCATCGCGACCGTGAAGTCGCGGCGCATCTCGTGGTAGCGCAGGAAGTACTCCTTGATCACCCAGCTCTTGTAGCCGAGGCAGAGCACGAAGCGCTCGAAGCCCGCGCTGCCGTAGATCTTCATGATGTGCCAGAGGATCGGCTGCTCGCCGATCTCGACCATCGGCTTGGGCACGTACTCGGTGTGCTCGCGCAGCCGGGTGCCCTGACCGCCGCAGAGGATCACCACCGGCAGCTTCCGCTTGTCCAGGGGCTGCTTCGTCATCTCGGGTCCTTTCCCGACCTGCCGAGGAACCAGTCCGCGGTGCCGGCCAGCCCTTCGGCGAGCGCGACCGTCGGGCGCCAGCCCAGGCCGGAAGCGGCCGCGTCGTAGCTTAGCGCGGAGCGCGCCACGTCGCCCGGGCGCGGCGGCGCGCGCTCCGGCTCGGCGCCCGGCCGCAGCCGGCCGGCGAGCAGCGCGAAGACGGTGCGCACGTCGGTCTCGACCGCGGTCGAGACGTTGAAGCTGCCCTGCGCCGCGCTGCCGAGGGCGCGCACGAGCGCATCGACGACGTCGGCGACGTGCACGAAGTCGCGCGTCTGGCGGCCGTCGCCGAAGATCCGCGCGCGGCGATCCGAGGCCAGGGCGCGGGCGAAGATCGCCACCACGCCGCCCTCGGCGCGCGCCCCCTGGCGGGGGCCGTAGACGTTGGCGAAGCGCAGGGCGAGGCTCGACAGCCGGTGGGCGCTCCGGTAGCAGGCGAGGTAGTGCTCCACCGCGAGCTTCGCGACGCCATAGGGCGTCGCGGGCGAGCCCGCCGCGGCCTCGCGCGCGGGCAGCGGCACGCCCTCGGGGTAGACCGCCGCCGAGCTCGCGAACACCACGCGCGGGCGCGCCTCGAGCGCGCGGCAGGCCTCGAGCAGCGCGAGCGTCGACAGCACGTTGGTGCGCGCGTCGGCGAGCGGGTCGACCACGCTCGCGGCGGCGTCGATCTGCGCCGCGAGGTGGACGATCGCGGCGGGCCGGAAGGCGGCCACGGCAGCGAGCGCGGCGGGCGCGGCGAAGTCGCTCTCGACCAGCCGCGCCGGAGGGGGCAGGTGCTCGACGCTGCCGGTCGACAGATCGTCGACCACCAGCAGCTCGTGGCCCTCCCCGGCCAGGCGCTCGACCAGGTGGCCGCCGATGAACCCGGCGCCGCCGGTGACCAGGATCCTCACCGCCGCTCCCTCCGCCGGCGCCAGACCCGCTCGCCGCCGGCGCGCCGCAGATAACGGCGCAGCTGCTTGCGCAGGCGCGCCTCGCTGCGGAACATGGCGGGCACCTGCGATTCGTACGCGAGGATCGCGCCGACCCGGCGCTCGAAGGTCTCCTTCGACAGCGGCAGCGTCTCCGCGCTCCAGGCCCGCCGCGAGCCGAGCGCGCGGCGCAGGGCGAGCCACTTCCACTCCGCGTACGGAAACTCCTCGTAGTACGCGGCGGGCCCGTCCTGCGCCTCGACGGCGGCGCGCAGGAGCCGGTGATCGACGTGCCCTCCCACCGCGAGCGGAGCGAGCAGGAGCTCCGCGCGAGGAAGCTGCGCCAGGTGCGCGCCGAGCGCGCCGGCGAGCGCGTCGCGATCCTCCGGCTCGGGCTCGCCGAACAGGTGCGCGAGCTGGTCGTAGAAGGGACGGCCCGAGGCGGCGAGGCGGTAGGGCGCTTCGGGGAGGCCGAGATGGAGCAGGCCGGCCCCCAGGCGCGCCAGCGCCTCGGCGTCCTCGCGCCGGCGCGCCGCCATCACCTCGCCCGCGGGCAGCCGCCACCAGCGGCGCAGGTCGGCGGCGAGGCGCGAGGGCGGCACGGCGGGCTCGTCGGCGGTGAACACCGTGACGACCAGGACGTCGCCCCCGCGCGCGGTGGTCTCGGCGATCCGGCCGCCGCAGGAGAGCACGGCGTCGTCGAGATGCGGCGAGAGGACGAGCAGGTCGGTCACGGTCTCAGGCGAGCAGGCGGGAGCGCAGCGCGGGCCGGAAGCGCCCGACGATCTCCAGCACGCGCTGGCGGTAGACGCTCGCGAAGCGCTCGCGAGTGTGGTGCTCCCGGGCGTGGCTCCAGGCGCTGCGCGCCATGCGCGCGAGCTCCGCCGGCGGACGCGCGGCGAGCGCGCGCACCGCGGCGCGGATGCCCTCGACCGTGGGCTCGCCCAGCACGACGCCGCACCCGGGCGCGACGTCCACGCCGACCTCGCGCGTGACGAGCGGGATCAGGGCGGCGTGCATGCAGGAGACGGTGCCGCCGTTCTGGCCCTCCGAGCAGGAGGGGTAGACGAGGCCGAGCGTGCGCCCGGCGAGCGCGGTGAAGGCGGGCCCGGCGACGTCGACCCAGCCCAGGGCGCGGATGTTCGGGGTCCGGTAGAGCTCGCGCGCGAAGGCGCGCTCGAAGTCGCGCTCGCGCTCGACCGGACCGGCCACCGCGAGCTCCAGCTCGGGCATCCCCGAGAACGCCTCGAGCACGAGGTCGAGCCCCTTGTGCACCATGCCGCCGCTGCCGAACCAGAGGAAGCGCCTGCGCGCGGCCGCGAAGTCCTTCTCCTCCGGGAAGGGATAGAGCACGGGCTGGGAGATCGGCACCGGGTAGAGCGGCTTGCCCGCGAAGCGGTAAGTCGCCTGCGTGGCCTCGTTGCCGAGGATGGTCGCGGCGTCGGCGTGCTCGATGGCCCGATTGTCGTCGAGGAGCTTGAACGGGGCGAGGCGGATGCCACGGCGCGCCGCGAGCGCGTCGAGGCGGGCGCGCTGCGCGGGGTTGTAGAAGGACGGGTGGGCGGTCTCGGCGTGCATCACCTTGAGGCAGCCCGGGCCGAGCCGGGGCGCGAGCCGCTCGAGCAGCAGGCGCACGTCGACCAGCAGGTCGTAGTCGCCGCGCGGCTCGAACGTGCGGTTCGTCCAGTGCACCACGTCGAGCTCGAAGCCGAGCGCGGCGAGCGTGCGCCCCATGGTCAGCGACTCCCAGTCGTGGGTGTGGCTGTGCGGGACGGGAGCACCGGGCGGGAGCAGGAAGGGATCGACGATGTACGAGAGGATCGCCCGCCCGCGCGGCGGATCGACGGCGGCGGGCACCCGGACCACCTTCTCGTCGATCCTGCGCAGCTTGCGGAGCTCGCGCTCGAACGTGCGCGCGGCGCGGCCAGGGAGGCTGCGGAGCCGCATGGGTCGCGAGCGACGCTATCATGCTGAAGGAGCGTGGGATAGGCTCCCCGGCAGGGTGGGAATCCCGCGTCCGGTCGCGCGCCTCCTGTTCGAGGAGGGCAGGCGTCGTCCCTTCGCCGGGTCGGTGCTCGAGCTCGGCCGTTGCTACGTCTACCTGACGCGCGAGGAGCTCGGTCACTGGGCGCGGCGCGACGGCTTCCGGCTCGCCGTGGGCGCGCCGGAGGAGCTCTCGCACGATCCCGCCCTCGCCGCCCGGGGGTGCCTCTCGGACCGCGCCTTCTTCGGCGCGCTGGGCTTCGAGCGGGTCGAGAGCCTCGACCTGCTCGCCGACGAGGCGCCCACCCACGTCCACGACCTCAACCAGCCGCTGCCGAGCGGGCTCGCCGGCCGCTTCGACGTCGTCTTCGACACCGGTACGCTGATCCACGTCTTCGACCAGCGCGCGGCGTTCCGCAACCTCGGCCTCGCCGTGCGCGAGGGCGGGCGGGCGATCCACTACGTGCCGTCGACCAATCACGTCGACGTCGGGCTCTACATGCACTCGCCGCAGCTGTTCGCCGACTTCTACGCCGCCAACGGCTGGCGCGTCGAGACGCTGCGCTTCTGCGAGTTCGAGCCGCTCTGGTGGCGCGGCCGCTTCGAGCCGCCGCTCTGGCTCGCCTGGGACTACGCGCCGGGCGCGCTCGACACGCTCGGCATCGGAGGCTTCGGGAGCCGGCCCGCGGCGACCTGGGTGGTGGCGACCAAGCTGCCCGGCGCGAGCACCGACCGGACGCCGCTCCAGGGCTGCTCGCGGCCGCCGGCGCCCGCCCCGGCGCGCAGCGCCGGGCCGCCGCCTGCGGCGGGCTCCCTGCCGGCGCCGCTCGAGGCGGCGGCGCGCCTGATCAAGCGCTGGCGCCGCCGCCTGGGACGGCTCGCGGCCGGGCCCCGGCCGCGGCTCGCGGGCCGCTACTAGCGGCCGCGTCGCGCGGCGAAGGGCGATAGACTCGCGCCCGCTTGCAGGGAATTCGCTGCCTCGTCACCGGAGCCTCGGGCTTCCTCGGTCACCACCTGCTCGCCGCCCTGGCGCGGGAGGGGGCGGAGACGGTCGCCCTCTCGCGGCGGCCGCGCGCGGAGACGCCGGGAGCGCGCTGGCGCGCGGTCGATCTCGAGCGTCTCGACGCGGTCGAGAGCGCGCTCGACGAGGAGCGTCCCGAGGTCGTCTTTCACCTCGCCAGCCTGGTCACCGGGCGCCGCGAGCTCGAGCTCGTGGTGCCCACCTTCCGCAGCAATCTCGCCGCCGCCGTGCACGTGCTCGCCGCCGCGACGCGCGTTGGCTGCCGTCGCGTCGTGCTCGCGGGGTCGATGGAGGAGCCGGAGCCGGGCGAGGCGCCGGCCTCGCCCTACGCCGCGGCCAAGGGCGCGTCGAGCCTCTACGCGCGCTTCTTCCGTGCTGTCTACGAGACGCCCGTGGTCACGGCGCGGGTGTTCATGGCCTACGGGCCGGCGCAACGCGATCTCGCCAAGGTGGTGCCGGCCTCGATCCTCGCCGCGCTCGAGGGCCGGCGGCCGCCGATCTCCTCGGGCACGCGCCAGGTCGACTGGATCTACGCCGAGGACGTGGCGGGGGGCCTGCTCGCGCTGGCGCGGGCGACGGGCGTCGAGGGCGGGACGTTCGACCTGGGCAGCGGCGAGCTGGTGACGGTGCGCGCGGTGGTCGAGAGGATCTGCCGCGCCACGGGCGTCGAAGGACCCGAGGTCGGGGCGTTGCCGGACCGGCCGCTGGAGACGGTGCGGCGAGCCCGACCCGCGGCGACCCTCGAGCGCGCGGGCTGGCGCCCCGAAGTCGATCTCGACGAGGGTCTGGCGCGCACCATCGCCTGGTACCGTGCGGCGCGCGCGACCGGGAGCCTCTGAGCGTGGGCGTGCCGCGCGGCACCATCCGGCTGCTGCTCGACGAGGCGAGGCGGCGGCCGTTCTCGGGCGCGGTGCTGGAGCTGGGCCGCATGTCGATCTTCGCCACCGACGCCGAGCTGGCGGGCTGGGCGCGCGAGCAGCGCGTCGAGCTCGCCCCGGTCGAACGCGTCGAGCTCTCCCACGACCCGCGCCTGGCCGAGCTCGGGTGTCTCTCCGACGTCACCTTCTTCCGGCGCCTGGGCTTCGCCACCGTCGAGACCCTGGACGTGTCGGACTGGGAGAAGCCGGACCGGGTCTGGGACCTGAACCGGCCGGTGCCCGAGGCGTGGCACGGGCGCTACGACTGCGTGTTCGAGTCGGGCACCATCCAGCACGTCTTCCACACGCCGAACGTGCTCGCCAACGTGCACGCGCTGCTCGCTCCCGGCGGACGCGCTGTCCACGGCCAGGCGCCCTCGCACAACCACGTCGACCACGGCTTCCACATGTTCTGTCCGACGCTGTTCTGGGACTGGTACACGGCCAACGGCTGGCAGGTCCCGGCGGCGTACTGGTACGAGTTCGAGCCGTTCTGGTTCCGCTCCAAGTTCGCCTCGCCGCCGTGGCGGATCCGGCGCTACTCGCCGGGCGCGCTCGACGCCTGCTCCTACGGCGGGTTCGGCCGGCGCCAGGTGGCGCTCTTCTTCGTCGCCGAGCGGGTCGAGGGGGCGCGCGCGGACGTGATCCCCCAGCAGAGTTACTACCAGCGCTTCTGGAGCGAGGAGGCCGGCGACCGGATGGATCCCGAGGCACAGCGCGCGCGCTCCCGCGCGCGCCGTCTCGACCGCTTCGAGGCCGGCCTGGGCGGCCGTCCGTTCGTGTCGAACGCCTGGTTCGCCTGGAAGCGCCTGCGCAGCTGGCTGGTCCACCGCCTGCCGCGCCGGCTGCCGCCGCCCGATCTGCGTTACTGAGGTCCGCGCCCTCAGCGCGATTCCAGGTGCGGCTCGGGGGCCGGGCCGGGCGCCTTCGGCCCCGCGAAGAAGGCGCGGAACTCGGCGCCGTGCCGCCACACACTCCACGCCAGGCCCGCGAGCGCGGCGGCGGTGGTGAGCGCGAGCCGGAGCCAGGGGCGCTCGCCCGCGGCCCACCAGGCGAGCGCGAACGGCGCCAGGGGCACGCAGTAGATCCCGACCAGGTCGCGCAGCAGCCGGCCGAGCGTGCGCCCGCCTCCGGCCCGCCAGAGCGCCAGCCAGACGACCGGTGCGCCGAGCGGCAGGAAGTGCGCCCACGCCATGCCGAGGGGCGAGGCGAGCGCCCGGCAGAGCAGCACGCCGCCGGCCACCAGCCCGGCGAGCTGGAGCGCGAGGGACGCGATGCGCGCGCGGTCCTGGCCGCGCGCCACCAGGAACTCACCGCCGAAGCGGCCGAGCGGATCGACGAGGGGCGCGAAGGCGAGCAGCCGCAGGAAGGGCGCCGCGCCGAGGTAGTCCTCGCCGCGCATGACGAGCAGGATCAGCTCGGCGTTGGCGGCCACGAGCAGCGCGGCCGGGACCTCGATCGAGCTGAACAGGACGGTCGCCAGCCGGTAGACCCGGAACTGCTCCGCCGGGCGGTCGGCGAGCCCGACCAGCGCGGGGAACAGGCTGCGCGCGAACGGCTGCTGCAGGATGCGGAAGACCAGGAAGGCGAGTGCCAGGCCGGCCAGGTAGAGGCCGACCTGGCCGCCCGCGAACAGGCGCCCGACCACGAAGGCGTCGCCGTAGCCGACCGCGGTGGTGAGCAGCCAGACCCCCATCAGCGGCAGGCTCTCGACCACCAGCCGCAGCGAGGTGCCGGTGGCGTGGTGGAGGACGATCTCGCCGCGCGCGCCGCGCCAGAGCTCGAACGCGAACAGGATCTGGCCGGCGAGGGTGCCGACCACGAACGACCAGAAGCCGAGCCCCGCGATGCTGCCGCCGACGACGCCGCTGGCGTAGCCGGCAACGCGCAGGAACTCCGCCGAGAGGGTGCGCTCGATGGTGAGCCGGGCCTCGAACCAGATCAGCGCCACCGCGCCCAGGCCCTCGAGCACGAGCCCGGCGGTCATGACCCGGATGCCGCCGACGAGGTCGGGGCCGGCGCCCGCGTAGGCCCCGGCGATCCACGGCGCGGCCACGAACAGGCCGGCGGCGAGCGCGGTGCCCCACACCAGCTCGAGGCGCAGGAAGGTCCCGAACGGCATCGGGCGCAGGCGCATCACGTGGTTCGTGACGCCCAGGTCGCGCACCGAGGCGAGCAGCAGGAAGAGCGCCTCCAGCCAGCCCCAGGCGCCCCACTCGTCGGGCGCGACGAAGCGCCCGGCGACCACGTGGGCGGCCTGGATCGAAACCAGCCGCACCAGCTGCGCGGCGGTGGCGGCGCTGCCGGAGCGCAGCAGTCCGCGCGCGGTCGACATCGCGGCCTAGGGCACGACCTCGACGTCGCGCCGCAGCGTGTTGCCGGGGCGCCGGTCGGAGAACCAGGCCACCTGCTCGCGCACGGGGTCGAGCTCGAGCACGTACCGGCCCGGCCGGCGGGGCGCCTCGACCTCGAGGCTCACCTCGGCGACGCCGCCCGGCGGCAGGTCGCCCGGCAGCAGCGTGCGCAGGCCGTCCCAGACCAGCCGCGCGCCGTCGGGCGCCAGCCAGTGATAGGCGAGGGCGACGCGGCTGCCGCCGCGCGCGCGCCAGACCGCGCTGCTCGTGTTGCGCACGCGGCCGTGGAACTGCACCGTGGCCCCCGGACCGAGCGTCGCGGGCACCTGCGCCTCGAGCCACTCGACCGAGAAGACGTCGGTGGCGAGCTCGTCCTCCTCGCCCAGGTAGGTCACCATGGCGCCGACCAGCATCTCGAGCTCTTCCTGCTCCCAGGCCGGTACGACACGGGCGCCCGGGCCGTCGGGCTCCCCGGCGGCGGCCTCGCGGCTCGCGCGCCGGTTGCGGGTGGAGACGACCTCGGTGTGCCAGGCCTGGCTCGAGGCCCTGACGGTCAGCTCGTAGACCCAGGAGCGGTTGCCCTCCCAGTCGATCCGCGGCGCGCGCTCGCGCGGCTCGAGCGCGACGCGCGTGACGTTCGCCCCCGGCTCGAGGCTCTGGAAGTGCGGCTCCTTGGCGGCGCCGTCGAGGGCGATCCGCACACGGTTCGGCGCGGTCACGGTCTCGACCTGGAACACCGGCCGCCGCAGGGGCTCGAGCGTGCGCAGGGTGATCGCGACCTTCTTGCCACCGACCACCCAGAGCGCGTCGCCCACCGGCCGGAAGAGGTCGCTGCGGCCGAAGAAGAACGCGCCCGCGGTGCCGCCGTAGCCGCGGTAGCCGGGGATGTTGCCCTGGATCGAGGTCTCGAGCGGGAAGAGCTGGAAGGGCGCGTTGCGGGTGTGCGCCTGGAGCGTCGGGCTGGGCACGATGGCGCCGTAGGGCGAGAACACGAGCGGACCTACGAACAGCCCGCCCAGCGCGAAGCCGGCCACCGGCAGCCAGGCGGGGGCGATGCGCGTGACCAGGAAGAGGAAACCGGGCAGCGCGTTGACGAAGTAGCGGTTGCCGACGAAGCCGCCGCCGCCGTGCCAGTTGAATGGGATCAGGGTGAGGAAGAACAGCGCCACGCCGCCGAGGCAGGCGAGCAGCAGCCAGCGCAGACCCGAGCGCCGCTCGTAGGCGAGGAACAGGCCGAGCGCGAGGAGGGTGAACGGCGCGTAGAGGAAGAGGCCGGTGTGACGGCCGATCAGGAAGTAGCGCGAGTTGTCGAGCAGCCGCGCGTCGATCTCGGGCGCGCGGAAGATCCAGTTCCAGGCGTTGCGCGGACCGGACATCGGATCGGGCGGCGTCGGCTCGGGCAGCTCCGGCATCTGGTCGAAGCGCTCCACCCGCACGCCCTGCCGCTCGACGCCGAGGTAGGCCGACGCGGTGGGGGAGAGAGCGAGCGAGGTTCCGCACAGGGCGAGCCCGCCGACGGCGGCGCCGGCGAGCCAGGACAGGGCGCGCCGCCGCCCGCCGCGGCCCGCCACGGCCACCAGCGCCGGCAGCCCGAGCAGGGCGAGGATCGGCTTGTTGTAGGCCGCGGCGACCAGCGCCGCGGCCGAGAAGGCCGGGCGCGTACCGTCGTTCCAGACTCGCTCCCAGGCACGGCCCAGGCGGGTGAGCGCCGGCCCCACCGGAGCCTCGGTGAAGGCGAGATAGAGGCAGGCGGTCACGCCGGTGATGCACAGCACCTCGGTGTGCATCCAGAACACGTAGGGGAACGCGTTGGAGAGCAGGAAGAAGCCGGCCGAGAAGAGCAGCGCGAGCCACTCCGGGTTGTGGCGGCGCAGGTAGAGCGCCCCCATCCAGACGGCGGCGAGCAGCAGCGCCATGTTGGTGGCGAAGAACCCGCCGGCGCCGAACAGGGCCGTGGCGGGAGCGGCGATCAGGGAGATCAGCCAGGGCTTGCCGAAGTAGACGGTCTGCCAGCCGTCGGCCGACATCAGGATCAGGTTGTTGACGAGGTTGTAGGGGAACTCGACTGCCAGGCGCCGGATGTCACCCACGTCGCAGACGAGGTCGCGGTCGTGGGCGAGCGAGAGCGCCATCAGGTAGTAGGCGGGCTCGTCGGACTTGAGGTTCATCGGCTGCCCGGGCTTCGCGATCGTCGCCGGGAAGACGACGAGCAGGAGCGCGAGCGCGAGGAAGACGTACCGGGAGGGGCGCGACATGCGTCGGCGCAGTCTATCGCGGGGGGCGGTCGCGCTTGGGCGCGGACCGGGGCTGGGATAGTCTCCACCGGCGTTTTGCCCGCTCCCGCGGGCCGCCCCGTACCTCCCGACACCGTGCGACTCGCCCGCCCCTTCGCGCTCGTCCTCGCCCTGCTGGCGGCGGCGGGCTGCGCCCCGAGCCGGCCCGAGCCGCCGCGCGGGATCCTGGTCGTGCTGGTCGACGCGCTGCGCTGGGACCACCTCGGGCTCCACGGCTCGTCGATCCCGGCCACGCCCTCGATCGACGCGCTCGGCGGCGAGAGCCTCGATTTCCGCAACGCCTTCGTCCAGGCGACCTGGACGAGGCCGAGCGTGCCCTCGCTGCTCACCGGCCTCTACCCGGCGGAGCACGGGCTCGGCGACTTCGTGGCCCAGGGCGGCGCGGTCCAGGGCCAGGCCCTTTCGCCCCAGGCGACGACGCTCGCCGAGGGCATGAAGGCGGCCGGCTACCGTACGGCGCTGGTCGCCTACCAGGCGCAGCTCTCGCCGCGCTTCGGCCTCGACCAGGGCTTCGACTTCTTCAACAACAACACGATGGGCGTCGAGAAGATCAACCGGCGCTTCCTGGACTGGCTGGACGAGGCTCCCGCGCAGCCGTTCTTCGCCTACCTCCACTACCTCGATATCCACTGGCCGTACTGCCCGCCCGCCGAGACCTACGGCCGCTTCGACGCCAATCCGGACGCGATGCGCTTCTGCGACAACTGGCGCAAGCTGCGCGAGGACATCCGGTCCGGTGCCGTCGTGCTCTCGGCGGCGGACCGCAAGGCGCTCGCCGCGCGCTACGCCGAGGAGCTGCTGGCGTTCGACGCCGGGCTCGGGCGCCTGTTCGCGGCGCTCCGGGAGCGCGGCGTGTGGGACGACACCCTGGTCGTGCTGACCTCCGACCACGGCGAGGAGCTCGCCGAGCGCGGTGGCATCGAGCACGGCCACACCATGTACGACGAGCTCCTGCGCGTGCCGTTCCTGTGGAAGCTGCCGGCCTCCTGGAGCAGGAGCCGCGGCGGCAGCATCGACGCCCTGGTCGAGACGCGCTCGCTGCTGCCCACGCTGTTCGACCTGGTCGGCCAGCCCGCCGTGCCGGGCGTGAGCGCCCCCTCGCTCCTGCCCTGGGTGCTCGGCCGCGCACCCGAGCAGCCGCCCTACGAGTACGTCGCCGGGGAGGCCAACGGCATGCTCGCGGTGCGCACCGAGAAGTGGAAGCTGGTGTTCACGGCGGAGTCGAAGAAGTGGGAGCTCTACGACCTCGAGAGCGACCCCGGAGAGCGCACCAACCTCGCGGAGAGCCGGCCGCGCGAGCTCGCCGCCATGCAGAACCTGCTGCGCGAGTGGCGCCGGGGCCTGAAGCCGATCGGCGCCGCCGACACCACGCTCGACGCCGAGACCGAAGAAGAGCTGCGGTCGCTCGGCTACCTGCGCTAGGGGCGCCGGCGCGGCGATGCGCGGCCCGTTCCAGCGCTTCGCCAGCTCGACGCTGCCCTTCTGGCTGCTGGCGGCGGCCGCGCTCGCCCTCTTCGCGGCGATCCGTGCGCACCGCCTGCCGCTCGCGGAGCTGCGCGGCGACGAGGCCACCTACGTGGCGATGGCGGCCAGCCTGGCGCGCGACGGGGACCTCGCCTTCGCGGCGCCGGACCGCCGCTGGGCGGAGGCGCGCGGCGGCGTGGCGCTGATCCTCGAGCGCACGGCGCGCGGCGTCCACTACTCGAAGCCGGTCCTCTATCCGCTGCTCGCGGCGCCCTTCCTCGCGATCGCCGGGGAAGCGGGCCTGATCGCGTTCAACCTCCTCGTCCTGGGCCTGGCGCTGCTGCTCGCGCGCGCCCTGCTCGTGCGCGTCGCGGCGGGGGCGCGCGTCACCGAGGCGTTGCTCACCTTCGCCTGTGCCTCGGCGCTCGTCCCCTACCTGGTCTGGCGGATGGCCGAGACGCTGCAGGTCGCGCTCGCGCTCGCCGGCCTCTCGCTCGCGCTCGCCGCCGAGCGCGGCGCGAGCGGGCCCGCGCAGGGCGCCGTGGCGCGCCTCCTCGCGGCGCGCCACGCGCCCCTGGCGGGTGCGCTCCTGCTCGGCCTGCTGATCGGCCTGCGCGAGCCGCACGCGGCGGTCGCGGCCGTGCCGGTGCTCGCGGCGCTCGGCGGCCGGCGCTGGCGGCGCGCCGCGGCGGCGGCCGCCGCGGTCGCCGCCGGGTACCTGCTCGTGCTCGCCCTGACCTGGGCGACGACCGGTGCGCTCAACCCCTACAAGGCCGAGCGCGCGACGTTCAACGCCGCGACCGGCTATCCGGCCGGGGAGGACGCCGCGCGCGCCCTGGCGCGCTTCGGCACCGACGAGGCCTGGGCGACCTCGATGCTCGACGTGCGCCCGGTCTGGCAGGGCGAGCGCACCGCCTACGCGGTGCTCTACTTCTTCGTCGGCCGCCACTCGGGGCTCATCGCCTACTTCCCGGCCGCGCTGCTGCTCGGCGCGCTCGCCCTGGGCGCGCGCGATCGGGTGGCATGGGCCGGCCTGGCGGGCTTCGCCGGCCTCGCCGCCTTCTACCTCGTCTGGTGGCCCGCCAACTACTTCGGCGGCGAGACGTTCGTCGGCAATCGCTACCTGCTCGCCGCCTACCCCTGCCTCCTGCTCGCCCTGCCGCGCCTGCCCTCGCGGCGGGCGCTGGCCGCGGTCTGGGGGGTGGCCGCGATCGCGGGCGCCTCGGCGCTCGCCTCGGTGGTGCGCGCCGGGGAGCTCGACCCGACCAGCCAGAGCCACGCCCACGCCGGCCTGTTCCGGCTCCTGCCCTACGAGTCCAGCGCCTCCAACATCGACGGCCGCCGCGACCGTTACTGGTCGGGCGACTTCGTGCGCTTCGTCGATCCCTACGCGCGCGCCGACGAGTGGAGCTTCGAGCTCGCCGCGGGCGATCCGGCCGCCGAGATCGAGCTGGCGACCGTCTGGGAAGGGGATCCGACCACGTGGCTGGTGACCTGCGACGCGCCGCGCGCGACGCTGGTGGTCTCGGACTGGCGGCGCACCCGCCGGTTCCCGCTCACGGCGCACGGCGCGGGCTCGGGCGGCCCGGTGGAGGTCGATCTCGCGCCGGCCTGGCGGGTGCACCCGTTCTGGTGGTCGGACGGCCGTCCGGCGCGGGCGCGATTGGTGCGCTTCGCGCTCGAGGTGCCGGGCGGGGGATTCGCGTCGGCGCGCCTGCGCTACCTGGGGCGGCGGCGCCTGCCCACCGGCTTCGCGCGCGAGGTCGAGGCGGTGACCCTGCCGGAGGAGATCCCGGTGCCGCTCGAGGCCGCGCCGCGCGTCCGCCTGCGCGTGCGCAACGGAGGCGACTGGACCTGGCGCTCCGACGACGCCCTGCCGGTCCAGGCCGGCGTGCGCTGGCTTCCGTTCGACGCCAGCGCCCGGCCGGTGGAGATGCGCGTGCCATTGCCGCGGCCCGTCGCCCCGGGCGAGCAACTCGAGCTCGAGGTGCCGCTGACGCCTCCCGCCGCCGGCACCTACCGGGTCCTGGTCGATCTCGTGCTCGAAGACGTGGCCTGGTTCGGCGACCGGGTCGGCGAGCCGCTCGCCGAAGGGCGCATCGAGGTCCGCCTTCGCACGACGTCCGAATCGGCCGGCCCGGCCACCGCGAGCGAAGCCCCCCGCTAGGACAGGGGCGCACCCGAGCGACACCGAGCCGGCGCGTCCAGGCAGCACGCACCGTCGAGGCGAGAAGCTCCATAGAAGGGAAAGACCGGACGAGCGCCGCGTCGGCGGGTCCGTCGCGCCTGCTCGCGAGGAGCTTCGTTCCGGCTCCAGCTGCTTTCCGACCTGCCCCGGGCATTCCCGTTCGCCGGCTCCCGTCGAGAGGCTGAGCCGGGTGGCCACCTGCGGCCGGCCCGCCGTTCCCTCTATGGAGGTCTTTGGTCTTTCGCGCCGGGGGAGGGAACCGTCCCCGGAGCGGGGGCCGCTGCCGCGGGCGCCGGGGGAGGCGGCAGGGCCTCGCGCGCGCTGGCGTCCTGGAGGTCGAAGAGCGCGCGGATGCGGACCGTGAGCGCGGATCCGGTGCGCAGCAGGTCCTTGGCGACGATCTCGGCGGGCACCCGCTTGCGCTCGTCCTGCCAGCTCTTGAACTCGACCAGCCGGCGCGGTTTGTCCTCGGCGGTGCGGAACTCGGCGCGCAGCGGCAGGCCGCGCGCGCGGTCCACCGCCCAGCGCACGCGCGGCGGCTCGACGCCGGGCGCGAGCGCCTCGAGCTCGAAGGTCACCACCCCCCGCGATTCCTCGGCGGACACGGCCCGGTAGTCGCGCGCCAGGCGCAGCGAGAGCAGCTCGTCGAGCGCCGCGCCGCCGGCGGGTGCCAGGGCGGGGGACATGCGCACCGGGTTCTTCGCGCCGGGAGCGAGCAGCCACGCCTCCTTGCCGCGCCGCACCACGTACTTGCCGAGGTCGCGCTCGGCCAGGAAGCGCACGAGCGCGAGATCGTCGCCCCTGCGCCAGATCTCGAGCGGGACCTCGGCCCCGTTGGCGCCCACGAAGGAGAGCTCGAGCCGGAGCTCCGCGGGAGCGGCGGCGAACGGGTCGCTCGCCGCCAGCAGGCGCGCCAGCGCGGGGGTCACTTCGGCGGCCCGGGCCGCGCCCGACGGGTCGAGCGCGGCGAGCGCGGCGAGCAGCGGCAGGAATCGGGACGGGCGCAGGGCGATCTCCTCAGACGTGGCCGAGCGCGTCCACGATCGCCAGCCGCGCCGCGCGTGCGGCGGGCAGCAGGGCGGCGAGGACGAGCACGAGGATCATGAGCAGGGCGCCCCCGGCGAACGCCTCGGGGACGAGCGCGAGCCGGAGGTCGATCGGGTCGACGGCGCCCGGCGGCGGCGGCATCCGGAGGCCCGCGGCGTTCAGGCCGAGCACCGCACCCAGCCCCAGCGCGGCGCCGGCGAGCGCTCCCAGCGCACCCAGCCACGCCGCCTCGGCGACCAGCAGCGCGGCGATCTGGCCGCGGCCGGTGCCGATCGCGCGCAGGGTGCCGATCTCGCGCACGCGCTCCATGATCGACATCACGAGCGTGTTCGAGGCGGCGAGCACGACCAGCACGACCACGATCGTGCCGAGGAAGACGAAGATGCCGAGGTAGAGGTCCCGCACCTGGCCGTAGAAAGGTGCGCGCTCGCTCCAGGGCGTGACCGCGAGCGGCGCCGCGCGGCCGGCGAGCGCGGCGCGCGCGGCCGCGAGCGCCGCGCCGGTGGCGCGCGTGTCGTCGAGGCCGACCAGCAGGTTGGAGACCGAGTCGGTCTGGGCGAGCCGTTGCGCGGAGGCGAGCGGCAGCTTGAGGAAGCGAGTGTCGAGCTCGGCGACGCCGGTGGTGACCACGCCCGCGACCGTGACGTCGAGGGCGTTGAGCGTGCCCTCCGGAGTGGTCGCGACCAGGGTGACGACCTCGCCCGCGCGGACGCCCAGCGACTCGGCCAGGCCGCGCGCGAGGAGCGCCGCGTCGGCGCCCGGCGCGGGCGCGGCGGCCGGCAGATCCGAGCCCTCGCGCAGCCGCACCTCGAAGCCCATCCGCCGCTCGCGGTCGGGCTCGGCGCCGACGCCGACGAACGAGACCGAGCGTCCGTCCGCGCTCTGCGCGAGACCCATGAGGTGGAGGTTGGCGCCCACCGCGGTGACGTGGGGCAGCGCCTCGAGCGCGCGCCGGACCTCGCGCCAGTCGGCGAGCGCGGGGGAAGCGGGCCGGTCGAGCGCGGCGCCGCGCGCGGCCGCCGCCGCGGCGTCGGCGATCTCGAGGTGGCCGAGACCGCCGTGGATCATCGCCGCGCGCAGGCCGTCGAAGGAGAAGCGGACGAAGCCGGCGGTGACCACCAGCGCGGCGGTGCCGGCGGCGACCACGGCGAGCGACAGCGCGGTGCGGCGCCGGTTGCGCGCCAGGTTGCGGAGCGCCAGGCGCGCGATCTCGAGCGGGCTCACGAGACCGCCTCCGGCCGGCGCTCGTCGCGCGCCACGCGCCCGTCGCGCAGGGTGACGACGCGCGGCGCGCGCGCCACGAGCTCGGGGTCGTGGGTGGAGACGACCACGGTGGCGCCGTGCTCGCGGCCGAGGGCGGCCAGCAGCTCGAAGACGCGCAGCGCGTTGCCGGAATCGAGGTTGCCGGTGGGCTCGTCGGCGAGCACGGCGCGCGGCCGGTGGACGAGGGCGCGCGCGATGGCGACGCGCTGGCGCTCGCCCCCCGAGAGGCGGTCCGGCCGGTGGCTCATGCGCTCGCCGAGGCCGACGCTGTCGAGCGCGGCGGCGGCGCGCGCCCGGCGTTCGGCGCGCGGCACGCCGTCGATGACCAGCGGATACTCGACGTTCTCGAGGGCGTCGAGCACGGGCACGAGGTGGAAGGCCTGGAAGACGAAGCCCAGCCGCCGGCGCCGCAGCAGCGTGCGCTGGCGCTCGCCCAGCGTTGCGAGGTCCCGCCCCTCGACGAACACGCGCCCGGCGTCGGGCGCGTCGAGCGCGCCCAGCAGGTGGAGCAGCGTCGACTTGCCGCTCCCCGACGGCCCGGCGACGACCACGAGCTCCCCGCTCCCGATCTCGAGGTCCACGCCGGCGAGGGCGCGCACGTCGGCGTCGCCGACGCGATAGCTGCGCGTGAGTCCCTCCACGCGAAACACGGGCGCTTCTCTCACGGCGCCGGACACGCGAAGCATCCTAGCCGACCGTCTGGGTCGACCTGCGTGCCGGTGCCGCGACGTCGGGGGAGGCGGATGGCGAGCTTCCGGCCTCAGGGAACGAGCTGGGACCAGGCCGAGGCGTCGCCGCTCTCGAAACCGTCCGAGAAGATCCCGTTGCCCGGTGCCGCGCAATAGCGGCTGCCCTGCTGGGTCTCGATGATGCCCCCCCAGATGATCATCTCGGAGCCGGTCCAGACCGTCGACCAGCGCCCGCCGATGCGCACCGGGGGCGCGTCGACCAGCGTCGTCGGACGCCAGGAGTCGGTCATCGGGTCGTAGCGTCCGCCGCTCGAGTCGTTCGCGCCGCCCCAGAGCAGCAGCTCGCTGCCCGTCCAGACGGCCTGCGCGACGCGGGGCGTGGGCGCTCCGACCGGGCTGGTCGGGGTCCAGCTGTCGGTCGCCGGGTCGTAGCGCGCCCCGTCACCCAGGTCGCCGAGGAAGAGCCACTCGTGCCCGCCCCAGACGATCATCTCGGTTCCCGTCCAGACCCCGACCGGCCACATGCGGGTGATGGGAGAGTCGGCGACGTTGGTCGGGGTCCAGGTGTCGGTGATCGGGTTGTAGCGGCCGCCGGTCGGGGTGGTCCCGTCGTTGATGAAGCCGCCCCAGACGATCATCTCGGTGCCGGTCCAGACTGCGGCGTGGTGATCCCGGGCGCCGGGAGCGTTGACGGTGGTGGCATCGACCCAGGTGTCCGTCGCGGGGCGGTAGCGCTTGGCGACGGTGTCGGTGCCAATGCCGCCGAAGGCGATCATCTCGCTGCCGGTCCAGACGATGGAGTACCCGGGGCCGCTGACCGGGGCATTCGTCTCGCTCATCAGGCTCCAGCTGTCGGTCGTGGGGTTGTAGCGCCCGCCGAGCGGGCCGCCACCCCAGAAGATCGCCTCGGTACCGGTCCACACCGCCGTCTCGGCTGAAGCGGGAGCCCCGACCGTGCTGACGGCCTGCCAGCTGTCGGTCGCCGGATCGTAGCTCGCCCCGGGGGCAAAGCTCCCTCCCCAGCCGCTGCCGCCCCAGATGATCATCTCGCTGCCGGTCCACGCGGCGGCATGCAGGCCGCGGGCAGCGGGAACGTTCATGGTGCCGGTCGGGTGCCAGAGGTCGAGCTGCGGGTCGTAGCGGCCGCCGTCGTAGTGAAATAGGAAGTCGTCGTCGAGGCCGCCCCAGACGATCATCTCGGTGCCGGTCCAGACCGCGGTGATGCCCTGACCGTTGTTGGCGGAGTTCACCGGACTGGTCGCCGTCCAGGTGTCGGTGGCAGGATCGTAGCGGCCGCCCGCGACGACGTTGAAGCTCCCGCCCTGGACGATCATCTCGGTGCCGGTCCAGACCGCGGCGTGGAACGAGCGCTGCGACGGGGCATCGACGAGACTGGTCGGCAGCCAGGTGTCGGTCTCCGGGTCGTAGCGGCCGCCGCTCTGATCGTAGGCCGGTTCGTTGGCGCCGCCCCAGACGATCATCTCGGTGCCGGTCCAGACCGCCGTGTGATAGCAGCGAGCGTCGGGAGCGTCGGCGGTGGCGACCGGCGTCCACGAGTTGGTGGCGGGGCTGTAGCGCGCGCCGTCGCCGTACAGCTGCCCGATGTGGACGTTGTACCCGTTCCAGATGATCATCTGAGAACCGGTCCAGACGGCCGTGTGATAGGCCCGTGGCGCGAGCGGCGCTGGAGCCGTCGGCGTCCAGGCGTCGCTGGCCGGATCGTAGCGGCCGCCGCTGTTGAGAAGCCCCGTCAACCCCTCCCCGCCCCAGACGATCATCTCCGTGCCGGTCCAGACGACGCTGGCGTTCCAAGCCGGGGCGGGGGCATTCACGGTGGAGGTGGGCGTCCAGGTGTTGCTGACCGGGTTGTAGCGGCCACCGCTCCCGTCGGCGCGGGCGCCCCAGACGATCATCTCCGTGCCCGTCCACACCGCGACGTGGGACTGGCGCGCTCCGGGAGCCCCGGTTGCTGGCAGGAGGGTCCAGGTCTCGGTGGCCGGGTCGTAGCGGCTGCCGTCGCCATAGATGGTGCCCACGGAGCTCATGCCGCCGAAGACGATCATTTCGCTGCCGGTCCACACCGCCGTGTGCCAGTAGCGCGGGTCGAGCAGCTGCAGCGTCGGCGTCCACGTGTCGTCCGCGCAGGCCGTGCCGGCGACCGCCGGGAGCCGGAAGTCGAAGGTCGCGCCGGCGAGCTCGGGCGACAGGGTCCCTCGCGTCTCGTTCCACCACGAATCGAAGGACCGCTTCGGCCACTCGATCGTCGCCAGGCGCACGTGGCGTTCGTCCAGCTCGTGCACGAAGAGGACGTAGAAACGGGTCTCGTCCTCGCGCAGCGGGCTCGGACGGTCGAGCACGATCTCGGCAGTCGCTCTGCCCATCTCCGCGCCGAGCTCCCGCAGGCGGGCGTCGAACTCCTCCGGCTCGAGCTCGAGCGCGCCGGGGATCCGCGCGCCGCCGGGTCCGCGCCGCCACTCCGCTTCGGTGCGGACCCCGGCCGTGCGGAGCGGGGCAGCTCCGGAGCGCAGCTCGCTCGCCTCCCGTCGGGCAACGGCCCCGACGTCCGCGTGCAGGCGCTCGTCCCGTGCGTAGGAGGCCCGGAGGAGCCGGTCGGCGAGCAGGGGACGGGCCAGGCACTCGGCCGCCTTCGTCGGATCGTCGCCGAGCGCCGCGAACAGCTCGCGCAGCCGTGCCGGCGCCTGGGAGCGGGCGGCCATGCGATCGAGCTCGGCCTGCAGCTGCACCGGCGTGATCGTCAAGCCCCAGAAGCGCCGGAGCGCCTCGGTCTTCAGCACGGCGTCCTCGGCGTTGCGCCGGACGACGGTGGGCGGGACGGCCTGCGCGAACGAGCTCTGCCGGCCCTGGCTGCGGTGAGTCCAGTAGACCCTCTCGAGGGCCTCCTGGCAGCGGACTCTCGCTTCCAGATCGAAGTCGG
>JAFNAE010000067.1 GCA_017860005.1 Acidobacteriota bacterium | reverse complement strand
CAGTCGATGACCGCCGCGATCTCGGGATAGGAGAGCCCGTGGAAGTAGGTCAGCTCGATCACCACGCGCTGCTCGGCGGGCAGAGCGCGCACGGCACGGTCGAGGAGCTGGGCCTCCTCCTGGCGCGCGCAGCTGGCATCCGGCCGCGAGCGCTCGTCGTCGGCCAGGGTCACCTGCTCCGGCAGCACGGTCTCGACCTGGCGGCGCCGCCCGAGGGCTCGCAGCGCCTTGCGGTAGGCGACGCCGAAGATCCAGGTGGAGGCGCGCGAGCGCCCGTCGAACGAGGATGCGCAGCGCCAGATCGCGAGAAAGGTGTCGCTGACCGCCTCCTCGACGACCTCCGGATTGCGCGTCACGCGCAGGACGAAGCCGTAGATCCGGCGCGTGAAGCGCGAGTAGATCGCCTCGAACGCCTCGAGGTCACCCTCGCCGATGCGCGCCAGCAGCTTCTCGTCGTCGCCCACGCACGCCCTCCCTGGGAGGTATGTCCCCTGCTATCCCTCCGGGGTTCAATCGCCGCCGCCGAGAACCCTCCGCCGCCGGTTCGGCACCTACCGCGACAGATGGTACGGGAGGATTCGATGAAACGCGACCGCGCACGCCGCCCCCGTAACGCGACCCTCTGGGCCGCCGCCGCCACCTTCGCCACCCTGATCGCGGGCGCCTGCAACGGCGGCGGACGCAATCCGGTCGCCCCGCCGCCCCCTCCGCCCCCGCCCGCCGCCAACGTGGTCGAGGTCGAGGTGCGCGACAGCCTGTTCGAGCCCAAGTCGGTGACCATCCGCCCGGGCGACACGGTGCGCTGGACCTTCCGCGGCAGCGTTCCCGGGCACTCGGTCCGGGCCGAGGACGGGTCGTTCAACAGCGGATTCGTCTTCGACCGCGATGGCGCGGTCTACGAACGTACGTTCGGCGCCGAGCTCGATGGCCAGACTTTCGAGTACCGCTGCGTGAGCCACTTCGTGTGCTGCGCGATGCAGGGCTCGGTGCGCGTCGGCGACAGCGCTCCGCCTCCGCAACCGGGATACTGAGGCTCGGTGCGTTCCGGACCCACCCTCTCCGCGTCGCTGCTGCTCGTGCTGCTCGGAAGCGCGGCCGCCGCGCACGCGCAGGTGTCGCTCGACACGCGGGAGGAGCTCGCGCGCGCCCGGCCCGAGGCGTGGGCGCTGCGCTGGCACGCCGCAGCGCTCGCCCCGTCGAGCTTCGGCCCGGTCGAGCCGGGCCCTGCGCGCCGCATCGAGCTCGCGCTCGATCTCGCCGGCCTGCCCACCCTCTCCACGGAGCAGCGCACGATCGGTTTCAACGGCACCAAGACCGAGGACCTCAACCGCGCGCCGGTCGCGGCGAGGGCGCGTGCCGTCTTCGGGCTGCCCGCCGGATTCGCGCTCGACCTGAGCTGGCTGCCTCCGGTGACGGTCGACGGCGCGCGCGGCAATCTCGTCGCCGTCGGGGTGGCGCGTTCGCTGCTCGAGTCCGGGACGCTCCGGCTGACGCCCCGCCTCTGGTTCCAGACCGGCACCGTGGAGGGGGACTTCGTCTGCCCGGGCGACGCCGCCGCGGCCGGCGATGACCCGGTCGCCAACCCCTACGGCTGCGCCCGTCCCTCCGAGGATCGCATCGACCTCGACCAGGCCGGACTCGACCTGGCGCTCGCCTGGTCACCGCGCCCGCACCCCCAGCTCGCGACCTGGATCGCGATCTCGGCGCGTGCGCTCGACAGCACCTTCCGCGTGGACGCGCTCTGGTCCGGACTCGAGGACCGCAGCCGGCTCGACTACGACGGGGGCGACTGGACGCTGGGCGGGGGGCTCTCCTGGCGGAGCCAGAAGGGCTGGATCTCGGCACTCGAGCTGCGCTGGACGCCGCTCGAAGTGCTCCGGCCCCTCGACGGCGGCGACCAGCCTTCCGACGACTCCCTGCTCCAGGTCCAGGCGACGGTTGGCTACCGCCTGCGCTGACTATCCGCTGCGCGCCCGGATCCGCTCGACGAGCCGCGCCACGATCTCCTCGGGCGTGCCGCTCGAGGTGTCGACCACCACCGCGCCCTCGGCGGGTGCGAGCGGCGAGTGCTCGCGCTCGCGGTCGCGGGCGTCGCGCTCGGCGATCTCCCGGGCGACCTCGTCGAGGCGGGCGGCGCGCCCCGCGGCGCGCAGGTCGGAGAGCCGCCGATACGCGCGCACCTCGGCGGGCGCCTCGAAGTAGAACTTGTGGGCAGCCTCCGGGAGCACACGGGTGCCGATGTCGCGGCCCTCGAGCACGCCGCCGTGGCGGGCGGCGAGCTCACGCTGGAGGGCGACCATGCGCGCGCGCACCTCGGGGTGGACGGCGGCGCGGGAGGTCGCCGTGGAGACTTCCGGAGCGCGAATCCGGCCCTCGACCGCGCGGCCCTCCAGGAGCACCTGAGCCGCTCCGTCCGGCGCCAGGCGCAGCTCGATGCGTACCGTAGGCAGCGCCGCCGCCACCGCCTCGCGATCGTCGGGGTCGATGCCCCGGTCGAGCAGGTGCAGGGCGAGGGCCCGGTACATCGCGCCGGTATCGAGGTACGGGACCCCCAGGTGGATGGCCAGCAGGCGCGCGACGGTGCTCTTGCCGACCCCGGCCGGCCCGTCGATCGCGACCACGACGCCGGGGCCGCTCACCGGCCCGACGGGCGCGGCCGGCCCGAGGCGGACGTGCGATCCGCGCGGCGCTCGGACTCCGCCGGACGCGGCCGGCGGGCCGGCTCGCGCCGCGGCTCGATCGTCGCCGTGGTCTGGCGCAGGCTCCTGAGCTCGCTCTCGGTCAGGTCGCGCAGCTCGCCGACCGGGAGGTTCGGATCCTCGAGCGGCCCGATCGCCACGCGCCGCAGCTTCTGGACCGGGTGTCCGACCCGGAAGAACATCTCGCGGATCTGGCGCGTGCGGCCCTCCGAGAGCTCGACCCTGAACCAGGCGTTGCCGCCCTCCTCGCCCCGTTGGGAGGTCACGCGCAGCGGCTGGATGCGACACGGCGCCGTCCTGCGGCCGTCGAGCACGATGCCGCGCCGGAGCCGGTCGACCTTGCTCTCGTCCGGCGCGCCCTTGACCTTGACCTCGTAGGTCTTGTGACAGCCGAAGCGGGGGTGGGAGAGGCGATTGGCCAGCTCGCCGTCGTCGGTCAGGATGAGCAGGCCCTCGGTCTGGTAGTCGAGCCGCCCCACCGGAACCAGGGCCCGCCGCAGCGCCGGCGGCACCAGCTCGATCACGGTCGGGCGCCCGTCCGGATCCGAGACCGCGGTCAGGTAGCCGCGCGGCTTGTTGAGCAGGAAGTAGCGATGCTCGCGGCCGGGCTGGATCCGCTTGCCGTCGATCTTGATCGAATCGGCGGCCGGATCGGCCTTGTCGCCGATCGTCGCCAGCTTGCCGTTGACCGTCACGCGACCCTCGCGGATCAGGTCCTCGGCCTTTCTGCGCGCGGCGATGCCCGCGCGCGCGACGATCTTCTGGATGCGCTCGAGAGTCACGCGCCCTCCTCGGGACGGGACCCTTCGTCCCCTTCGTCGCGGCTCGCGCCCGGCGCTTCGTCGTCCCCGTGCTCGTGGACGCCGAAGGCCGAGCTCCCGAGCGTCTCCTCGGCTTCGCGGATCGAGACCAGGCCGATCGCCTCGTGGCTCTGCGAGATCGGGAGCTCGTGGGCGGTCGGCCGGTCCTCGCCGGCGCCGAAAGTCTCCTCGAACTCCTCCAGCGGCGGCAGCTCGTCGAGAGTGCGCAGCCCGAAGTGCATGAGGAAGTCGCGCGTGGTGGCGTACTCGAAGGGCCGGCCCACGACCTCCTTGCGGCCCGTGATGCGCACCATCCGGCGCTCGAGCAGCGTGCGCAGCGCGGCCGTGGAGTTCTTGCCGCGCAGATCCTGGATCTCCGGCGCGGTCACCGGCTGTCGGTAGGCGACGATTGCGAGCGTCTCAAGGGCCGCCATCGAGAGCCGGCTGGCTCCCGAGGCATCGAAGAACCGGCGCAGGTAGGGGTGGCACTCGGCCGCGGTGACGATGCGGAAGCCGCCCGCGACCTCCTCGAGCCGGACGCCGCGCGACGCGTCGGCGGCATAGCGCGCGATCACCGCCTGGAGCGCGGCGCCCGCCTCTTCGCGCTCCGACTCGTCGAACGCCGCCAACAGGCTCTCGGCGGGCACCGGATCCGGGGTGACGAAGAGGATCGCCTCGACGGCGGCCTCCAGCTCGGGCCTGTGGCTCATCCCTGGATCGCCTCCAGCTCGTCGTCGGAGAGGTCGCGGGTGGTGCGGTAGATCACGATGGCGCCGGCCGCGGTCTGGTGGAGCCGCACGAGGTGGAGACGCGCGAGCTCGAGCACCGCAAGGAAGGCCGAGATCGCCTCGGCGCGGCAGGAGCGGGCGCGCAGGTCCTCGATCAGGTCGAACGGCCTGCCCGCCTCGAGCGCCCCGAGCAGCCGCTCGAACTGCCCGCGCACGGGGAAGCTCTCGCCCGGGAGCTGGATCGGTTCCGGATGCTCGCGGTCGAAGCGGTCGAGGACCTGCCGGAACGCCGAGAGCAGGTCGTAGAGCGAGACCTCCTCGAGCGCCACCTCCTCGTCGCCGTCCGGGCGCCAGGCCCGGCGCGGCCGGCTCCAGACGCCCTGCCGGAGGCGGTCCACTTCGGCCAGCGACTGCGCCGCATCCTTGAGGCGCCGATACTCGAGCAACCGCTGCACCAGCTCCTGGCGCGGATCCTCCTCGGACTCCGTACCGTCGCCCTGGCGCGGCCTCGGCAGCAGCATCTTCGACTTGATCTGGATCAGCAGCGCCGCCTCGTAGACGTACTCCGCCGCGATGTCGAGGTCGAGGTCTTCCATCAGCATCAGGTACTCGTGGAACTGGTCGCAGATGGTGGCCACCGGGATGTCGGTGATCTCGACCCGGTTGATCTTGATCAGGTGGAGCAGGAGATCGAGCGGACCTTCGAAGACGGGCAGCTGGACGCGCCAGGCCTCGGGCAGCAATCTGAAGACCGTCGGCGCCTGTGGGCTCATCGGACGCCCTCCCGGAGCAACCGTCCGTAGTCGAGCCCGAGCGCTTCCCGGACCATCGCCATGGTCTCCCCGGCACGCTCACGCGCGCGCTCGGAGCCACGCCGCAGCAGCTCGAGCAGGGCGCCGTGATCGGCGAGCAGCTCCTCGCGCCGGCGGCGCAGGGGCTCGAGGAAGGCGATCAGCTGGTCAGCGATCAGCCGCTTGTCCTCGACGCACCCGATCTGTGCCAGCCGGCACTTCCCGGCCACCTCCTCGGCCAGCTCCGGGGGCGAGACCAGGCGGTGGAAGGCGAACAGGTTGCAGGTCTCGGGATGCCCGGGGTCGCTGCGCCGGATGCGGGTCGGGTCCGTGAACATCGACATGCACTTGGCGCGGATCTCGTCGGGCGAGTCCGAGAGATTGATCGCGTTGCCGTACGACTTCGACATCTTGCGGCCGTCGAGTCCAGGGACCTTCGCGGTGGGCGTGAAGAGCGCCTGGGGCTCGGGGAACACGGGCCGATAGAGGGAGTTGAAGCGGCGTGCGATCTCGCGGCTGATCTCGAGGTGGCTCGCCTGGTCCTCCCCCACCGGCACCAGGTGCGCACGGTAGAGGACGATGTCCGCCGTCTGCAGCACGGGGTAGCCGAGGAAGCCGTAGGTCGACAGATCGCGTCCCTCGACCTCGCGCAGCTGCTCCTTGTAGGTCGGCACCCGCTCGAGCCAGCCGAGCGGCGTCACCATCGAGAGCAGGAGGTGGAGCTCGGCGTGCTCGGGCACCATCGACTGCACGAACACCACCGCACGGTCCGGGTCGACGCCGGCCGCGATCCAGTCGGCGAACGCCTCGACGGTGTAGCGCGTCACGGCCGACGGATCCTCGTAATCCGAGGTCAGGGCGTGCCAGTCCGCGGCGAAGAAATAGCAGTCGTGGCGCTCCTGGAGATCAACCCAGTTGCGCAGCGTGCCGAAATAGTGCCCGAGGTGGAGCTTCCCCGTCGAGCGCATTCCCGAGAGCACGACCTGCTTCTCCGTCACCGAACGATCTCCTCCCGCGAAGCGCCGCGCTCGCCGGCCCTCCTCGTGCCCGACTTCGCCTGGTGGGGGTGCCGCCGCCGTCCGCGCGGCGCGGCCGCGCAATGGACGGGGAGCTTCGACGCGGCGCAGTCTAGCACGCGCGCTCGCTCACGACCGCCCCGCGGGCGGATTCGCGCACTCCTCCAGTCGGGCCTCCAGGCCCGTGAAGGCGCGTGCCGCGCTCGCCACGAAGACGAGTTGCGCCGCCAGCGCGAGCAGAGCGAGCGCGAGATGCAGCGCGGCGGGGAATCGGCCCGGGTAGAGCAGGCCCGAGAGAGCGAACTGGCCGAGCGCGAGCGCCACGGCCGCGGCGCCGAATGCCGCGACGCGCCGGCGGGTGCGCGCGAGGGTCTCGAGCGCCGGCGGGGTGCCGCGCGCGAGGCGCCGCGCCGCCCGCTCGCAGCCCAGCAGGAAGACCACGATCCAGGTGTCGGCCAGGAGCCAGACCAGGGTCGCCGCGTAGGCGAGCAGCGTGTGCAGCACCATCGACTCCGGGTCGCGGTCCGCGCCGTCGCCCGCCGCACCGGCGGCGACCCAGCCCGCGCTCGCCAGCAGCGCGATCGCCAGCACGATCTTCGACCAGCGGTTCATCGCGCGCCGCTCCCCTCTCGCTCGAGTCCCACGAGCTCCTCCCAGCGCGCGGCCGCGTGCGCGGGCCGGAAACGCTCCTCGACGCGCCGGCGCCCCGCTTCGCCGCGGGCGCGCGCGGTCCGGACGTCGGCGAGCGCCTCCTCGAGCGCCCCGGCCAGGGCCCGGGGATCCTCGCACGGCACCAGCCAGCCGGTCTCGCCGTCGACCACGACCTCGGGGATGCCGCTCACCCGGCTGGCGATCACCGGCAGGCCTGCGGCCATCGCTTCGAGCACCACGAGCGGCATGCCCTCGTAGGTGGAGGGCACGACCAGCGCGCGCGCGTGCTCGAGCAGGAACCGGACCTGCCCCGCCGAGGCGCGGCCCAGGAACCGCACCTGCCGGTCGCCGAGTCCGAGCTCGCGGGCGCGCCGCTCGAGCGCGCTGCGGTGCTCGCCCTCTCCGGCCAGGAGCAGCGGCGGCACCGGGCCTGCCGCGGCGAGCCGGGCGAGCGCTTCGAGCAGGACCTCGACGCCTTTGCGGATGCGCAGACGGCCGACGAAGAGGAGGTAGTCCCCCGCCGCCTCGGCGACCGGGAGCGGCGCCACTTCGAGGCCGCCGGTCACGTTGGCGAGCACCCGCACGCCGGCCACACCATAGTCGCGCTCGAGCTCCGCCGCGGTCGCAGCGCTCGGCGCCAGCACGAGGTCGGCGAGCGCGGCGCTCCAGCGTCCGAGCAGGATCTGGAGCGGCGCCTTGAAGCGCCGGAACCTGGTCTCCACGGTCCCGGGCCGGCCGAGCGTCCGTCCCGCGTGGACGAGCGGACGCACCGCCCGCCGTTCCTCGACGTAGCTGACCTGCAGCAGCGCCACGAGCCGCGGGCGGCCGCGGCGCCGCGTCGCGCGCACCCAGAGCGCGGCGAGGGCGCCGTCCGACTCGTGCACCTGGACGACGTCCGGCCGGAACCGGCGCAGCGCGCGACGGCAGGCGGGCACGATCGAGAGCGGGAAGAGCGCCTTCGGTCCCCGGGCGCCGTCGGGGCCGCGGCCGAGGATGCGGACGTCGTGCCCCCGGGCGGCAAGACCCGCCGCGAGCTGAACGACCTGCTCGCCCACGCCGGAGAGATCGTGGGGCGGGAGCGTGTTGGCGACCAGGAGCACCCTCACCCGTCAGCCTCCCGCGAAGCTTTCGTGGTGATCACGGAGCCGGGACTTCACGCGCTCCGCGAGCGCTGCCAACGGCGCCTCTTCGAGGCGCCCGACGAGCTCGCGCGCGTCGGCGCGGGCGCGCTCGACCCAGGGCCGGTGCGCGACCAGGTCGGCCACCTTCAGCCTCGGCAACCCTGCCTGACGGGTGCCGAGCAGGTCGCCGGGCCCGCGCAACTCGAGGTCCGCCTCTGCCACCGCGAAGCCGTCGGCAGCACTGGCGAAGATCTCGAGCCTGCGGGCCGCGCTCTCCGAGAGGCGGCCGTGAATGGCGACGCATCGCGAAGCGCGCTCGCCGCGCCCGACGCGACCGCGCAGCTGGTGGAGCTGCGACAGGCCGAATCGCTCCGCGCTCTCGATCACCATCCACGAGGCGTTGGGGACGTCGACGCCGACCTCGATCACCGTGGTCGCCACCAGGACCCGGATCCTGCCCTCGGCGAAGGCGCGCATGACGCGCTCGCGCTCGACCGCCGCGAGGCGCCCGTGGAGGACCTCGCTCGGGAAGTCGGCCAGGAAAGCACGTACGCGATCGCCGTGCTCCGCCAGGGAGGCGGCCGAGATCTCCTCGCTCTCTTCGATGAGCGGCACCACGACGTAGGCCTGGGCACCCTGCGCGAGCGCATCGCGCAGTCGCCGGTAGACGTCGCGCCGCGCCGACGCCGGCCGGACCTCGGTGGCCACCGGCGTGCGTCCCGGCGGCAGCTCGTCGAGCACGGAGAGCTCGAGGTCGCCGTAGAGGGTGAGCGCGAGCGAGCGGGGAATCGGGGTCGCGGTCATGACCAGGACGTCCGGCCGCTCGCCCTTCGCCTGCAGCAGCCGACGCTGCTCGACCCCGAAGCGGTGCTGTTCGTCGACGATCGCCAGCGCCAGGCTGCGGAACTCGAGGCCGCCCTGGACGAGCGCGTGGGTGCCGACCGCGATGTCGATGTCGCCGGCGGCGAGCGCCTTCCGCGCGCTCGCGTCGGCCGACGAGGAGGTGAAGAGGGCGAGGCGGTAGCGGGCGCCGAGCAGGCGCCGGAGGTTGCCGAAGTGCTGCTCGGCGAGCAACTCGGTGGGCGCCATGAAAGCGCCCTGCAGCCCGCTCTCGGCGGCGAGCAGGAGCGCGAGGGCGGCCACGATCGTCTTGCCGCTGCCGACGTCGCCCTGCAGCAGGCGCAGCATCGGGTGGGGGCTGCGGAGGTCCTCGACGATCTCGCGCACGGCGCGCTTCTGCGCTGCGGTGAGCCGGAACGGGAGCACCTCGCGCGCCACCGCCCGGGCGCGGTCGTCGATCCGGTAGCGATGCCGCTTCTCGGCCCGCACTTCGCGCGCGCGCAGCAGCGCGAGCTCGAGCTGGAGCTCGAGCAGCTCCTCGTAGACCAGCCTGTGGTGGGCGGCGCTCTCGCCGCGCCCGAGCAGCTCGAGCGACACCCCTCCCGACGGCCGGTGGAGGTCGACGAGAGCGCGCGCGAGAGGCGGCAGCGAGTAACGCCGGAGCAGCTCGTCGGGCAGCCGCTCGGGAGGGGGATCCGAGTCGAGCACCGGCAGCGCCTGATCCATCAGGCGGGCTACCGCCGCGGAGCCGAGGCCGCCGGCGCTCGGATAGACGGGAACCACGCGGCCGGTGACCCGCGGCTCTCCGGCGCGCTCGGCGCTCGGGTTGACGAGCTCGAGCAGGGCGCCCTCGCTCATCCTCACCTTGCCGTGCAGCACCACCTCCTCCCCTTCCGCGAAGCGCTGGAGCAGGTAGGGCTGGTTGAACCAGGTGACCGCCAGGAATCCGCGCTCGTCGGTGACCCGTGCGCGCACGATGGCGAAGTTCCGCCGCCGGGTCCGGATCAGGCGCAGCTCGTGCAAGCGCCCGCGGACGGTATGGGAGCCGGGCCCCGGCACGTCGGCCGGAGAGAGCACTTCGCGGCGGTCCTCGTAACGGCGCGGGAGCAGGAAGAGCAGGTCGTCCACCGTGGCGAGTCCGGCTTCGGCCAGCTGCTCGGCGCGCCTCGGACCCACGCCGCGCAGGAAGCGGAGCGGAGTGTGACGATCCACCCCCGCGCGCGGAGCGCCGGTGGCGGTCACCTCACTCGGCGGTGAAACGCAGCGAGATCAGCCCGACGCGGATCTCGTCGCCGGGCGTCATCTCCGTCGGCACGCCCGTCTCGAGACGGATGCCGTTGATGAAGGTGCCGTTCATCGTCCCGATCTCCTCGGCGAGGAAGAACTTCCCTCCGCGGCGGTAGATCTTCGCGTGACGCCGGCTGATCGAGCGTTGGGTGTCGGCGGGCGTGAGGTCGATGTCGGGGTGGATGCCGGTAACCGGATCGCGGCGGCCGATCGTGGTTTCGGGACCGGACGAGAAATGGAACTCGATGCCCGACTTCTCGTGGACCAGGCGCTGGGCGGCGGGAGCGGCGGCCGCCATCGGCTCCCGGGGGCTGGGCATCTCGACGATCGGCGTCCCGCCCGGCGAGCCGAGCGCCTCGCGCAACATGTGGTCGGTCTCGCGCAGCCGCCCGGAGAGCTTGCGCATCATGCGCACCGCGATCTCGGGGTTGGTGCGCAGCATCTGGTCGAAGGTCGAGCCGTTGATCATGAGCAGCTTCGAGTCGACCAGGGCGCGCGCCGACGCCGCACGCGGCAGGTCCTCGAGGATCGCCATCTCGCCGAAGAAGTCGCCCTTCTCGAGCACCGCCAGTGCCTTCGCCTCGCCGCCCACCTGCTTGGCGATCTCCACCCGGCCCTCGTGCACGATGTACATCTCGGTGCCGAGGTCGCCCTCCTTGAAGACGAACTCGCCGGCCGCGAAGTCGACCGTGAAATTGGGCTGCGCCGGCTGGCGGCTGCTGGTGGTCTTGAAGACGGGCTTGCTCATCGCGAGGGTCCGAAGGCGTCGAGCACGAGCCGCAGGGCGCCGGCGTCGAGCCGGCAGCGTGCCCCGAGCGGCAGGGTCCGGTTGGGCACCCCGTGGCCGGCGGGAAGGCCCCACGCCACTGCGGCCGCGGGGAAGTGATCGGCGACCCTCGAAGGCACCGTCGAAGGCGCGTCGGGCTCCTCGTCGGTTCCCCGCATCGCTCCGATCACGATTCCGCGAACGCTCGCCAGACTACCCGAGAGGCGCAGGTGGGTCAACATCCGATCGATCCTGAAGAGCGGCTCGCCGACGTCTTCGAGCAGCAGCATCGAGCCGCCGAGCCGGGCCGCCCACGGCGTTCCGAGCACCGAGACGAGCAGCGAGAGGCAGCCGCCGAGCAGCACCCCGCTCCGGCGGCCGCGCGGCTCGCGCGCGAATCCCGCGACCGGCACCGAAGTCTGGGGCTCGCCGGCCAGCGCCGCGAGCAGCGACTCGCGCTCCTCGGCGTCGAGGCCGCGCGCGAGGTCCGACCCGACCATGGGTCCGTGGAAGGTGACGATGCCCAGGCGCCGGACGACTTCGAGCAGGAACGGCGTGAGGTCGGAGTAGCCCACGTAGGCGCGCGGCCGGCTCGCGAGCAGCGGCCAGTCGAGCGCCGGCAGCAGCCGGAGCAGGCCGTGGCCGCCGCGCGCGAAGAAGATCGCAGCGATTCCGGGGTCGGCGGCGAGCTCGTGGAAGCCCTCGAGGCGCTCGCGGTCCGAGCCCGCGAACAGGCCGTCGCGCAGACCCAGGTTGCGCGCGGCGACCGGCTCGAAGCCGAGCGCGGCGAGTCCGGCGAGGCCGGCTTCGAGGCGCGCCGGGTCGACCGGCCCCGAGAGGGCGGCGACGCCGACGCGGTCGCCCGGCCGGAGCGGAGGCGGGAGGCGCGGTCGCATGGTGTCGGAGGAGGGGTCGGAGGGCCCGGTAAGCCGGATTCTGTGCCGGCCGAAGCCGGTTGCGGTCATTCCTCTCGAGCCGGCGTTGCCGCCGGCCTCCAGCAACCTACCCGGGAGCGCGCCGCCGGACTTCCCGGCGGAGCGGGACGGGCCGCCCGCGTCACGCTCCCCTATTTGGTCTTGCTCCGCATGGGGTTTGCCGTGCCCCGGGTCGTCGCCGCCCGGGCGGTGCGCTCTTACCGCACCGTTTCACCCTTACCGGAACCCGCGAGGGTCCCGGCGGTCTGCTCTCTGTTGCACTTTCCGTCGCGTCGCCGCGCCTCGCCGTTGGCGAGCATGCCGCCCGTTGGAGTCCGGACTTTCCTCTCCCCGGCACGATGCCGGGGAGCGACCGCTTCGGGCCCTCCGACCGGGCGCGATCGTAGCAGGCTATTCGCGGCGGAAGAAACGCGACAGGAGCCCGCCCTTGGAGGACCGCTTCGCCTCGCGCGCGCCGGTCATCTCCGACATGCGGGCGTTGGCCTCGAAGTGGCTCGGATTGAGGCGCAGAGCCGCGCCGTACTGGGTGCGGGCGCGGTCCAGGTCGCCGAGCTGCTCGAACAGCTGCCCCGCGGCGAAGCGCACCTCCGCGTTGTTGGGATCGAGCTGGATCGCCTGCCGATAGCTCGCGAGCGCGCGGTCCACCCAGCTCGGATTGCGCGCCTGCAGGCGCGCCAGCGCCGCCCAGTACTCGGACCTGGCGTCGGTCTGCACTGCCTGCTCGAGGAGCAGGATCGCGTTGTGGATGTCGCCCGCGCTCGCGTAGGCCTGGGCACGTTCGTAGCGCGAGCGGGCGATCTCGCGCCGCTCGGCCTCCCGGCGCTCGCCGGTCGGACCGCCGGTGGGAAGGTCGATCAGCTGGCGCTCGTTGTAGAGGCGCCGGCGCTCCGGGTCCATGAGCGTCCCGTAGGCGCGGGTCGCCGCTTCGAACAGGACGCCCAGCGCCCGCTCGCCGGCGGGCAGGCCGAGCCGCGAAGCGTTCGAGGGATGGGCCAGGCGGGCGACGTCCTCGAACGCGGCCTGGATCTCCTCGATGCCTGCCGCCGGGGTCACGCCCAGCAGCTCGTAGTGGTCGAGCCCGCCGTGGCGCGCGAGCAGGTCTGCGGCGCGTTCGCGATGCTCCTCGACGGTGAGCACGAGCGGGCGCTCCGTGAGCCCGCGCTCGATGCGCTCGGCGATGCGGGTCAGGAACTCGCGGTCCGCGGCGGGCGCCGGGACCGGCTCCGCCCCATCCGCCCGCCGCACGGCGCCGAGCGCGAGCAGGCGGGCCAGATGGTTGGCGAGCACCGGTCGCGGCACCGGGCTCCCCTCCAGGACCTCGCCGACGCTCATCGGAAGCCGTAGTCGCTCGAGCAGCAGCGCCTCCTCCGGCGGCGGTCCGATCCCGGTCGGATCCGGCACGATCGGGGCGGCGATCAGCCGCGCGCCCGGATTGCCCAGCCGGCGCTCGACCTCGGCTTCGTCGAGCCCGGCCGCGGCCAGGACGCCCAGCACGCGCAGCGTGGGCAGCGGCCCCACCAGGTCCGGGGGCAGGGCCCCCAGGCCGGGGCGGAACTCCGAGCGGTCGAAATTCCAGTCGGCGAGCAGCTCGCCGATGCGCTGCAGCATCTCGAACAGCGGGTCGGCGGGATCCGGCGTCGCGCCGCGCCGCTCGCGCAGGTCGGCCAGCCGTTCGGCGACGCGCTGCGCGAGCGGGTGCGACCCGGGCAGGTGGAGCTCGCCCTCGACCACGTAGAGCCGGCGTTTCTGGCCGGCGATCTCGATCTCCAGCGCGCCCGTGGCGCGCCGCTCGCGCAGGCCGAGGAGGAGCGCGAGCAGCGTGGTCGGAGCCGGGGGCGAGGGCGGGGGGCTCAAGTCGGAGATCCGCGAGGACTCTCGGGCGATCCTACCCCACCTCTTCGGGGCCGGACTCCCCCGCGCCGGGGGGCTCGGGCGGGAGCGCGGCGCGCAGGCGCGCGGCGAGC
>JAFNAE010000181.1 GCA_017860005.1 Acidobacteriota bacterium | reverse complement strand
CTCCGGAGCCGTCCCCGGGCCGGACGCGCGCGAGCGCGCGCTCGACCTCGGCATCGCCGTGCAGGCGCCGTCCCTCGCCGGGATGGAGCGCCAGCCAGCCCAGGTGCCATTCCTCGACCGGCCGCGGCAGCGCGAGCTCGTAGCGGCGCAGGAACATGTCGATCTCGAGCTCGTCGCGGGGCGAGAGCGGCGCCACGGCGAGCCAGGCCTCGACCGAGCGCGGGTCGCGCCAGTCGACCGCCGCGCGGCGCGCGGCGAGCGCGGCGTCGCGGCCCGCTTCGAGGAAGCGGGGAATCAGCTCCTGCAGGCGCTCGCGCTTCGGGAGCCCCTCCCCCGCCGCCGCCGGGAGCGCGAGCGCGAGCGCGGCGAGAGAGCCCAGGAACACGCACCGCGCGCGGCACGCCGCAGGTGGGGATTCACCGCTTCTCTGGCCCGGCAAGGATCCTCCTCCGGCGGCTCCCGGCCGCCGGAGTCGAGTCTAACGCTCCCGGGCCGCCCGCTCAGCCGGCGCCGCCGGTGGCGCGGCTCTCGCGCCGCACGCGGAAGACGTTCCTGAGCCAGTCCCGGTTCATCATGGCGATGAAATCGAGCGACACGCCCTTCGGGCAGACCGCCTCGCACTCGCCGTAGTTCGTGCAGCTGCCGAACGCCTCCCGCTCCAGCTGCGCGACCATCCGCTCGACCCGCTGCCAGCGCTCGGGCTGACCCTGCGGCAGCAGCGCGAGCTGCGAGACCTTGGCGGCGGTGAACAGCTGCGCCGCGCCGTTCGGGCACTGCGCCACGCAGGCGCCGCAGCCGATGCAGGAGGCGGCGTCCATGGCCACGTCGGCGTCCGCCTTCGCGACCGGGATCGCGTTGGCGTCCTGGGCGGTGCCGGTGTTGACCGCGACGTAGCCGCCGGCCTGGATGATGCGGTCGAAGGCGCCGCGATCGACGACCAGGTCGCGCAGGACGGGGAACGCCTTCGAGCGCCAGGGCTCCAGCACCAGCTCCTCGCCGTCCCGGAAGTGGCGCATGTGGAGCTGGCAGACCGTGGTCGCCGGCATCTTGCCGTGCGCGATGCCGCTGATCATGAACCCGCAGGTGCCGCAGATCCCCTCGCGGCAGTCGTGGTCGAAGGCGATCGGTTCCTCGCCCTTCTCGGTCAGGCGCTCGTTGAGCACGTCGAGCATCTCGAGGAACGACATGTGCTCGCTGACGTCGGGCAGCTCGTAGGTGACCAGGCGTCCGGGCGCGCTCGGCCCGGCCTGCCGCCAGACGCGGAGAGTGAGTCTCATCACTTGTAGCTCCTCTGCGCGAGATGGACGTATTCGAACTCGAGCGGCTCCTTGTGGAGCACGGGCTCCCTGCCCTCGCCCGCCCACTCCCAGGCGGCGACGTAGCGGAAGTGCTCGTCGTCGCGCAGGGCTTCGCCTTCGGGGGTCTGGTGCTCCTCGCGGAAGTGCCCGCCGCAGGATTCCTCGCGGTGCAGGGCGTCGCGGCAGATGAGCTCGCCCAGCTCGAGGAAGTCGGCCACGCGTCCCGCCTTCTCGAGCGACTGGTTGAGCCCGTCGCCGCTGCCCAGCACGTTGACGTTCTCCCAGAACTCGGCGCGCAGCCCGGGCAGGCGCTCGATCGCGCGGCGCAGGCCGGTGGCGTTGCGGCCCATGCCGCACTCCGCCCACATCACCTGGCCGAGCTCCCGGTGGAACGAGTCGACCGTGCGCTTGCCGCGGATCGAGGTCAGCTTCCGGAGCCGGTCGCGCACGCCGGTCTCGACTTCCGAGAAGGCCGGGGTGTCGGACGAGACCTTCTCGCCCAGGCGCGCCGCCAGGTCGTCGCCGATCGTGTAGGGGATGACGAAGTAGCCGTCGGCCAGCCCCTGCATCAGCGCCGAGGCTCCGAGGCGGTTCGCGCCGTGGTCCGAGAAGTTCGCTTCGCCGAGCACGTACAGCCCCTGGACCGAGGACATCAGGTGGTAGTCCACCCACAACCCGCCCATCGTGTAGTGGACGGCCGGGAAGATGCGCATCGGCACCGAGTACGGATCCTCGCCGGTGATGCGCTCGTACATCTCGAACAGGTTGCCGTAGCGCTCTTCGATCGCCGCGCGCCCGAGGCGTCCGATCGACTCCGAGAAGTCGAGGTAGACGCCCAGGCCGGTCGGGCCCACGCCGCGGCCCTCGTCGCAGACCTGCTTGGCGGCGCGCGAGGCGATGTCGCGCGGCACCAGGTTGCCGAACGCCGGGTAGCGCCGCTCCAGGTAGTAGTCGCGCTCCGCCTCCGGGATCTCGCCCGCCGGCCGCGTGTCGCCCTTGCGGAGCGGCACCCAGATGCGGCCGTCGTTGCGCAGGGACTCGGACATCAGGGTCAGCTTCGACTGGTAGTCGCCCGAGACCGGGATGCAGGTCGGGTGGATCTGCGTGTAGCAGGGATTGGCGAACGCGGCGCCGCGCTTGTGCGCGCGCCAGATCGCGGTGGCGTTGCAGCCCTTGGCGTTGGTCGAGAGGTGGAAGGCGTTGCCGTAGCCGCCAGTCGCCAGCACCACGGCGTGGCCGGCGTGGCGCCGGATCTCGCCGGTCTTCAGGTCGCGCACCACGATGCCGCGCGCGCGCCCGTCCTCGACCACCAGGTCCAGCATCTCGGTGCGGGTGAACATGCGCACCTTGCCGAGCGCGATCTGGCGCTCGAGCGCCTGGTAGGCGCCGAGCAGCAGCTGCTGCCCGGTCTGTCCGCGCGCGTAGAAGGTGCGCGACACCTGCGCGCCGCCGAACGAGCGATTGGCGAGCAGGCCGCCGTACTCGCGCGCGAAGGGCACGCCCTGCGCCACGCACTGGTCGATGATCGCGCCCGACACCTCGGCGAGCCGGTAGACGTTGGCCTCGCGGGCGCGGAAGTCGCCGCCCTTGACGGTGTCGTAGAAGAGCCGGAACACGCTGTCGCCGTCGTTCTGGTAGTTCTTGGCGGCGTTGATCCCGCCCTGGGCGGAGATCGAGTGCGCGCGGCGCGGAGAATCCTGGTAGCAGAAGCACTCGACTTCGTAGCCGAGCTCGCCGAGCGAGGCCGCGGCCGAGGCCCCGGCCAGGCCCGAGCCCACCACCAGCACCTTGAAGCGGCGCTTGTTGGCGGGATTGACGAGCTTCATCTCGAACTTGCACCGCTCCCACTTCCCTTCGATGGGACCGGCCGGAATGCGCGCGTCGAGTCGCATCACTTCACCCATCCCATGAGGACCGAGATCGGGAACGAAACGTTCCCCGCGGCCACGATGCAGGCGAAGGCCGTGGCGAACGTCCGGCGCCAGTGGTTGAAGGTCGGGTTGTTCCAGCCCAGCGACTGGAACAGGCTCCACAGGCCGTGGTAGAGGTGGAAGCCCAGGGCCACGTTCGCGGCCATGTAGAAGGCTGCGACCGGAACGCGCTGGAAACCCCGCACCACGTTGCTGTAGACGTCGGCAGGGGCGAACTGGGGATGCCCGGTGCCGAACGTCAGGTCCGCGATGTGGAAGGCGACGAACAGCGCGATCAGCACGCCGCCCCAGCGCATGGTGCGCGCGGCGTAGTCCGCCTGGACCGGAGTCCAGACCTCGTAGCGGCCGCCACGCGCCGCCCAGCTCTGGCGCGTCGTCGTCCACGCCGACCAGAGGTGGACGCCGACCGCGGCGAGCAGGACCGCGCGCACGACCCAGAGCAGCGCGTTGCGGGGCAGGATCGGCTCGCCCATCGTGCGCAGGTGCTCCGCGTAGACGTTGATCGCCTCGGGTCCCTGATAGAGCTTGAGGTTGCCGAACATGTGGCCGACGACGAAGCCGAACAGCACGATCCCCGACACGGCCATGATCGCCTTCCTGCCGACGGCCGTGCGGAGAGGACTCGGAACTCCTGTCATCAGGATCTCCTTGCGCGGCACATCCTAACGAACGCGTGCGCTCCCCACCCCGAAGGGCGGGAGTCCGTTCGATCCGCGTGCGTCGGGCTTCAGGTCGTGCGCCGGCCGCTGCGGCGGCGACGCGGGCGGCGGCGATCGAGCGCGCCCGGCGCGCCGGCGTCGCGCGCGGCGAGCGCGGGCTCCGCGGCGGCGAGCACGGGGCGCCGGCGCGCGGCCGCCTGCCACTGCGCGAGCTCCTCGAAGCCCTCGCCGGTCGCCTCGGCGAGCAGCTCGAAGAGCCAGAGCGCGTCGGAGAAGCAGGACCTCGACGCCACCCGCACCCGTTCGGCCGCGCTGCGGTGGGGCTCGCACAGGCGCTGGAAGCCGTCGAGAGCCTCGAGCGACTGGCGCGTGCGCTCCTTGGAGAGCGCGAGACGCTGGAAGAAGGGCTCGGTCGTCTCGCGCACCAGCGCGGCGAGCTCGGCGCGGCGCAGCGGCCGTTGCGCCACCGCCTCGACGTCGTAGCGGCGCAGCAGCACCGTGGGCAGGAGCAGGGCCGCGAGCAGGCCGCCGTCGGAGACCTCGCGTCCGGCCGCGATCTTGCGGTCGAGCACGGGCAGGATCTGGCCGAAGTCGCCCAGGCCCCGCTCGCCCGCGCGCACCATGGCGTAGGCCTCGGGCAGGAGCGACTCGAGCAGGCCGAGGTCGAGCATCCACTGCAGGGAGGGGCCGGAGGCGCCGCAACGCAACAGCGCGACGAGCTCCTCGGCGAGGCGGGCCGGGGACGCCTTCGCGATCTCGCGTCCGAGCTCCTGGATCGCGGCCTGGGTACGCCCCTCGATGCCGAAGCCGAGGCGCCCGGCGAGCTCGCAGGCTCTCATCATGCGCACCGGGTCCTCCGGGAATCGGATCCAGGGATCGCCGATGGTCCGGATGGTGCGCCGGCCGAGGTCCTCGACGCCGCCGACCCAGTCCACGATCGAGAAGTCGGCGATGTCGTAGAAGAGCGCGTTGATGGTGAAGTCCCGCCGCCAGGCGTCCTGCTCGGGCGTGCCGTAGGCGTTGTCGCTGGTGATCAGCATGCCCTCGCCGGCGTCGCGCGCGCGCTCCTCCGCTTCCGGCTCGCGCCGGAAGGTCGAGACCTCGACCACGCGGGGGCCGAACAGGATGTGGACGAGCCGGAAGCGCCGGCCGATGACGCGCGAGTTGCGGAACAGGCGCCGGATCTCCTGCGGGCGCGCGTCGGTGGCGATGTCGAAGTCCTTGGGTGTGCGTCCGAGCATCAGGTCGCGCACGCTCCCGCCCACCAGGTAGGCGCGGTGGCCGGCCCCGGAGAGCCGGTAGAGCACCTTGAGAGCCTCCTTGGCGATGTCCTTGCGGGAGACGGGATGCTCGGCGCGCGGCAGGATCCGCGGTGAGACGGGCGCCTCGACACTCACGTGGACGAATTGTATCAGGCGCCGGGCGCGGCGAGCCCCAGATCCTCGTAGATCGCGGCGGTGATGCGCTCGAAGCGCTCGCGGTGGGTCTCGTCGTCCGGCAGGCCGTTGACGGCGAGGGCGACCGCCAGGCCGGCGTCGGGATCGGCGAACGCGGTCGAGCTGCGCGCGCCGCTGTGGCCGAAGGTCCGCGGGCCGGCGTGCGGCCCGTAGCCGTAGGGGGCGCGCGGGTCGCCGTAGTGCGCCGAGTTGACGATCACGCCGAGCCCCCAGTCGAG
>JAFNAE010000318.1 GCA_017860005.1 Acidobacteriota bacterium | reverse complement strand
GACGAACGGCAAGAAGATCCTCGCCGATGCGGCGTTGCCCGCGACGCGCGAGCGGATCGCCCGCCTGCGGGCGTTCCAGGAGCAGTTCGTCGATGCCGGCCGGTCGGCCTTCTTCTTCGTCCACGAGCAGGAGCTGCTCGGAGAACGAGAGTGACCGGCCGGAGCCGAATGGACCTTCCTGAAAGGGAGTTCGCCGTGAGATCGATCCCGAAGCTCCCCCTACGACTCGCGCTGGCCGCCTGGCTGGCGGCGGTGCCGGGCACGGCCCACGCCTCTTTCCTGTCGGGCGCAGCGATGGACAAGGCGGCCGAGGTCCTCGCCTGGATCGTGCTGATCGTGGCGCCCGTGATCGGCATCGCGGTCTTCTGGCTGGTGCACATCCTGCCGGAGAAGATCGCCGAGCAGAAGAACCACCCGCAGGCGAAGGCGATCCAGGTGGTCTGCCTGCTCTCGCTCCTATTCGGCGGCATGCTCTGGCCGCTCGCCTGGCTCTGGGCCTACTCCAAGCCGGTGCTCTACAAGCTCGCCTACGGCACCGACCAGGGCGAGCACGGGGAAGAGGGCCACCCGAAGCCACCTGGCGAGGTCACGACCAAACACGGCGAGGAGGAGGACGTGAAGATCCTCCGCGCCCGGATCGCCGATCTCGAGGGCAGACTCGCCCGCCTCGCCCCGGAAGGGGAGAAGGGCTGAGCCATGGAGATCCTCCTGCTCGGCATCTACTCGTTCTTCGCCTGGCTGGTCTTCTTCAAGTTCAAGTGGCTGCCCTGGAACATCACGACCCAGGTCATCACCGTCACCCTCCCGATCTTCGCCCTGACCGCGCTCATCCTCTACCTGAACGTCGTCGCGCCCTCGTCGCACGACGTCCGGGTCGTCAACTACGTGGTGCCGGTCAACCCGCTGGTCGGCGGCCTGGTCATCGAGGTGCCGATCGAGCCCAACCGGCCGATCAAGAAGGGGGAGGTACTGTTCAAGATCGAACCGACCCCCTACGAGATCGCGGTCCGGAATGCCGAGGCGGAGGTCGCCCGCCTCAACGTGCAGCTGCTCACCGCCGGCGCGACCTCTGCGAACTACGTCGAGCAGCTCAACAGCGCCCGGGCGCAGCGCGAGGCGATCGAGGCGCGCCTCCGGCTCGCCCGGCAGCGAGCCGACCAGTTCCGCGAGCTCGCCGACACCGGAGCGGGCAACCGCTTCGACTACGAGCAGGCGCTGACCGACGTGCAGAACCTCGAAGGGGAGCGGAGCTCCGCACTGGCCAACGAGGCGGCGGTAGAGGAGAAGCTCCGCGCCAAGACCCCGGAAGGCGAGCAGGACGAGGTGGCCAACGTCCGGGCGCAGATCCTGGCCGCCGAGGCGGCGCTCGCCGACGCCAGGTGGAACCTCGAGAAGACCGTCTACTACGCCCCGGCCGACGGCGTGGTGATCGCCAACACGCTGCGTCCCGGCGCGATGGCGGTGCCGCTGCCGATGGTCCCCGCGATGAACTTCGTCGAGGACGAGCAGTGGATCCTGGCGATCTACCACCAGAACGAGGTGCGCAAGATCGAGCCCGGCCAGGAGGCGGAGCTCGCCTTCAAGATGTACCCGGGGCGGATCGTCAAGACCAAGGTGGATTCGATCCTCTGGGCGACCGCCCAGGGACAGCTGCCGATCGGCACCTTCAACGTCGCGGGCGGCGTGGCGCCCGTCCCGCCCGACTGCCTCGCGGTCCGGCTGCTGCCGGACGGCGACGACGCGGACATCTTCCTCGCGGCCGGAGCGCACGGCATCGGGGCGGTGTACACCGACAGCGGCAAGGCGATCCAGATCCTGCGCCGCGTGATCCTGCGCAGCACCAAGCTCGACTGGCTGATCCTGAAGCTGCACTGAGCGCGATGAGCGGTTCTTCGAGATCCCTGCCGACCCTGCTGGCGCTCGCCGTCCTGCTCGCCGGGTGCGCCGTCAACTCGCCGCCCGAGCGCGCCGAGATCCAGACCCAGACGGGCACTCTCGACGAGCTCGGCCTGGACCAGCCCTGGCGCGCCGGCGGCGGCGCGGCGGGCGAGGTCGAGGCCGCCTGGCTGGCGAGCTTCGGCGACGCGCAGCTCGACGCCCTCGCCGCGGAGGCGGTGGCCAGCAACCCCGACCTGCGCGTCGCCGCGGTCAAGGTCGAGCAGGCCGCGGCCTACGTGCGCATGGCCCAGGCGCAGCTGCGGCCACAGATCAACCTCTTCGGCACCGGCGGGCTGAACGCGAGCGGCGGGGACCTCACCTCCGCGCTGCAGGGCGCGATGCTCGGCGTCTCCTGGGAGATCGACATCTGGGGCCGGCTCCGTTACGCCCGCAACGCCGCGCAGGAGGTCGAGGCCTCGGTCGCCGCCGACTACGCCTTCGCCCGCCAGTCGATCGCGGCCAACGTCGCCAGGACCTGGTTCTCGGCGACGCTCGCCGGCCTCCAGCAGCGGCAGACCGAAGCGATGGCTGCCGCGAACGCCGAGCTGGTGCGGCTCGCCGAGCTGCGCCGGAAGGTCGGCGCCGGCGACGAGCAGGAGGTGGTGCTGGCGCGGGCGCAGCAGATCAGCCTGGAGGATTCGGTCGAGCAGCTGCGCCTCGCGCGCACCCAGACCCTGCGCGGCCTCGAGCTGCTGCTCGGGCGCTACCCCTCCGCCGAGCTCGCCGCGCGCGCCGACCTGCCGGAGCTGCCCGGCCCGGTGCCGGTCGGCATCCCCCTCGAGATCCTCGAGCGCCGGCCGGACATGATCGCCGCCGAGCGCCGCGTGGCCGCCGCGTTCGACCGGGTGGGGGAGGCCAAGGCGGCGCGGCTGCCCAAGATCGCGCTCAACGCCAGCGTCAGCACCCTGTCCTCCGACGTCCTCGAGCTCAAGCCCGACTTCGAGAACCCGAGCGGCGGGCTGGGCGCGAAGCTGCTGGCGCCGCTCTACGCGGGCGGGGCGCTGAAGACCCAGGTCGAGATCCGCACTCTGGAGCAGAAGGAGGCGCTCGCCGACTACGCCCGCATGGCACTGCGCGCCATCGGCGACGTCGAGCAGGCGCTCGCCGCGGCGCAGAATCTCGCGGACCGTGCGGTGCTGCTCGAGCGGGCCGTCACGGAGAACCAACGCGCGCTCGAGCTCGCCAACGACCAGTACCGCGTCGGCCAGGGCGACCTGCGGGCAGTGCGGCAGCAGGAGCTCTCGCTCGAGTCCTCCCGTCTCGCCCTGCTCGCCGTGCGCAGCGCGCAGCTCGCCGAGCGGGTGAACCTCCACCTCGCGCTCGGGGGCAGCTTCGACGCGCCGCCGGAAGAGGCGCCGCCGGCCGAGGCGTCGTCGGGCGAAGCCCCGCCGCCCGCGCCCGCACCCGCCGAGCCGGGC
>JAFNAE010000007.1 GCA_017860005.1 Acidobacteriota bacterium | reverse complement strand
CGCAACCCGGCCGCATCGAGGGTGTAGAAGGTGATGCGGTTGGCGTTGGCCGAGGCGACCAGCTCCTTGTAGCGGCGCGAGGCGTCGTAGTTGCGCGCCTCGAGCACCGAGCCGGTCGCCGAAGAGAACTTCTCCTGCACGGCATGGAAGGCGTCCTCGCCGGCCACCATGGGCAGGCCGTCCGAGACGTACAGGATCGCCTTGCGCCCGGGCAGCCCGGCCAGCGAGGAGACCGTGTTCTTGAGCGAGTCGAGCGCGAACGAGAGGTCGTTGTAGACCGCGTCGGCGTAGCTGCGGGCGCGGATCAGCGCCGAGGTCTCGTCGCGGGCCGCTTCGATGTCGCTCAGTGCCTCCCGCCGCTCGGACTCCTGCTGGACACCCTGCGCCGAGAGGCGCTCGATCTCGAACAGCGCGGAGGCGATGGTCACCGGATCCGATGTGAAGGGCCGCCGCACGTGGGGCTCCCGGTCGTAGGTCATGAGCATGACGCGGTCGCCCCGCGTCAGGCGCGAGCGCAGCATCTCGCGGATCCCGGTGAAGACGCGGTTCCGGTTGAAGGGCTTGATGTTCCAGTTGTCGATGTAGACCACCAGGTGGAGCCGCTGGTCCTCCGGGATCTCCGCAGCCGGAGCGGCGGCCGCCGGCGGCGCCGCGGGCGGCGGCGCGGGCGCCGCCGCGGGCGCGGGCTCGCTGCGCACCGGCCCGCCCTCCTCCACCGCGTAGAAGTTGGTGATCGTCATCGGCTTGTCGTCTTCGAGCAGCTCGAAGTCGTCCTTGCCCAGGCCGCGTATCCGGTTGCCCTTCCTGTCCGTGACGTAGACGTCCACGTTGACCACGTTGACGTCGATGCTCTCGAAGAACTGCTCGACCGGCACCTCGGAGGCAGGCTTCTGAGCGGAGTCCGCCGCCGGAGGCGGCGCGGGGGGCGGGGGCTCGGCAGCGCCCTGCGAACGGACCGGGGCGGCGCTCGCGGCGAGCGCGAGCGCCAGCAGGGCGTGAAGGGGCAGGCGGCTCATCCGGATCGGGTCCTCCTCGGGACTCAGGGCTCGACCTCGACCGTGGTCGACCAGATCGTGCCCGCAGCCGGATCGTACAACGCCACGGCCACGCGGTTGCGAATCCGGCGCAGCTCGAGCGTCGTCCGGTAGTAGGCGAGCTGGCCCGGGGCGGGGTCGGACTCGACTGCGAGGCGCACCGGCAGCACCGGGATCTCGTTGCGCCCGCCGCGCTCGTCGATGGCCGCGACCCGCAACTCGAGGTCGGCCACTCTCTGGCGTCCGACCGGCAGCATCGTGAGCTCGGCGACCGGCACCGCCAGCTCCACATTGACGCGCATGTTGCCGACCGAGGACTTGGTGGGCGTGGAGACCTTCAACGCGGCGAGCGGCCGCAGATTGGGCCCGCCGCCGAACATCAAGGCGCTCTCGACCGCCATCGAGACCTCGCGGCTGCGCGAAGAGTCGAGGTACCCGGATCTGTTGCGCACGCGGAGCCCTTCGCGCCGGACCTCTGCCTCGACCCGATGCGAGCGGTCGTCGCCCTGCCAGGCGGGCACGAAGCCCAGCCAGTAGTAAGAACGCGTGTCGGCCTCCGCGTTCTCCAGCACCGCGGTGCGTCCGGCGTTGACGAACGCACGTCCGCCGGTCTGTTGCGAGACGAACTCGAGCCCGTACTGGATATTGTTCTCCCGTATGAAGTTCGCGAACTGCTCGTTCACCACCGTGCGCCCGAATTCGCTGGCGTCGATGACGTCGTCAGTGGCGAGGCCGGGCACGTCGACCGCGTAGAGCGTGTAGCCGAGCCGGTTGGCGGTCTCCACCACCGGCGCGAAGAGGCGGTCGCCGCTCTCGATCTGGGGCTCGGTGATCGCGCGGCCGAACTGCCGGGTGACGTACTCCGGGATGTCGTAGGGCCAGCCACCGGAAAGCATCAGCATGACCTTGCGCCCGGGCGGATTCGCGAAACCCCGCAGCGCGGCGGCGGCGGCTGAGACTGTGCTCTTCACCTGGTCTTCGAGCAGCTCGGCGTAGAACCGCTCGTCCATCTCGAGCCGGTTGCCCGGCAGATTCGGCATCCCACCGATCCCGGTCTGGCCCATACGGCGGGAGCCGGAGAGGAAGCTCCTCCTCTCCGATTCCCTGCGCAAGCCGTGCGCGGGCCTCTTGACCGCCTTCTGGAAGGCGCGCTCGAGCTCGGACACAGAGCTCGACCAGGTCGAGATCATCTCGAGCTCGATGCCATCGAAGGCCACGATCGCCATGCGGTCCTCGGGCCCCAGTCGAGACAGCTCGGCGGAAAGCGACCTCAGCACCCGGTCGCGGTCACGGGCGATCGAGAAGAAATCGTCGACGAAGACGAGGTAGCTGGTCCCCACGGGCGAGCCGGGGACGATGTCGGGGACGGCCGCCACATCGGCGCCCGGCTCGGCCGCCGGGGACTCGATTGCCTGGCCGCCGCGCACCTCCGTGAAGTAGCGGACCGGGACCTCCTCGCCATCGACGAGGAGCCGGAAGTCGCCGGCCGCGAGCCCGGTCACCGGCAGGCCGTCGCGGTCGGTGACGACGACCTCCAGGTTGATGACCCGCACCTCGACGACCTCGCCGAAGACCGGGGTCGGAAGCTCCGGAGGAGGCGCCGGAGGCTGCGCCACGGCGGCCGTGGCGACGGCTCCGATCAAGAGGGCGGGAAGGAGGATCGTCGCGCCTGGGGTCATGGTCTCCTGCTCCTTTCGCTCGCGTCGCCGGGAGGGCGCCCGCGGATCCCGGGTAGGTAGTGCAATCCCCGTTCCGGGCTCTGACTCACTCGGCCGCGACCGCCCCGACGCCGGGGCGGAGCCGGGCGGCCAGGTGGCGCACGATCGCTGGACCGTGCTCCCGTGAGTTCTCGATGAAGATGCGATGGGTTTCGCGGCCGGCCTGGACGGTGCCGGCGACGTAGAGGCCGGGCACGTCGGTTTCGCCGGTGGCGGGGTCGAAGGCCGGGATCCGGGTCGCCGGATCGACCGTCACCCCGGCCTCCTCGAGCAGGCGAACCTCGGGCTCGTAGCCGATCAGGACGTAGGCGGCCCGGGCCGGCACGCGGCGCTCCCGGCCGCCCTGGCGGACGACCACCGCCCCGTCCACGAAGCCGAGCACCTCGGCTTCGAACAGGGCCTGGATCGAGCCCTCCGCGATGCGGTTCTCGAGGTCCGGCTTGAGCCAGTACTTGACCGTCTCCTTGAGCGCCGCGCCGCGGTGGACCAGGGTGACCCGGGCGCCGTGCCGGAACAGCTCCAGCGCCGCCTCCGCGCCGGAGTTGCCGGCGCCGACCACGACCACGTCCTCGCCAAAGTGCTCCCAGGGCTCGCGGTAGCGCCGGCGCACCTCGGGCCGGTCCTCCCCCGGCACCCCCAGCCGGAGCGGGTTGGCGAAGTAGCCGGTGGCCACCGCCACCGCACGCGCGCGCCGGGTCACCTCGCCGTCGCGACCGCGGGAGCGCACCCGGAAGCCGTCCTCGCCGGGCCGGATCGACTCCACCTCCTCGTGGAGCGCGCACTCGAGCCGGAAGGCCGCCGCCACCGCCTGGTAGTAGGCGATCGCCTGGCGCCGGTTGGGCTTCTCCTCCGGGAGCGGGAACGGCACGCCGGCGATCTCGAGCCGCTCGCGAGTGGTGAAGAACACCATCTCGGCCGGATAGCCGAGCAGCGACTCGACCAGCGCCCCGCGCTCGACCAGGAGGCAGTCGAGCCCGGCGCGCCGTGCTTCGGCGCCGAGGGCGATCCCGGTCGGACCGGCCCCCACCACGAGCAGGTCGAGCGGGTCGCCGCTCACGGCGAGCCCCCGCGCGCCGCGAGCTGCCAGAGGTGGTTGACCGGCCCGTGCCCGTGCCCCAGCGGCTCGGCGTGGAGCAGGGCGCCCTGCAGCCAGTCGATGGCGCCCCGGCAGGCGTCCGGCAGGGAGGCCCCCGCGGCCAGTCTCGCCGCGAGCGCCGAGGAGAGCGTGCAGCCGGTGCCGTGATCGGCGCGGGTCGGGACGCGCGCGTGGGTGAAGCAGTGGAGCTCGCGGCCGTCCCAGAGCAGGTCCACGATCTCGTCGCCGGTGGCGTGCGCGCCCTTGAGCAGCACCGCGCGGGTGGCGCGACCGAGCTCGCGCGCCAGCTCGATGCGCTCGGCGAGGCTCGCCGCGGACCGGCCCGCGAGGCGCGCCGCCTCGGGCAGGTTGGGCGTCGTCACCGTGGCCAGGGGCATCAGACGCAGGCGGATCGCCTCGACCGCGTCCGGCTCGAGCAGGGGGTCGCCGCTCGCCGAGATCATCACCGGATCGAGGACGATCGGCGGCCCGGCGTGGGCCTCGAGCCGGTCGGCGACCGCCTCCACGATCTCGCGCCGCGCCAGCATGCCGATCTTCACCGCGTCCACTCCCAGGTCCTCGAACACCGCGTCGATCTGGGCCGCCACGAACGCCGCGGGCACCGCGTGCACGGCGCGCACGCCGAGCGTGTTCTGGGCGGTGAGCGCGGTGATCGCCGTCATGCCGTAGGCGCCGTGGGCCGCGAAGGTCTTGAGGTCGGCCTGGATGCCCGCGCCGCCGCCCGAGTCCGAGCCGGCGATCGAGAGCAGGCGTGGCCGGCCCGGAGCCTTCACCGCCGGGCCTCGGCGGCCCTGGGCGGCGGCGGCGCCGCCGCGCCCGGCCTGCGCCAGAGTGCCGCCACCGCGACCAGGATGGCGAGGCTGATGGCCTGCGCGAGCGTCAGCCCGCCCAGCAGGCGGTCGTCCTTGACGCGCAGGAACTCGACGCCGAAGCGCTCGAGGGCGAGCAGTGCGAACACGACCAGGGCGGTGCGCCCGGGCGCCGGGCGCCGCCGCAGCAGGCGCACGCCGATCCACCAGATGGCGAGCGCGATCGCGGTCTCGTAGAGCTGGGTCGGGTGGACGGAGAGGAGCGTGTCGTCGGAGATCGACGCCGGCAGCTCGAGGCCGAACTCGCGGCGGAGGTAGTAGGCCGTGGTCGGCGGCAGCCCGTCGGCGTAGGCGATTCCCCACGGCAGCGTCGTCGGCACCCCGTAGTCGTCACCGACCAGGAAGCAGCCGACGCGGCCGACGCCGTAGCCGAGCGCCAGGGCGGGCGCCAGGGCGTCGAGCGTCGGCCAGGGCGGCAGCCGGCGGCGATGCATCGTCCAGGCCACTGCCGCGGTGCCGAGGACGAAGCCGCCGTACCAGACCAGCCCCGAGCGCTCGAGCAGGAGCCGCCAGTCGCCGTGCAGGATCGCGTAGTAGATCTTGGCCCCCAGCACGCCGCCCACGCCGCCCGCGAACAGCAGCGCGCTCGCGGTGTCGGGATCGCCGATCCCGAGCCGGGTGAGCCCGCGCTGCAACTGGAGGTAGGCGGCCAGGAAGGCCGCCACGAGCAGGACGCCGAAGGGGCTGATCGCGAGTGGACCGATGCGAAACAGCTCCTGGATCATCGTGTTTCATCCTAACATCGGGTAGATGCCCGCTCTGGCCTCAGCCCGCCGACCCGACGCGCTCGCACGCGGCCAGCGCCAGCGCATGATCCTGCGCCTGCTGCGCCATCCCGGCGAGCGGCCGGCGCGCCGGCTGCTCGCCCGGCTGCACCCGGCCGACATCGCCGAGCTGGTGCCGTTGCTCACCCCCGACGAGCTCGCCGAGCTCTGGCGCACCCTGCTCGAGCTCCGGCTGGCCACGCGCACGCTGCGCGAGCTCGACGGCGACGCGCGCGAGCGCGTCCTCGCCCAGCTCGCCGACGAGCAGGTCTCGACCGTGATCGCCCGGCTCTCGGCGCACGACGCCGTCGACCTGCTCGAGTCGCTCGAGCCCGCGCGCCGGGCCAGCCTGCTCGAGGCGCTCGACCCGGCGCGCTCGGCCCAGCTCTCGAACCTCCTGCGCTACGGACCCGCCACGGCGGGCGGCCTGATGGACCCGGAGGTCCCGCGCTTCTTCGCCGACGAGACCGTGGCGGCGACGCTCGAGCGCGTGCGCACCCTCGCCGAGGAGCGCCGCCTGTTCTACCTCTACGTGGTCGACGACCGCGAGCACCTGCTCGGCATCGTCTCGCTCTGGCAGCTGGTCTCCGCGGCGCCCGAGCGGCGGCTGCGCGAGATCCTCTCCGCCGACGTGGTGACCGTGCGCGCCGACACCCCCGAGGAGGAGGTCGCCCAGGAGTTCAAGCGCTACGACCTCCTGATGATGCCGGTGGTCGACGCCGACGGACGCCTGGCCGGCGCGATCCACGTCGACGACGTCCTCGACGTGGTCGAGGAGCAGGCCACCGAGGACCTCTACCGCCTGGCCAACCTCGACGTCCACGAGGATCTCGCGACCAGGCCGGCGCGCTCGGTGCGCCTGCGCCTGCCCTGGCTGCTGATCAACCTCGCCACGGCCTCCCTCGCCGCCTTCGTGGTCTCCCTGTTCCAGGAGACGATCGCCAAGTACGTGGTGCTGGCGGTGTTCATGCCCATCGTGGCGGGCATGGGCGGCAACGCCGGCACCCAGACCCTGACGCTCATGGTGCGCGGCATCGCGCTCGGCGAGATGGACCTGCGCCGCAGCGGCGCCGTGGTCGCGCGGCAGACGCTGGTGGGCTTCATGAACGGGCTCCTGACCGGCCTCGCTCTCGGCCTCGCCGCGCTCGCCTGGGAGCGCAACGCGGTGCTCTCCGGCGTCCTGATGTTCGCCCAGACGCTCAACCTGACCGTGGCCGGCTTCTTCGGCGCCCTGGTGCCGGTGACGCTCAAGCAGATGCGCCTCGATCCCGCCCTGGGCAGCTCGATCTTCGTCACCACCGCCACCGACGTGGGCGGCTTCCTCTCCTTCCTCGGCACCGCCACGCTCCTGCTCTCGATCCTCCAGCCGTGAGCGAGCGGATCCCCCCGGAGCGGTTCGGTCTCAGGCCGGTCGCACCGGCGCACGTGCGCGAGCTCGAGGGCCTGCTGGGGATGGCCGCCGTGCTCTCCGGGCCGGACCGGCTCGAGGCGTTCGCCAGCGACGAGACGGAGAAGCTGCGCTTCCCGCCCGACGTCGCCGTGCTGCCGTCGAGCGCAGAGGAGGTCGCGGCCGTGCTCCGCCTCGCCGCGCGCGAGCTCCTCCCGGTGGTGCCGCGTGCGGCGGGGACGGGGCTCTCGGGCGGCGCCCTGCCGGTCTGCGGCGGCATCGTGCTCGCGGTCGACCGCCTCGACCGCATCCGGGCGATCGACGAGCGCGACCTGGTCGCCGAGGCCGAGGCCGGCGTCGTGCTCGCCGATCTGCAACAGGCGGTGGAGGCGCGCGGGCTCTTCTATCCGCCCGATCCGGCCAGCCGCGAGACCTGCCGGATCGGCGGCAACCTGGCCGAGGACAGCGCCGGGCCGCGCTCGTGCAAGTACGGCTCGACGCGGCGCTGGGTGCTGGGCGTCGAGGCCGTGCTCGCCGACGGCTCGCGGCTGGTCGCCGGCGGCCGCTCGCGCAAGGACGCCACCGGCTACAACCTGACCCAGCTGCTCGTGGGCTCCGAGGGCACGCTCGCCGTGATCACCGCCGCGACGCTGCGCCTGATCGCGAAGCCGAAGGCGACGCTGACCGCCGTGCTCCCCTTCCCCACCCTGGCCGCGGCGGCCGGTGCGGTCGAGCGCATCTTCGTCGAAGGGCTCGACCCGGCCGCCTGCGAGCTCGCCGAGCGCGCCGCCCTCGACGCGGTGGCGCGCCTCGAGCCTCTGCCGCCCGCGCTCGCCGAGAGCGCCGCGATGCTGGTGGTCGAGCTCGACGGCGACGACGGCGACGAGCTGCTGGCACGCGCGGAGAGGCTCGACGCGCTGGCGCGCTCGCTCGGCGGCGGCGACGCGCTGGTTGCCGACGACGCCGCCGGCCAGCGCCGGCTCTGGCAGGTGCGGCGCAGGATCGGCGAGGCGGTCAAGTCACTCTCGGTCTACAAGGAGGCGGACACCGTGGTGCCGCGCTCGCGCCTGGTCGAGCTGGTCGAGGCGGCGCGCGCGGCGGCCGCGCGCCAGGGGCTGACGGCGCTCCTCTACGGCCACGCCGGCGACGGCAACCTGCACGTCAACCTGCTCCAGCGCTCTCGGAGCGCGAGATCGCGCTCCAGCGCGAGATCAAGCGCGCCTTCGATCCGAAGGGCATCCTCAACCCCGGCAAGATCTTTCCGGACTGAGCCGGGCCCGCCGCGCCGGCGGGCTCAGCCGGCGAAGAGCTGCACTTCGCGGGCGATGCGGTCGGCGATGTCGAGGAGGGGCTTGAGCTCGGGGTGGCGGACGATCAGGTAGCCGTCGCCGACCAGGGTCGTCTTCCAGTTGCGGCGCGGATGGCCGACCGGGGTCAGGCTCTCCTCGACCAGCAGGGGCCCGAGCTCGGCGCGCAGGCGGTCGAGGCCGGCGATCCGCTTGATCCGGCCCTCGCCCTGCGCGCGCTTGAAGGTCACCGCGACGTTCCACTTGCGCTCGAAGATCCGGTCCACGTGCCCGCGCACCGCCGCCTCGGCCCAGCCGACATAGGTGTCGTTGTCGGTGCAGTAATTCATGATGTCCACCAGCCGAGCTCCCGGCGGGCGCCCGCCGATCTCGCCGAAGACGACCTCGCCGTCGGCCTTCCGGTACCACTCCATGTGGGTGAAGCCGGTCTGGAAGCCGAGCACCTCGAGCACCTGGCGGCCCAGCCGGCGGCCGCCCTGGATCTCGGGCAGCTCGAGGTCGCGCAGGGCGAACGACTGCGGGCTCACCCACTCGAGCTGGCGCTGCAGGAGGGGCCGCGGCTTGTACCAGCAGACGTTCTCGAAGTACATCCGCCCGCCCGCGCAGATCGTGTCGAAGGTGAACTCTTCGCCCTCGACGAACTCCTCGACCGAGACCTCGGCGACGTGCTTGACCGCCCGGAGCGCCTGCTCCAGCTCGGCGCGCGCGTCGCAGCGATGGGTGTCGGCCGAGCCGGCGCCGGCGATCGGCTTGACGATCAGGGGGTAGCCGAGCCGCTCGGCGGCTTCGCGCACCTGGTCCTCGGTCACCGCCCGGTAGTGACGGGGCGTGCGGATGCCGGCGTCGTCGAGGCGACGCTTCATGACCTCCTTGTCCCGGAACGGCAGCGTCTGCTCGACGGTCATGCCGGGCAGGCCCAGCGCCTCGCGGATGCGCGCGGCGAGCAGCATGCCCGGTTCCCACAGGCACTCGACGCGGTCGATGCGGACCTGGCGCGAGAATCGTTGCACCTCGCGCACGACCGATCCTTCGTCCCACAGCGAGTGGACGTGGACGTGGTGGGCGAGATGCGAGCGCGCGATCTCCGGCAGCGCCTCCTTCGCCTGGTCGCCGAGGCCGATCACGCGCGCGCCCACCCGGGCGAGTCCGCGCGTGAAGTACGGCATCTCGGCGGGGTACCCCGGCGACAGCATGAGCACGTTGAGCGTCATCCCAGCTCCACCCGGACCTCGCTGATCAACGATCTCAGGGCACGCTCCACCACCGCCGTCTCGGGATGGCGGACGATCACGAAACCGTCCCCCTCGTAGCTCGAGGACGGCGTGGCGCCGATCGCCGGCAACCGGCTCTCGACCACGATCGGCCCGAGCCGCGCGAGCACGCGGTCGAGGCCGACCACCGCGCGCACCCGGCCCCGGCCCTGGCCCCGCAGGTAGGCGCACCCGGCCGCGAACCGGCGTTGCGGCGGCTCGAACTGGTCGAGCACCACCAGCCGGGCCCAGGCCCGGTAGAAATCCACGTCGTGCGCCCAGGAGATGAGGGAGGTGATCTGCGCGCCGGGCGGCCGCGCGCCGACCTCCGAGACGAGCACGCCGCCGTCCCGCCGGCGGAACCACTCCATGTGCGACAAGCCGGTGTCCATGCCGAGCGCGGTCAGGGCGCGCGCCGCGATCGCGCGCACGTCGTCGTAGCGGGGATGGTCGATCTCGCGTGGAATCAGCACGCACCACTGGATCCAGGGATGATCCACGACGTGGAGCGGCGCCGGGAGATAGTGCGAGAGCGAGTGCCAGACCAGGCGACCGCGGATCGAGACCGCGTCGAAGGAGAACTCCTCGCCGGTGACGAACTCCTCGACCACGGCGGGCCGCTCGGGCGCGGGCCGGCTGGCGGCGAGCGCCTCGCGCAGCTCGGTGCCGCCGGTGACCCGGTAGGTGCCCTTGGCGCCGGCGCCGGCCGCCGGCTTGACCACCAGCGGGAAGCCGACGCTCGAAGCGAAGTCGAGCGCCGCGGCTTCGCCGGTACCTGGAGCTGCTCGAGCGCGCCCAGCAGGCGTTCGGGCGCGCCGATCTCGACGGCGAGCGCGCGCACCGCATCCGCGATCTGCTGCGGATCGAGCCCGTCGGCGACCCGGCGGTGGGCCGCGAGGCGCTGCCGGAGGCGAGCCGGCAGTCGCTCGAGGGGATCCTGGCTGATCAGGCCCAGGCGCACCCCGGGCAGCGAGGCGACTCCGTCCACGAAGCGCAGCGTGGTGTCGAGGAAGAACGGGGCGACGAAGACGACCGCGGGCATCTCGATTCAATTGGCGAAGAGCCGGACCTCGCTGCCGAACTCGTCCGCGATGGCGAGCGTCGCCTCGAGGTCCGGGTGACGGACCACCACGAACCCGTCGGAGACCAGGGTCTGGCGCCAGTTGCGCCGGCGCGCGCCGACCGGCAGCAGGTTCTCCCACACCAGCGCGTCGCGGTGCCGCTGGCGGAACCGCTCGAGGCCCTCGACCCGCTCGATCGAGCCCTGGCCCTGCGCGCGCTTGTAGACGTTGGCGACGTTGAACAGCCGGTGCACCTCGTGCGTGAAGCGCCCGAAGCAGACCGCCTCCGCCCAGCCGCGGAACACGTCGATGTCGCACGAGAAGTTCATCTGGTCGACCTGGTGCGCCCCCGGCGGGCGGCCGCCGATCTCGCCGAACACCACCTCGCCGTCGGCCTTCAGGTACCACTCCATGTGCGTGAAGCCGCTCTCGAACCCGAGTGCGGCGAGCACCGCGCGCCCCATCGCGACGCCGCCCGCGAGGCAGGCCTGGTCGGGGTCGCGCAGCGCGACCACCTGCGGGCTGATCCACTCGTTGGAGCGCGCGACCAGAGGACGCGGGCGGTACCAGGCGACGTTGTGGAAGACCGGCACGCCCGCCACCGCGATGGTGTCGAAGGTGTACTCCTCGCCGTCGACGAACTCCTCCACCGACACCTCGTCGAGGTGCTCGACCCGGGGCTCCACGGTCTCGAGCTCGCGCATCGACTCGACCCGGTAGGTGTCGGCGGAGCCCGCGCCGGCGATCGGCTTGACGATGATCGGGAACCCGATGCGCTCCGCCGCCTCGCGCACCTCGGCCGCGCCGCGCGCGGCGGCGTGCCGCGGCGTGCGGATGCCCGCGGCGTCGAGCGCCTGCTTCATGCGCTCCTTGTTGCGGAACGGGATCGTGCGCTCGACCGAGAGCCCGGGGGCGCCCACCGCCTCGCGGATCTGCGCGGCGAGGATCATCGCCGGCTCCCAGAGGCACTCGACGCGGTCGACGGACCGGTCGCCCAGCCAGGTGGCGACCGCGCGCACGACGGCCTCCTCCTCCCACAGCGAGCGCACCCGCAGGTAGCCGGAGAGCGACCGCCTGACGTCCTCGGCGAGCAGGGCCGGAGGCTGATCCCCGACGCCGAGCACCTCGGCGCCGATCTCGGCGAGGCCGCGCACGAAACGGGGCATCTCGCTGGGATAGCCGGGAGATACGAAGAGCACGCGCTGCACGACGAAGTTCCCTAGCGACCGCGAGGTGTCAGTCTAGCAGACGGCGTCTCCGGCGGAACCGCGATGCTAGGATCCACGGCGCCATGCCGAGCGATCTGACGAGGGCGCGACTCGCCGCTCTCGCCGCCCAGGTCGAGAGCACGCCGCATCGGGACAGGTGGCTGCTGCTCACCCACGACAACCCGGATCCCGACGCCCTCGCATCGACCGCGGCCCTGGGGCTGATCCTGCGCCGGAGGTTCCACCGCCGGGTGACGATCGCCTACGGCGGCATGATCGGCCGCGCCGAGAACCGCGAGATGGTGCGCGCCCTCAAGCTCAAGCTCTCCCACCTGCGGCACCTCAAGCGACGCGACTACCAGCGCTTCGTGCTGGTCGACTGCCAGCCCTGGACCGGCAACTCGCAGCTGCCGAGCGAAGTCGTGCCAGACCTGGTCTTCGACCACCATCCGATGCGCAAGGCGACCCAGCGCTCCCGCTTCTTCGACGTGCGCCCGGAGTACGGCGCCACCGCGACGATCCTCTTCGAGTACCTGGAGGAAGCCGGGCTGCACATCACGCGCCCGCTCGCCACCGGCCTGGTCTACGCCATCCGTTCGGAGACCCAGGACTTCGGACGCGAGGCGGCGGGTCCGGATCACGCCGCGTACGACCGGCTGCTGCCGCGGGTCGACCGGCGCACGCTGGCGCGCATCCAGACCGCGCCACTCCCCCTCAACTACTTCCACAACCTCCACCGCGCCCTCGAGGGTCTGGCCGGCGTCTCCAACCTGGTGATCTCCAGCCTCGGCCGCGTCGACCAGCCCGACATCGTGCCCGAGATCGCCGACCTGCTGCTGCGCATGGAGGGCCGCACCTGGTCGATGTGCACGGGCGTGCACGGCGACCGCGTCTACCTCTCGATCCGCACCTCGAACCCGCGCGCCGACGCCGGCAACCTGATGCGCCGGCTGATCGGCCAGCGCGGCAAGGGCGGCGGCCACGGCACGATGGCGGGCGGATTCGTCGAGATTCCGCGCACCGCGAGCGACGGCGGACGCGCGCTGGAGCGCTTCCTCGCCCAGCGCTTCGCGGCGGCCCTCAAGAAGAACCCCGAGCGGCTGCAACCCCTCGTCCTGGCGCCGGTCGGAGCCGGCGGCGTCGCCGAGCCGGTCGAGCCGGCCGCCGAATCGACCTGACGACCCGAAGACCTGAAGACCTGACGACGTGACCGACACCAAGGAGCCGCCCCGCCCGCGCCGCCGCAAGGCGACGACACCCGCCAAGGACTCCGTGCCGGCAGCCGAAAAATCGGCCGCGAGATCGAGAAAGGCTCCAGAGAAGGGGGCGGCGGCCGGAGCGCCCGCGGCGAAGCGAGGCGCGAAGCGCCCCGGAAGCGCCGAAGCGAAGCCACGCGCGCCGAGAAAGGTGCGCCGCGCGGGAGCGACACCCACCGACGCGGCCACCGCCACCGACGCCGCGGCCTCGCCGGCACCGCCCCGCGCTCCCCTTCCTTCAACAGAACGTCTTTCCGAGGATTCGCCCGCCACCGGCGCGCCGCCCGACCTACGGGTGCCCCGCCAGCCCCTGCCTCGAACAGAACGCCTTTCCAACGACGCGCCCCCCACCGAGGCCCCGCGCGCGCCGGACGAGCCGGAGCCGGCGCAGGCCGCCGCCGGCGAGGCGCCGGCGGCGGCGGCGGCGGGGGGCGAGGGCGGCGGGCAGGGCTTCTCGCGCGACGAGATCGTGCTCGAGTTCGAGCAGCGGCCGCCGCTCGAGCCGCCGGTCGTCCCCGCGCCCCTGCGCGAGCCGGGCCGCCCGGGCGCGCCGCGCCGGCTCGCCTTCGTCCTCCACGCCCACCTGCCGTGGGTGATCGGCCACGGCACCTGGCCGCACGGCGAGGACTGGCTGGCGGAGGCGGTGGTCCACTGCTACCTGCCCCTGCTCGACGCCTTCCGGCGCCTGGCCGAGCGCGGGCGGCGGGACTTCGTGACGCTCTCGGTGACACCCATCCTGGCCGCCATGTTCGCCGATGCCCGCACCCCGGGCATCGTCGACCGCTACCTGGCCGAGCGCACCGCCGCAGCCTGGGAGGCGCGCCGGCGCCACCCGCTCGCGCTCTGGTGGCACGGCGAGTTCGAGCGCCTGCGCGCGCTCTGGGAGGGCTTCGACAAGGACCTGATCCGCGCCCTCGACGATCTCTCGGCGCGCGGCGCGATCGAGCTCTCGACCTCGGCCGCCACCCACGTCTACCTGCCGCTGGCGCACACGTCGAAGCTCGCGCGCCTCGCCCTGCGCGTCGGCCGCGAGAGCCACCGCGAGCGCTTCGGCGTCGATCCCAGGGGCTGCTGGCTGCCGGAGTGCGCCTACCGCCCCGGCGGCGAATGGCGCCACCCGGCGACCGGGGCCTCCGAGCCGGACCGCCCGGGCAACGAGGAGCTGCTCGCCGAGCAGGGCCTGGACTGGACCGTGCTCGACGCCCACCTCCTGCGCTCGGGCGACCCGGCCTTCCCCTACCTCTCGGACCTGCCGCCCGAGGAGGTGGTCGAGCCCGGGGGCCCGCACCCGCGGCCGTTCCTGATCCGGCGCAGCGGGGTCGCCGCTTTCCTGCGCGACGCGCGCACCGCGGCGCAGGTCTGGTCGCGCCAGGGCGGCTACCCGGGCGACGGCGCCTTCCTCGACTTCCACAAGCGACACTGGCCCTCGGGCCTGCGCTTCTGGCGCGTCACCGGCCCCGAGGCCGACCTGATCGACAAGCTCGTCTACTGGCCCGACGACGCGCTGCGCCGGGCGCGCGAGCAGGCCGAGCACTTCGTCGCGCTCGTCTCGAGCCTGGACGGGATGGACGGCGGCCTGGTCTGCGCCCCGTTCGATGCCGAGCTGTTCGGCCACTGGTGGTTCGAAGGCCCGGCCTGGCTCGAGCGCGTGCTCGAGCTCGCCGCGCCGGCGACGCCGGTCGAGGCGACCACGCCCGCGCGCGAGCTCGACCACGGACCGGCGCTGCGGCGCGCCTTCTTCGGCGAGGGGTCGTGGGGCGCGGGCGGCGACCACCGCGTCTGGGTCAACCCCGAGACCGATTGGTTCTGGCGCGAGCTCCGGGAATGCGAGCGCGAGGCCTTCGCCGCGGTGCGCCGCGGCGGGCCGCGCAAGTGGCGGCGCGCGATCCTCAACCAGCTGCTGCTCGCCGCCGCCTCGGACTGGCCGTTCCTGGTCACCATGGGCACCGGGCGCGACTACGCCGAGAAGCGCTTCCGCGGGCACGTCGAGCGTCTGCGCGAGCTGGTCGCGCTCGGGCCGCGCACGCGCCAGGTGCCGGACTGGACCGAGGGCGACCTGCCCTTCCCCGACCTCGAGCCGGAGTGGTCGCTGCCTCCGGAGGAATGAGAGACTCCGCCGCCGTGACGGAACGACCCTGGAACGACCTGCCGCGCCTGCACGTCGCCGACATCGAGCTCCCGGACGAGGTCGAGCGGCTCTACGATCTCGCCTACAACCTCTGGTGGACCTGGTCGCCGCGCGCGCGGGAGCTGTTCTCGGCCGTCGACAGCCGCAGCTGGTCGCTCTACCGCAACCCGGTCCAGCTGCTCATCAACGTCGACCGGCCACACTGGCAGGAGAAGCTCGAGGACGATGCGTTCCGCACCCTCTACCACCGGGTGATCCAGGCCCTCGACCGCTACCTCGCCGAGGCGGGCGACGCCTGGTTCGCGCGCACGCACCCGGGCGTGCAGGGTCCGATCGCCTACTTCTGCATGGAGTACGGCCTCCACCAGGCGCTCGCCATCTACTCGGGCGGCCTGGGCGTCCTGGCCGGCGACCACCTGAAGAGCGCGAGCGACCTGGGCGTCCCGCTGGTCGCGGTCGGGCTGCTCTACCGCCACGGCTACTTCCGCCAGACCGTCTCGGCCGACGGCCGCCAGCAGCACATCTACCCCGACTACGACTTCACGCGCCTGCCGGTCCGGCCGGCGGCGGGCCCGACCGGCCGCGGGGTCTTCGTCGCCGTGCCGCTGCCCGGCCGCGAGATCCACGCCCAGGTCTGGGTCGCGCAGATCGGGCGCGTGCCGCTCGTCCTGCTCGACACCGACGTCCCCCAGAACGACTCGGCCGACCGTCCGATCACCTGGGCGCTCTACACGCCGGGTCGCGAGATGCGCATCGCGCAGGAGCTCGTGCTCGGCATCGGGGGGGCACGGGCGCTCGCCGCGCTCGGCATCGAGCCCCGGGTCTGGCACATGAACGAGGGGCACTCCGCACTGCTCCAGTTCGAGCGCGCCCGCCGCCGGCTCGCGGCCGGCGAGAGCTTCGCCGCCGCGCTCGCCGAGATCCGGCGCAGCTCGGTGTTCACCACCCACACTCCGGTGCCCGCGGGCAACGAGGTCTTCGACGCCGCGCTCGCGCGGCGCGACTTCGCGCCCTGGTGCGCGGCGACGCCGGTCGACCTCGAGGAGTGGCTGCGGCTCGGCCAGATCGACCACGGCGAGCCCGGCCAGCCCTTCAACATGACCGCGCTGGCGGTACGCACCAGCGCGCGCCTCAACGGCGTGTCGCGGCTCAACGCCGAAGTCGCGCGTCCGATGTGGGACCACCTGATCCCGTCCGACGCCCCCGAGGAGGAGCGCCTGCACGCGATCACCAACGGCGTGCACCCCTCCACCTGGCTCGGCGTCGAGATGCAGGAGCTGTTCGCGCGCTGGTTCGGCGAGCGCTGGCCCCAGGTGATCACCAGCGAGATCGGGCGCGCCGCCATCCTCGACAACTCCGACCAGGACCTGTGGGAGGTGCACCTCGAGCAGAAGCGCCGGCTCGCCCGCTTCCTGCGCGCGCGGCTGCGCGACCAGTTCGCGCGTCACGGGCTCTCCCCGGACGAGCTGCGCGGCATCGAGAAGATGTTCGACCCGCAGGTGCTGACCATCGGCTTCGCGCGCCGGTTCGCGACCTACAAGCGCGCCGGCCTGCTCTTCGCCGACCTGCTGCGCCTGCGCCACCTGGTCGGCAACCGCGAGCGCCCGGTGCAGATCGTGCTCGCCGGCAAGGCCCACCCGGCCGACAAGGCCGGCCAGGAGCTGATCCAGCACCTCTTCCAGCTCAGCCAGAGCGAGACCCTCAAGGGCCGCGTCTTCTTCGTCGAGGACTACGACATCCGGGTCGGGCGCATGCTGGTCCAGGGCGTGGACGTCTGGCTCAACACGCCGCGGCGGCCGATGGAGGCCTCCGGCACCTCCGGCATGAAGGCGGCGATGAACGGCGCCCTCAACTGCTCGATCGCGGACGGCTGGTGGCCGGAGGGTTTCGACGGCAGCAACGGCTGGGTCATCGCGGGGCGCGACGGCGGCTCCGACGAGGCTGCGCAGGACCGCGAGGACGCCCTCGCTCTCTACCATCTGCTCGAGGAGCAGATCGTCCCGGCCTTCTACGAGCGCGACGAGAAGGGGCTGCCCCGGCGCTGGATCGCGATGATGAAGGAGGCCATCGCCACGGTCACGCCGCGCTTCTCGAGCGACCGTATGGTCGCCGAGTACTGCGAGAAGGCCTACCTGCCCCTGCTCGGCAACGACTGAGCGGAGCGCGCGCGGTGGTCCGCCCCTGTTCTGCGCACCCCGAGCGCGCGGCCGAGTTCCGCTGTCAGAGCTGCCGGCGCGCGCTGTGCGCGGACTGCGTCGAGGAGTCGCATCGACTCTGGTTCTGCCGGCACTGCCGGGAGCGCGCCCTGCCGATCGGCGCCGACGCTACGGTCACCCCCGGTGCCCGCGCGCGGGAGCGCCATCTCGACCGTCCGTACACGCTCGCCGCGGCGCTCGGCTGCGTCTTCCGTGGGCGGGGCGCGCTCACCCTCCCCGCCTACGTCCTGTTCCTCACCGCGGGCGCGTTGCTGCCCTTCCCGCTCGCGCTGGCGCCGGTCGCGCTCGCGGCCGCGATCCTGCCCGGCTTCCTGTTCGAGATCGTGCGCGCGACCGCGGAGGGCGCCGACGAGCTTCCGGACTGGCCGGACTTCTCCGAAGTCGGGGCGCGCGCCCTCGAGTGGCTCCAGGCGCTCGCGGTGGTGGCCGTCGCGGCGCTGCCGGCCCTCCTCTTCCGCCGCCTCGCGGCCTGCGACGTCGAGGACTTCCTCGTCGCCGACCGCGCGACCTGCACCCTGGCGTGGACGGCGGGCGCGGCGCTCGGTTACGCCATCGCCATGTTCGGCTTCGGCGCCGTGGGCGCCTTCCGCTCCGGCTGGCTCGCGCCGCGCCTCGACCTGCACCTGGAGGCGCTGATCGGAGGGACGCGCGCCGACGGTCCCGTCGTGCTCGGCCTGATCGCCCTCCTGTTCGGATTCGCCGCCCTGCTGGTGCGCGTGCTGGGCGAGATCCCGCTCGTGGGCGTCGCGGTGCTCCACGCCGCCACCGGCTACGCGTTGTTCACCGCCGCGCACCTCGCCGGTGTGCTGTTCCGGCGCCATCGCGAGCGGCTCGAGAGCATCTACCTGCGCTGAGCGCGTTTCGCGCGCGGCGAACTCTCTCCATCCCGTTCATTCCAATCGACGTGCCCCGATCTGGCACGCGCTCTGCTACGCACCCGGTCCTGCGCGCCGCGCCGGACTCCGGGCGCGCCGAAAGGAGGCACGGAATGAAGACCAGCAAGAGATGGTCGGCACTGGCGCTCGCCGCGCTCCTCGCGACGGGCCTCGCCGCCGGCACGGCGGCCTGCAGCACGACGGTCTCGGCCCGCGAACAGCTCAGCGACGCCGAGATCACCGCGCGGGTGAAGTCGAAGCTCACGGCGGACCCGGAGGTCTCGGCGCACAACATCGACGTCGACACCAACGAGGGCGTCGTCACGCTCTCGGGGCGCGTCTCCGACGTCGGTCAGAAGCGGGAGGCCGAGAAGCTGGCCCGCGCCACGGACGGCGTGCGCAGCGTGATCAACAACCTGCTCGTCGGCGACAAGACCGGCTGAGCAGGTCGCCGCATCGCGGGCGCCGGCCCGTCGGGCCGGCGCCCGTCCTCACTTCGTCCAGCGGTCGAGCCAGTCCAGCACCGTGTCGTGCCAGAGGATCGAGTTGGCGGGCTTCAGCACCCAGTGGTTCTCGTCCGGGAACCAGAGCAGCTTGGAGGGGATCCCGCGCCGCTGCAGCGCCGTGAAGGTGGCGAATCCGGCGGTGTCGGGAATGCGGAAGTCGAGCGCGCCGTGGACCACCAGGGTGGGCGTCTTCCAGCGCTCGACGAAGCGGATCGGATTCTGCTCCTGGTAGCCCGCCTGGCTCTCCCAGGGCGTGCCGCCGTGCTCCCACTCGGGGAACCAGAGCTCCTCGGTCTGGTAGTAGGCGAAGTGCTCGTCGGCGTTGCCGTCGTGGGTGACCAGGCACTTGAAGCGCTCCGGCCACTGTCCGGCGATCCAGTTGATCATGTAGCCGCCGTAGGAGGCGCCGAGCGCGCAGGCGCGCTCGCCGTCGAGCCACGGGTACCTGGCGAGCGCCGCCTCGAGCCCCTTCTGGAGGTCCTCGAGCGGCTTGCCGCCCCAGTCGCCCCGGATCGCGTCCGTGAATGCCTGGCCGTAGCCGGTGGAGCCGTGGAAGTCGACCATCAGCGCCGCGTAACCGCGCCCGGCGTAGGCCTGCGGGTTCCAGCGGTAGTGGAACGAGTTCGCCATCGATCCCTGCGGTCCGCCGTGGACCAGGAAGGCGATCGGGTACTTCTTGCCGGCGTCGAAGTCGATCGGCTTGACCAGATAGGCGTAGACGGTGTCGCCGCCCGCGCCCGGGAAGCTGAACTGCTCGGCCTCGCCCATGCGCGTGGCGGCGAGGCGCGCGTCGCTGACGCGCGTCACGCGCGCCTCGCCCTGGCCGTCGGGCAGCACCGAGTAGAGCTCCGCCGGGCTCTTCAAGGTGTCCTTGAGGTAGACGATGCGGCCGCCGCGCGCGACCAGCGGCGAGTGATTGGAGCCCTTCGACACCAGGCGGCGGACCTTGCCGGTCGCGACGTCGACGCCGAACAACGCGACCTGGCCGAGATCCTGGGCGGTGGCGTAGAGGGTCCGGCCGTCCCGCGACCAGGCGAGCTCGTCGGGCGACCGGTCCCAGCCCTCGGTCAGCACGCGCTCGTTGCCCGTGGCGCGGTCGCGCAGCACGATCCGGAAGCGATCCGCCTCGTAGCCGGGCCGCTCCATCGAGAGGTAGGCGAGCGTGGTGCCGTCCGGCGAGTAGACCGGCCGCGCATCCCAGGCCGGACGCGCGACCACCTTCTTGGGCGGCGTCGAGCCGTCCACCGGCGCCAGGAAGAGGTCGTAGTTGGTCGACCAGGCCTCCTCCCGCCCGACGTCCTTGGCCGAGAACACGACGCCCTTCGAGTCGGGCGTGAAGGCGAAGTCCTCGGTGCCTCCGAACGGGCGCGTCGGAGAGTCGGCGTCCATCCCCTTCATGAGGTCCACCGGTGCCCCGCCGCTCAGCGGCATCACGAAGATGTGATTGCGCCGTCCGTCGCGCCAGCTGTCCCAGTGCCGGATCGGCAGGGCCTCGAAGAGGCGGCCGGTGGCCTGCGCGGCCGCGCGCGCCTCCAGGCGCTCCACCGTGCAGGCGACGTCAGCGCAGTCCGGGAAGACCTCCAGGCTGAACGCGGCCAGCTTGCCGTCGGGCGAGATCGAGAGGTTCGCGACGTCGAGCGGCAGGTCGGTGACCTGCGCCGCCTCGCCGCCGGCGAGCGGGATCCGCCAGACCTGGGTGGAGCCCGAGCGGGTGGACAGGAAGTAGATCGACTTGCCGTCCGGCGCCCAGCGGCCGCCGTTGTCGGTGGCTTCGTGGGTGGTCAGGCGGCGTGGCTCGCCGCCGCCGACCGCCACCGTCCAGAGATCGAAGCGGCCGCGGTTGGCCTCGAGGTCGGTGGTGCGCAGCGTGAAGAGGATCTGACCGCCGGCCGGGTCGAGCTGGGGGTCCGAGATGCGCTCGAAGGCCACCATGTCGTGGACGGAGAACGGGTGCGGAGGTTCGGCCGCGATCGCCGGCGCGGCGGCCGCGATGGCGCAGAGGAGAGCGAGAGGAGACTGTCTCATGCCCGGGATCCTAGCGCGGCCGTTGCTAGACTGACGCGGATGGACGCTCCCCTGCCGCGGCCGACCACGGTCGTCCACGCGCCCCGTCTCTCCGAGCGGCTGGGCGCCGAAGTGACGCTGGTCTCCGAGACCTTCCAGGAGACGGGCAGCTTCAAGTTCCGGGCCGCCTGGAACCTGGTCCGCTCGGCGCCCAGCGAGCTGTTCCTCACCGTCTCGTCCGGCAACTTCGGGCAGGCGCTGGCGCGCGCCGCAGCGCTCGCCGGCAAGCGCGCGATCGTCGCCATGCCCGCCGGCTCGGCGGCGGTCAAGGTGGACGCGGTCCGACACTGGGGCGCGACGGTCGAGCTGCTCGACCCCGCGCGCGAGTCCCGCTCCGAGGGGCTCGCCCGCCTGGCGCGCCAGCACCCCGAGGGCTACGTGGCCAGTCCCTACGACGACGCGCTGGTGATCGCCGGCAACGCCTCGCTCGGGCGCGAGATCGCCGCCCTCGGCATCCCCTTCGAGGCGGTCGTGGTCCCGGTCGGCGGCGGCGGCCTCGCGTCGGGGATCGCGACCGGGCTGGCCGATGCCGGAGCGCATCCGGCGCTGTGGGGCGCCGAGCCGCTGGCCGCCAACGACGCCGCGCGCAGCCTCCGCTCGGGCCGCGTCGAGCGCAACGCGGGCGAGCCCGCCACCCTGGCGGACGGCGCGCGCACGCCGTCGCTCGGTGCGCGCAACTGGGAGATCCTGCGCACCGCGCTCGCCGGCATCGTCGAGGTTCCCGAGCGCGAGATCCGCGCCGGGGTGAGTTGTCTGTTCGCGCTCGCCAACCTCAAGTGCGAGCCGACCGGCGCGCTGCCGGTCGGCGCCCTGCTCGCCGAGCCCGGGCACTTCCGCGGCCGGCGCGTCGCCCTGGTCGTGTCGGGGGGGAACGTCGATCCGTCGCTCTACGCCGAGCTGCTCGGGGGCGAGCCGGGCTCGGAGTAGAGCGCCGCGATCCGGTCGGCGTACCTGGCCGCGATCTCGCTGCGCCGCAGTTTGAGCGTCGGCGTCAGCTCGCCGCCGGCGATGGTGAGCTCGCCGTCGAGGATCTCGAAGCGCTTGACCGTCTGGTAGCGCGCGAGGCGGGCGTTGACCCGCTCCTCCACCTCGCGCTCGAGCCAGGCCCGGAAGCGGCGGTCGCGCGCGAGCGCCGCCGGGCTCCCCGCCTCGATGCCGAGCTCGCGCGCCACGGCCTGGGCGGCCGGCGGATCGAGCGTGAGCAGCGCGCACAGGTAGGGGCGGCGGTCTCCGACCAACACCGCCTGGGAGACGCCGCGGATCTCCGTCAGCAGCGGCTCGACCTCGGCCGGGGCGACGTTCTTGCCGCCGGCCGTGATCAGCAGCTCCTTGAGGCGGCCGGTGACGCGCAGCGACCCGTCGGGATCCAGGGCACCGAGATCGCCGGTGTGGAGCCAGCCCGCGGCGTCGATCAGCTCCGCGGTCGCGGCCGGGTCTGCGCGATAGCCGCTCATCAGGTTCGAGCCGCGGTAGAGGATCTCGCCGCCCCCGCCGAGGCGGAGCTCACCGATGTCGAGCACCGGCCCCACCGCGCCCGGGCGGATGCGGCCCGGGCGCGTGGCGCTGATCAGGGCGGCAGTCTCGGTCATGCCGTAGACCTCGACGATGGGCAGCGCCAGCGAGGCGAAGAAGCGCAGCGTCGAGACCGGCAGGGGCGCGGCCCCGGAGAGCGAGAGCCGGACCCGGTCGAGGCCGAGGGCGCGGTGGATGCGCTCGAGCACGACGCGGCGCGCGAGGCCGCGCGCCAGGGAGCGCGGCTCGCGGCCGGTCGCCACGCCTGCCTCGAACGCCGCCGATTCGACGGCGCGGGCGCGCGCCAGGAGTGCACGGCGGAGCGCGGGCGCGGCCGCGAAGCGCGCCTCGAGCGCCAGCTCCAGCTTCTCCCAGACGCGCGGAACCGCGAGGAAGACGGTCGGACGCACCTCGGGGAGGACCTCGCGCAGGTCCTCCACGCGCGGGCAGAAGAACACCTCTCCGGCGAGGAAGATCGGCGCCAGGCCGGACATCATCTGCTCGGCGATGTGGGAGAGCGGCAGGTAGCTGACCACCCGGTAGCGCTCCTCGCCGAGCAGCGGCGCGGCGAGTGAGACCGTCCACTCGAGCGTCGCGGCGAGAGCGCGGTGGCTGAGCTCGACCCCCTTCGGACGTCCGGTCGTCCCCGAGGTGTAGACCAGGAGCGCCGCATCCTCGGCGTCGAGCTCGGCGCGCCGTCGCTCGACGCGCTCCAGGTGCGATCGCCCCAGCTCGCGCAGGGCGTCGAGGCCGAGGTCGCCGGCGCCGACGGCCGCCTCTGCCTCGTGGAAGCCGATGCGGCGCGGCGGCTCCGCGCCCGCCGCGGCAGCGCCCCGGTCGAGACGCTCCAGCCGCTCCGGGGTGTCGGCGGCGGCGAATCGGCAGCCGGCGTGGGCCAGGACGAAACCGGCCTGCTCGGCGGTGAGCGTGGTGTAGATCGGCGTGGGCAGCCCGCCCGCGAGCTGGATGCCGAGCTGGAGCACGACCCAGTCGGAGCGGTTGTCGCCCAGCAGCGCCACCGGCTCGCCGCGCTCGAGGCCGAGCGCGAGCAGGCCGCCCGCCACCTCGCGCGCCGCGGCGTGCACTTCGCTCCAGGTGCGCGTGCGCCAGCGGCCCGGCGCGACCCGATCGTGGAACGCGGGCAGCTGCGGGCGGCTCTCGGCGAGCGCCGCCAGGCGATCGCCGAGCGTCGGTGGCCGGGTCACGCCGGACCTCCCCAGCGCGGGTCGCGGCGCACCGAGACGTTCGGCAGCACGTGGTGGCGCACGTCCCCTCCCGGGAGCTGGGCCGGCCCGCGCCGTGCGAACAGACCCGCGAGAGCTAGGCCGGCGAGGAAACCGCCGACGTGCGCCCACCAGGCGACCCCGCCGCCCACGTCGGGCAGGCCGAGGGAAGTCGCGCCCGAGAGCAGCTGGGTCAGGAACCAGAGGCCGAGGTAGACCAGGGCCGGGATCTCGATCACGAGCGGGTAGATGACGATCGGGATCAGGGTCAGCACGCGCGCGCCCGGGAACCAGCGCAGATAGGCGCCGAGCACGCCGGCGATCGCCCCCGAGGCGCCCACCGTGGGCACGGTCGAGGCCGGGTGGACGGCGAGGTGGACGACGCCCGCGGCCAGCCCGCACGCCACGTAGAAGCAGGCGAAGCGCGCGCGCCCCATGCGGTCCTCGACGTTGTCGCCGAAGATCCAGAGCGTCCACAGGTTGAACGCGGCATGCAGGAAGCCGGCGTGGAGGAACATGCTGGTCAGGAGCGGCAGCAGCCCGCCGGGCGGCAGGCCCGAGGCGGCGGCCCAGGCCGGGTCACTCAGGCGCGCCGGCACGATCCCGAACAGGAAGAAGAGACGCCGCACGCCCGGCTCGGGCAGCGTGAGCTGCCAGACGAAGACGCCGACGTTGAGCGCGATCAGCGCCCAGGTGACGACCGGCGCGCGCCGGCTCGGGACGTCGTCGCGCAGGGGGAACATGGACCGGCGCCGATTCTACGCGCCGGCGACGCGGGCTAGGATCCCGGGGCCGTGTCGAATCCCGCCGCCGCCCGCCTCTCGATCCTGGCCGCCGCGCTGCTCTTCTCGACCGGCGGCGCGGCGATCAAGGGCACGGCGCTCTCCGCCTTCCAGGTCGCCGGCTTCCGCTCCGGCGTGGCGGCCCTGGCGCTCGCCCTGCTGCTGCCCGAGGCGCGGCGCGGCTTCGGACTCGACCTGCTGCCCGCCGCGCTCTCCTATGCCGCGACGCTGGTCTGCTTCGTCACCGCGACCAAGCTCACCACCGCGGCCGCCGCCATCTTCCTGCAGTCCACGGCCCCGATCTGGGTCCTGCTGCTGGCGCCCCTGCTGCTCGGCGAGCGCATGCGCGCGCGCGACCTGCCCTACGTCGTGCTCGCGGCCGCCGGCCTGGCGCTCGTCTTCCTGGGCTCTCGCGAAGCGGTCTCGACGGCGCCGCGCCCGGCGCTCGGCAACGCGATCGCGCTCGCCTCCGGGCTGTTCTACGCGCTGCTCATGATCACCCTGCGTCGGCTCGCGCGCGGCGGCCGGGGCGCCACGCGCACGATGCCCGCGATGGTCACCGGCAACCTGATCGCGTTCCTCGTCTGCCTCCCCTTCTCGCTGCCGGCCGCCACCCCGGCCGCGCGCGACGTCGCCGCGGTCGTCTACCTCGGCGTCATCCAGATCGGCCTCGCCTACTGGTTCTTCGCGCGCGGGCTGGGCGCCCTGGCCGCGCTCGAGGTCTCGCTGCTGGTGCTGCTCGAGCCGGTCCTCAACCCGCTCTGGACCTGGCTCCTGCACGGCGAGCGCCCGAGCGCGCTCGCCTCGCTCGGCGGCGCCGTGATGCTCGTCGCGCTCGCCGCGCGCGCCGCGCTCGAGCCGCGCGCGGGAGCTCCCGCCGCGCCGCCGCCCCCGGACTGAGGGCTCCCTAGAGCGAGATCGACCCCTTGCGGAAGCTCGACGGCGCGAGCAGGGCGTTGAGCAGCACCGCATGGCCCTGCCGCGCCCAGGCCCGCGCCTGCTCGAGCGCGGGCCGGAGCTCGCCGGGACGCTCCACGCGCAGGCCCCGTCCGCCCAGCGCCTCGGCCGCCCGGTGGTAGTCGGCGGGCGCGAGCCGGGTGCCGACGTCGTCGCCCAGCACCGCCACCTGGTCGCGCGCGATCTGCGCCCACGAGGCGTCGTTGCCGACCACCGCGATGACCGGCACTCCGTGGCGGGCGTAGGTGTCGAACTCGGCCAGGCTGTAGGCGCAGGAGCCGTCGCCGTAGAGCACCCAGACCTCGGCCTCCGGGCGCGCGAGCCGGGCGCCGAGCGCGAATCCGCCGCCGACCCCCAGGGTGCCGTAGGCCCCGGGATCGAGCCAGCCGAGCGGCGAGCGCGGGCGCACCGTGTAGGCGGCGGTGCCGACGAAGTCGCCGCCGTCCGCGATCAGCAGCGCGTGGCCGTCCAGGAAGGCGTCGAGCTCGCGCAGGAGCCAGAGCGGATTGAGCCCGGCGGACGGGACCTCCGCCGCCTGCCCCGCGATCTCCGCCTCGCGCTCGTCCTCGCGCCGGCGCAGGGTGGCGAGCCACTCGGGGCGCGGCGCGCCGCCGGGCAGGCGGCCGGCGAGCGCGCTCAGGAAGAGCGCGGGGTCGCCGTGCGCGGCGATCGACGGCTGGCGATTGCGGCGCAGGTCCTCCGCGCTCCGGTTGGCGGCGACCAGCGTCGCCCCGCGCGCGATCGAGCGCCCGTAGTCGAGCCGGAAGTCGCACGGCACGCCGGCCAGGACGACGAGGTCCGCCTCCTTCAGCGCATCCTTCCGGCGGTGCCGCAACAGGAGGGGGTGCTCGGCCCCGAGCAGGCCGCGCGCCATGCCCGAGAGCCAGACCGGCGCTCCGAGCGACTCGAGCGCGGCGACCAGCGCGGGGATCGCCGCGGGCTCGAGCGTCGCCTGGCTGCCCACCACCAGCACCGGTCGTGCGGCGCGCGCCAGCGCGCGCGCGGCGCGGCGCACCGCCCCGGCGGCGGGCGGCGGCGGGCCGGGTACGACCGCGCCGGGGCGCGCGCGGGAGCGATCCGGCGCGAACGCACGCCGGAGGTGGAGCCCGAGCCAGGCGCGCTCGAGTCGCCGCACGATCGTGGCCGGCGGTTCTCCCGGCCGGGGCGCGACGCCGTACCACTCGCGCACCACCGCCTCGGGATAGAGCAGGTCGACCGCGCACTCGACGAACACCGGCCCGGGCACGCCCGCGGCGGCCTCGCGGAACGCGCGCTCGACCAGCGGGGCCAGCTCGGCGACCCGCTCGGCGCGCGCGCTCCACTTGAACAACGGCGCCGCGAGCGCCAGCTGGTCGATGTCCTGGAGCGAGCCGCGCCCGCGCAGGACGGTGGCCGTGGCGCCGCCCAGGACGACCACCGGCGACTGCGCGAGCCGCGCGTTCTCGACCGCGGTGACCGTGTTGGTGAGCCCCGGGCCGGCGGTCACCGCGGCGACGCCGGGCCTGCCGGTCAGGCGCGCGGTGGCGTCGGCCGCGAACACCGCGGCCGCCTCGTGACGGGTGTCCACGACCCGGATGCCGCGCGCGCGGGCGCCGGTCAGCAGGGGCGAGATGTGCCCGCCGCAGAGCGTGAACAGCGTCGTCACGCCGCGCGCGGCGAGCACCTCGGCGACCAGGTCGCCGCCGTGGACGCGGGGGCCGGGGGGCGGCGGGCTCACGGGCGGGGAGCCTGCCACAGGCCACCCGCCCGCGAAAGCCGGGACGCGCGCCCCGTGCCCTCCCCCGTCCGGCTCAGAAGCGCCCGGTCAGACCGACGGTGACCGCGCGCCCCGGCGAGCGGTCGGCGCTCTCGTCCGGCGAGCCGTAGTAGGAGCGATCCAGCGCGTTGCGCACCGCGACCCGCAGCTCGAGCTGCTCGGTGAGGTTCCAGCCGCCGCCGAGGTCGAGCAGCGTGAAGCCGGCGCGCTCGACCTCGGTGGGTCCGGGATCGTCCTTCTCGAGGCGCGCGCTGAAGCGGCCGAACAGGTACCCGCGCGCGAAGGCCCAGTTGGCGCCGATCCAGCCGCCCGGCGCCGTCGAGTCGTCGATCGGATCGCCCGAGTCGGCCCGTCCCCGCGCCCAGGCGGCGCCCAGGTCGAGCGACCAGCCGTCGCCCAGCCCGGTCTGCGCCTCCAGCTCCACCCCTTCGAGGCGCGCCTCGCCGCGGTTGCGGAAGTGGAAGTCGGCGCCCTCCTGGTAGCGCTCGATCAGGTCGTCGATGTCGTAGCGATAGGCATAGAGCGCGACCGCGGTGCGGCCGGCGCTGCGCCGCACCGCGAGGTCGTACTGGAGGCTGGTCTCGGGCTCGAGGTCCGGGTTGCCGGTCACGAAGCCGCGCCCGGAGGGCCCCCGGAAGTAGCGGTCCGACAGCGTCGGCGAGCGGAAGCCGCGTGCCACCTGCGCGGTCGCCGACCAGCCGGCGGCGGGCGACCAGGTCAGGGCCAGGTTGCCCGAGGGCGCGGAGACCGACTCCGAGCGATCGCCGAAGTAGCCGCCGCTGTTCTCGGTCTCGACGCGGTCGCCGCGCAGGCCCACGCCGAGCGACCACTCGCTCGAGAGCGCGCGCGACCAGGTCGCGAATGCGCCGCCGGTCAGCTGCTGTGCGTCCTCGATCGCCACCGAGCTGGTCTCGCGCACCACCGTCTGGCCGTCGGCGTCGTAGTCGGTGCGCCCGACCAGGGCCGAGAGGTCGAAGCGCGAGTAGAGATCGAGCCCGGCCTGGAACCGGCCGCCGCCCAGCTCGCGGCCGGCCACGAAGCGCGCCGAGCCGTCGCGCGCGTCGGTGTCGGAGCTGTCGACGCGCCGGTTCGAGGTCGCGGTCGGCGCGCGATCGCGATCGAGCACGATCCGGTAGGCGCCGTAGAAGATCGAGCTCTCGATCGCGTCCCAGCCGCGCCCGCCGGCGCCGATCCACGACATCACGAAGCGGTCGGAGTCCTCGCGCGGATAGACGGAGCGGATCTGCTGCGAGTCGATCGCCGCCTTGCCCAGGTCGCGGTTGCGGTCGAGCTGCACGCTCGCGCGCAGCCGGCCGGAGCCGACCGGCGCCGCGTAGCGCAGCGCGCCGCCGCTCGACCGGAACGACGAGTTGAAGATCTCCTCGCCGCCGCCCGCCTCCGCGTCGTCCGCGTCCACGGCGTGGGCCTCGAGCAGGAGGGCGCCGGCGCCCACCGGCAGGGAGACCGCCGCCGAGCCGCCGAGCTGGTTCTGGCCGCCGCTCGAGCCCTCGGCCGCGAAGCGGGCCGAAGTCTCGGGCTCCGGCTCGCGCGACACGGCCTGGATCACGCCGCCGAAGGCGTCCGAGCCGTAGACCACCGAGCCCGGGCCACGCAGGATCTCGACCGACGAGAGCGAGGCCGGGTCGATGAAGGTCGCGGACGGGCCCGCCCGGCGCTCCGCGGACACGCGCGCGCCGTCGAGCAGGATCAGGGTCCGGCCGCGCGCCAGCCCGCGCAGCGCGGGCACGCTGTCCGCCCCCTCGCCCAGCTTGGAGGCGCCGGCCACCGTCTCCAGGGCGTCCACCACGCGCTGCGGAACCTCCTGCTCGAGCGCCTCGCTCGAGATCACCGCCGCGGCGCTCGCCGGCAGCAGGTCGAGCCCGGGCGCCACGCCGGAGACGACCGTCACGGTGTCGCGCTGGACCTCGCGCAGCGTGAGGTCGACGCGGCCGGTGGACAGCTCCGTGACGTCGATCGGGGCCGAGAAGGTGCCGCCCGGACCCGCCACCACGAGCCGGAACGGCGGCGCGGGCGCGGGATCGAGGCGGAACAGCCCGGCGGAGTCGGAGGTGGCCGTCTGCGGCCGGCCGATCACCGAGACGACGTGGCCGGCCGCGGGCTGCCCGTCGGGCAGGAGGATCCGGGCCTCGAAGGTCGCGGCGAGCAACGGCGCGCTCGCCAGCACGGCCGCAGCGAGCGCGGCCGGGGGAATTCGGATTCGCATCGACAGCTCTCCTGAACACGGAAGTTGGACCTCGATCGCACGCGCAACCACGCGTGCGACCTCGATTCGGCGGGCGGCGCACCTCGCGTGCGCCCGCCCTCACGTGTTCCGGCGACAGGCGGCGAGGAGCGGATCGATGGCCGGGCCGGCATGCGCGCGCGCGGCGGCGCGGAGCGCGCCCGCCGCGGAGCCACCCGCGGGCGGCCGCGCGCGGCGGGCGACCGCCGCGGCGAGGCTCGGGCCCGGCTCCGGTGGCCCCCCGCACAGCAGGGAGAACGGCGGCGACCAGCCGCCGCGCGCGAACGCGGCCGCATCGCCGCCGAAGGCGTACCAACGCGGCGCGCGCGCGTCGCGCCCGCCCGCGGCCCACAGCACGACGCCGCCGCCCCCCTCGCGCGCGCTCTCTCCGCGGCGGAAGGCCGGAGCGGGCGCGTCGAGCCGGGCCGCGCGCGCTCGCGCGCCGCGCACCAGGCGGAGGCGGACCGGGACGGCGAGCTCGCGCTCGTCGCGTTCGTCGCCCACGCGCAGCAACAGCCGCACGTCGGGCGACGGCAGGTCGGGCACCTCGACCAGCACCCGCCGGCGCTCGAGGTCGAGGTGGGGCGTCAGACGGACGCTCCAGGTGCGGCCGCCGTCGGCCGAGAGGAAGACCTCCCATTCGTCGGCGCCGGACAGGACCGCGGCCGGTCCCACCGGCTCCCAGGCGAGCTCGGCGCGCTCGCCGGCCACCCACACGGCGCCGTCGGCGGGCGCCAGCCAGCGCACCGACTCCGGCGGTGCCGGCGTCGCCGCCGACGCCGCGCCGGCGGCGAGCGCCGTGGCGCAGAAGAGAAGGGCCCGGGAGGTCACCGGGCCCGATTCTGCCTCAATTCGTTCCGCTCCGCCCGCGACCGCCGGCCCGCCGCAGCGCCGGCGCGCGCCCTCGCCTCAGGCCTCGGTCTGGTGCGGGTAGGCCACCTCGGTGGGCGGCACGAAGTTCTCCTTGATGGCGCGCACGTTGACCCAGCGCACGAGGTTCCAGAGCGAGCCGGCCTTGTCGTTGGTGCCCGAGGCCCGCCCGCCGCCGAACGGCTGCTGGCCGACCACCGCTCCGGTCGGCTTGTCGTTGACGTAGAAGTTGCCCGCCGCGTGACGCAGGCGCCGGGTCATGGCGACGATCGCGGCGCGCTCCCGGGCGAACACCGCGCCGGTCAGCGAGTACGGGCTGGTCGTGTCGCACAGCTCGAGCGCCTCGTCGAGCCGGGCGTCGTCGTAGACGAAGATCGTGAGCACCGGCGCGAAGATCTCCTCCTGCATGAGCCGGAAGCGCGGGTCGTCGGTGCGCACCACGGTCGGCTCCACGAAGTAGCCCTCCGACTTGTCGCCCTTGCCGCCCGCGACGATCTCGGCCGCGGGCGAGCTGCGCGCGAGCTCGACGTACTCCATCGTCTTGTCGAACGACGCTTCGTCGATGACCGCGCACATGAAGTTGCGGAAGTCGGTCGGCGCGCCCATCCTGAGCGCGGCGATCTCCGCACGCAGCCCGGCTTCGACCTGCTTCCAGAGCGAGGCCGGCACGTAGGCGCGGGAGGCCGCGGAGCACTTCTGGCCCTGGTACTCGAAGGAGCCGCGCACCAGCGCCACGACCAGCGCGCGGGCGTCGGCGGAAGGGTGGGCGAAGACGAAGTCCTTGCCGCCGGTCTCGCCCACGATGCGCGGGTAGCCCTTGTAGCGGGCCAGGTTGCCGGCGATCGTGCCCCACATGCGCTGGAACGTCTCGGTCGAGCCGGTGAAGTGGAGCCCCATGAACTCGGGGCTGGCGAACACCGGATCGCCCACCGACCCGCCGCGGCCGGGCACGAAGTTGATCACTCCGGGCGGCAGGCCGGCCGCCTCGAGGACCTTGAGCACGTAGTAGTTGGAGAGGATCGAGGTGGACGCCGGCTTCCACAGGACGGTGTTGCCCATCAGGGCGGGCGCGGCCGGCAGGTTGCCGCCGATCGAGGTGAAGTTGAAGGGCGTCACCGCGAACACGAAGCCCTCCAGCGCGCGGTACTCCACGTAGTCCCAGATGCCGCGTGTCGAGAGCGGCTGGTCGGCGTAGAGCTGCTCCGCGAAGAACGGGTTGAAGCGCCAGAAGTCCGCCAGCTCGGCCGCGGCGTCGATCTCGGCCTGGTAGACGTTCTTGGACTGTCCGAGCATGGTCGCGGCGTTGACCGTGTCGCGCCAGGGCCCGGCGAGCAGGTCCGCCGCCTTGAGGAAGACCGCGGCGCGCGCCTCGCGGGGCATCTCGGACCACTCGCGCCAGGCGGAACGGGCGGCGGCGATCGCCAGCTCGATCTCCTTGGGCCCGGCCTGGTGGCAGTGCGCGAGCACGTGCCGGTGATCGTGCGGACAGATCGCCTTCAGGGTCTTGCCGGTGCGCACCTCGCGACCGCCGATCAGGAGCGGGATGTCGACCGTCTCGGCCAGCATCTCGGTCAGGCGCAGCTTGAGCGAGGCGCGCTCGGGCGAGCCCGGAGCGTAGTTGCGAACCGGCTCGTTGACCGGGGTGGGAACGCGAACGATGCCGTTGAGCATGCGGTGTCTCCTTCGGAAGTCAGCCCGGGCCGGCGCGCAGGATCGCGAGCGCGAAGGCGACGAAGCCCAGGATCATGGCGAGCCCGCCGATCGGGGTGAGCGCGCCCAGCCAGCGCGGCGCGCCGAGCGCGAGCCCGTAGAGGGTGAGCGAGAACCAGGCGCCGCCGGCGAGCAGCGTGAGCGCGCCGCCGGTCCCAGCCGCTCCCGCGCTGGAGCGGACGAGGTGGAGCGCCATGGCGAGGCTGCCGAGCGCGGACCAGGCCAGGTAGCGCGTGGCGGACTCCCACAGCTCCCGTTCGCGCGCGCCGAGCCGGGCGGCGAGCGCGTGGGCGCCGAACGCGCCCGCCGCAACCGCCAACGCGGCGGCGAACGCGGCGGCGGCGGCGAGGCGAGCGGCCACGATTCAGATCTCGGCCAGGCGCCGCACGCCGGTCACGCGCGCCGCGGGCACCACCACGTGCCGGTGCCGGGGCCAGACGCCGAAGCTGCGCGCGCGCTCGAGCCACTGGGCGCGCGGCGGCCCGGCCTCGCCCTCGCGATGCACGTCGGCGTCGCGCAGGACCACCCCCGCTTCGACCACGTCGTCGCAGCGGCCGATCCAGAGCTCGGCGCCGTCGGTCTCCACCACCACCGTGATGCCGTGGAGGTCGTGCTTGTGCTCGTGCTCGCGGAAGGTCCTCAACTCGGCCTCACGCCCGGACCGCACAGTGCTCGGCGAACGCGGCACCGAGGTCGGCGGCGACGTCGAGCGCGTCGCGCCTCTCGATGCGGTGACGCGGCAGGAACCAGACCAGCTCGCCGCCCTTGAACAGCGCCATCGAGGGAGAGGAGGGCGGAATGTCGCCGAACGCGGCGCGCGCGCGCGCCGTCGCCTCGAGGTCCTGGCCCGCGAACACGGTGCCGAGGCGGTCGGGGCGCGGACCCTCGCGCAGCGCGAGCCGGACTCCCGGCCGCGCCATCCCGGCCGCGCAGCCGCACACGGAGTTGACCACGACCAGCGCGGTGCCGTTCGTGTCGGCCAGGAACCGATCGACGTCGGCGGCGGTCGAGAGCTCCTCGAAACCGACCGCCAGGAGCTCCTCTCGCATCGGACGGATCAGCAGCGGACTGTAGGGCATGCGCACACTCTCCTCGGTCGGCTCGGGAACGGCGCGCCGGGTGGGCCGGGCGCCGGGGCCAGCAGCAGCGGAATTCTACCGGATGGGCGCGGCTAGCGACGCAGCTCGGCCAGGATCGGGGCGAGCGCCGCGCGCAGGCCTTCCGGGTCGCGAAAGCGGACTCCGATGCCGGCCAGCACGGGACTGCCCCGGCCCGCCGCCGCGCGCGGCTCGAAGCGGTGGACCACGGTGGCCTCGAAGCGCAGCGGCGGGTGATTCGGCAGCGGCGGCCGGATCTCGACCAGGACCGTCTCGTGGAGACCCGCCGTGACGTCGCTCGAGACATGGAGCGAACCCGACGCGAGGTCGCGGTGATAGGTGGAGAGGAAGCCGGTGCGGTCGCTGAACTCCATCACCACCACGGGCAGACCGCCGGCGGTGCGCGCCGGTTCCGGGGCGCGGGTCGGCGCGGAAGCGGCGTCCGGTCCGCGCGCGGGCGCCGGCCCGGTGGCGGCGGGAGCGACGGCGTCGGCAGCCACCGCGCGCCGGCCGGGCTGCGCCAGGCCGGCGCGGCTGGGCAGCCGGTCACGACCGCCCGTGCCCGGGGCCGCGCGCGCGATCGGGATGAGCGATGCGAGCAGGTCCGGCGGCGAGAGGAACCGCAGCCCCGCGCCCGGCTGATCGATGTGCCGCAGCGAGACCGACACCCGATGCACGCGCACCACCTGGGCCTCGATGATGAAGCTCCCGTCGCGGTCCGGCAGCTCGAGCCGGACGCGCTCGCCCGGCTCGAGATTGTGGGTGGTGCCGAGGAACAGACCGCTGGTCGAGACGTTGGTCGTGAAGCCCGTATGCGGCTGGGTGCTGGCGGCGCGCCAGAAACGGACCTCGACGCGACGCGCGAAGCGCTCGCAGGCCCTGCGTTCCTCGGCCATGATCGCGCCATTCTAGAGGAGCGCCCGTTCAGGGCTGGAACGCGCGCGGCAGCGGGGGCGCCGCGGGTCCACCGGGTGCCGGCTCGGCCGTCTCCCCTGCCGGCGCCTCGAGGGCGAGCAGGAAGATGCCGGGATCGACCGCCGTCCAGCCGCCGCCGACGGCGCGGCGGCGGATCTCGTAGTGGAGCTGCGGCGATCCGGTCCAGCCGGTGGCGCCGACCCGTGCGATCGTCTCGCCCGCCTCGACCCGCCGTCCGCGCGCCGCCAGCACCCGCTCGCAGTGCCCGTAGATCGAGAGGAAACGGTCGCCGTGACGGACCGCCACGATCCTGCCCAGGCGCCACCACGCCGGTCCCGACTGGCTCGGCGCCTCTCCGGACCAGAGCACGACGCCGTCGCCGGTCGCCACCACCTCGGTTCCGGCGGCGGCCGCGAAATCGAGTCCGGCGTGGAACTCGAGCTCGCCGGCGCCGGGCATGCGGCGCTGTCCGAAGCCGCTGGTCGGTACCGACACGCCCTCGGGCAGGGGCGAGCGCACCGGCAGCTGCGCGACCTCGCCGGGGTGGGCCGTCTCCCAGGCGGCCAGCGCGGCGAGGCCGCGATCGGCGCGCTCGACGCGCGCCTCCGCCGACTCGGCCAGCCGGAGCCCGCGCGCGATGGCGCCGGCGAAGATCGACTCGCCGTCCGCACGCGCCACCAGGTCGAGCACCGGCGAGCGCGCCGGCCCTCCGGCGAGCCCGTAGATCTCCTGCAGTCGGCGCACCCGCTGGTCGAGCCGCTCGGCCTGGCGGTCGAGGTTCGAGAGGCTCTCGACCAGCGCGCGCAGGCGGGTCCCGAGCTGCAGGCGCCGCGCGAGCTGCAGGTCGTACTCGCGGTGCGCTCGATAGGCCCGGACCGCGCTCGGCGCCACCGCCGCGACCGTGACCAGGCCGCCGAGCACCGCGAGCGCGCCCGCCAGCAGCGCGGCGCGTGCCGTGCGCGGCAGGCGCACGGAGCGCTCGGTGCGCCCCGAGTCGGAGACCACGCGCAACTCCAGGGTGGGCGGCCGCTCGCGCATGCCGCCGCGAGATTACCAGCGCCCGGGTCAGGAGCGGGGCACGAGTCGGTCGATCTCCGCTTCGCTCGCCCCGCAGGCGCGCGCCGCCTCGGCCAGCCCGGCGCGCACGCCGGCGGGTCCGGCGAGGACGTTGCCCGAGACCAGGTAGCGCGCCGCGCCGTCGAAGTCCGACAGCTCGCCTCCCGCCTCGAGCACCAGCAGCGCACCGGCCGCCACGTCCCAGGGCGAGAGCCGGAGCTCGAAGAAGCCGTCGTAGACCCCCGCTGCGGTGTACGCGAGATCGAGCGCCGCGGCGCCGCATCTCCGGATGGCGCGCGCGCGGGAGAAGACGGAGCGGAACAGCGCGAGGTAGAGATCGAGGGCGGCACGCGCCCGGAAGGGATACCCGGTGGCGAGAAAGGCGTCGTCGAGCGACGGGCGCGGCGCGACCCGCATCGGGCGTCCGTTCCAGTGCGCGCCGCCGCCGCGCGTCGCGGTGAAGAGGTTGCCCCCCTCGGGGTCGAGCACGACCCCGGCCAGCAGCTCGTCGCCGCGCCGGCACGCGATCGACACCGCCCAGACCGGCAGTCCCTGCAGGAAGTTCGTGGTGCCGTCGAGCGGATCGATCACCCACTCGTAGTCGGAGCGGGCGCCCTCGTGAGCCGAGCCCTCCTCGGCCAGGATGCGGTGATCGGGAAAGCGCGCCAGGATCTCGGCCACCAGCGCCGCCTCGCTCTCGCGGTCGGCCTGGGTCACGAAGTCGTGCTGGCCCTTGACGTCGACGCGCAGCCGGCCGCTGCGGAAGTACCTGCCCAGGACCTCCGCGCCGGCCTCGGCGGCGGCGATCGCGGCGGCGAGCAGGCGGCCGTGGTCGACGGCTCCGCCGCCCTCCCCCCGGCCCGGGCCCTCGACGGTCCGGCTCAATCGCGCTCGTAGACGAGGCGGCCGCCGACGATGGTGGCCACCGCGCAGCCGCGCAGCTTCCAGCCCTCGAACGGCGTGTTCCGGGCCTTGGAGCGGAAGCGCGCGGCCACCACGTCGAGCTCGCGCTCGAGGTCGATGACGGTGACGTCGGCGGGCGCGCCGATGGCCAGGGTGCCGCCCGGCAGGCCCAGGACCCGAGCCGGGCCGGTCGACATGAGCTCGACCAGGCGGGCGAGCGGGAGGATGCCGGCCGCCACCAGCCGGTCGAGGCAGAGCGGCAGCGCGGTCTCGAGGCCGACGATGCCGAACGGCGCGGCCTGGAACTCGAGCGCCTTTTCGTCGCGGGTGTGGGGGGCGTGGTCCGAGGCGATGGCGTCCACGGTGCCGTCGACCAGGCCCGCGACCAATGCCGCCACGTCCGATTCACCGCGCAGCGGCGGCTGCATCTTGAAGTTCGCGTCGAAGCCGGAGGCGGTCACCGCGCGATCGTCGAGCAGCAGGTGGTGGGGCGTCACCTCGCAGGTGACGTTCAGGCCGCGCGCCTTCGCCTCGCGCACCAGGCCCAGGGCGCGCGCGGTCGAGATGTGGGCGACGTGGTAGCGGCCGCCGGAGTCCTCGGTGAGGATCAGGTCGCGCGCCACCATCACGTCCTCGGCGGCGCCCGGGATTCCCGGCAGCCCGCAGCACGCCGAGGCGACTCCCTCGTGCATCACGCCTTCGCCCGACAGGTCGAGGTCCTGGGCGTGCTGGACGACCGGGATCCGGAAATGGCGGGCGAACTCGAGCGCGCGCCGCATCAGCTCGGCGCTCATCACCGGCCGGCCGTCGTCGGAGACCGCCACGCAGCCGGCGGCGACCAGCTGGCCGAAGGGCGCGAGCTGCTCGCCCTCCAGCCCCATCGAGATGGCGCCCACCGGATGGACACGGGCCAGCCCGGCGGCGCGCGCGGCGCCGAGCACGAGCTCGGTGACCAGCCTGGAGTCGTTGACCGGCGAGGTGTTGGCCATGCACGCGACCGCGGTGAATCCGCCCGCCACCGCCGCGGCCGCGCCGGAGGCGACCGTCTCCTTGGCCTCCTGGCCGGGCTCGCGCAGGTGGACGTGGATGTCGATCAGGCCGGGCGTGACCACCCGCCCCGCGGCGTCGATCACGCGGTCGCCGTCGCGGGCATCGATCGCGGCCTCCAGCCGGGCCACGCGCCCGTCCTCGAGCAGCAGGTCGCGCCTGCCGTCGAGCCCCTGCGAGGGGTCGATCACGCGGCCGCCGCGCACCAGCAGACGGCTCACGAGCGCGCCTCCCGTGTCCCGGCCAGCAGGTAGAGCGCCGCCATGCGCACCGCCACGCCCTGGCCGACCTGCTCGAGGATCACCGATTGGCTGCCGTCCGCGACCTCCGACGTGATCTCGACGCCCCGGTTCATGGGCCCGGGATGGAGCACGATCGCGTCCGGCTTCGCCAGGCGCATGCGCTCCGCATCGAGGCCGAACAGCCGCGAGTACTCCGAGAGCGAGGGCAGCAGCGTCCGGCTCTGGCGCTCGAGCTGGAGGCGCAGCATCATCACCACGTCGGCGCCGGCGAGCGCGGGCTCGAGCTCGTGGTGCACCTCGACGCCGAGGGTCTCGATGCCGCGCGGCACCATCGTGCGCGGGCCCGCCACGCGCACCCGCGCGCCCAGCCGGGTGAGCAGGAGGATGTTCGAGCGCACCACCCGGGAATGCATGATGTCCCCCACCATGGCCACGGTCAGGCCCGCGATCCTGCCCTTGTGGAGGCGGATGGTCGTGGCGTCGAGCAGCGCCTGGGTCGGGTGCTCGTGGGCGCCGTCGCCGGCGTTGACGACGCCGCACTCGAGCTGGCGCGCGAGCATCGCCGGAACTCCGGCGTGGGCGTGGCGCACGACCACGAAGTCGGGCGCCATCGAGGCGATGTTCTTGGCCGTGTCGGCGAGCGTTTCGCCCTTGACCTGCGAGGACCCCGCGGAGGTGAAGTTGACGACGTCGGCCGACAGCCGCTGCGCCGCGATCTCGAACGAGACCCGGGTGCGGGTGGAGGGCTCGAAGAAGAGGTTGACCACCGTCTTGCCGCGCAGCGTCGGCACCTTCTTGACCGGCCGCTCGGCGACCTCGGCGAACGATTCCGCGGTGTTCAGGATGAGCTCGATCTCGGCCACGGACAGCTCGCCGATGCCGAGCAGGTCCTTGCGCGTCCAGGCCGGCTCGGTCATCCCTCGGCCTGCCGCTCGAGGATCTGGACGCTGGTCTCGCCGTCGATGGCCTCGAAGCTGACCTTGATCACCTCGTTGGCCCGCGTCGGCACCTTGCGACCGACGAAATCGGCGTGGATCGGCAGCTCGCGCCAGCCGCGATCGACGAGCACCGCCAGGCGAATGGCCCGGGGCCGCCCGAAGTCGACCAGCGCGTCGAGCGCCGCGCGCGCGGTGCGCCCGGTGTAGAGGACGTCGTCGCACAGCACCAGCACCTTGCCCTCGATGTCCTCGGGGAGATGGCTCTCCCGGACCACCGGCTTGGGCGCGATCAGCGAGAGGTCGTCGCGATAGAGCGTGATGTCGAGGGTTCCCATCGGCGGCCGCTTGCCCTCGAGCCGCTCGATCTCCGTGCAGATCGCTTCCGCCATGGGCACGCCGCGCGAGCGGATGCCGACGATGATCAGGCCCTCGACGCCGCGCTGCGCTTCGACGATCTCGCCCGCCATCCGGCGCAGGACACGCGCGGTCTCGGCGGCATCGAGGATGGTGGCCTTCGCGACGAGATTCAAGATTGGGCTCCGATCGGGTCTCGAGACCGGCATCGGATCGTATGGGCCCGGGCCCCCCGAGGTCAATGCGCCAGGAGCCGGCCCTTCCAACATCTTGTGGCTACCGCCCCGCCGGACCCCAGATCTTGTGCCCGCGAGCTCCCTTCTGGTACCTTGCCGGCGTTCCCGGGGGGATCGCGTCTCATGCTCAAACTGGAGCGTCTCGAGCTGTCCGGCTTCAAGTCGTTCGTGGATCCGGTGGAGGTCCGCTTCGCGGGCGGCATCACCGGCATCGTGGGGCCGAACGGCTGCGGCAAGTCCAACCTCTCGGACGCCATCACCTGGGTGCTGGGCGAGCAGAGCGCCAAGTCCATGCGCGCGGACACCATGGAGGACGTGATCTTCAACGGCTCGGAGAAGCGCAAGCCGCTGGGCATGGGCGAGGTCACGCTCTGCTTCCGCACCGAGCCCGGCTTCGCGGGCAGCGACGACGGCCACATGGTGGTCTCCCGCCGGGTCTTCCGCACCGGCGAGAGCCAGTACCGCCTCAACGGCAAGCTGATCCGTCTCAAGGAGATCAAGGACCTGCTCATGGACACCGGGCTGGGCGTGCGCGCCTA